>JANYFB010000113.1 GCA_025362955.1 Akkermansiaceae bacterium
GCCATGAAAAGCACTTCGCCGAAATGATGCCGTTTGTTACCGCCCGTGCGCGGGTCTTCAATGACAGAGAACGAAGCGATGCAGGCGGGTAAGCCGCTAGACCAGTCGGATTTGTTAGGATTGCGAGGCATCCGGCCATGATGTGACCACTAGATATGGTGTACAAGCCCTAAATGTCATGGTTTACAAACTATTTTTGTGGCTCTCCCTAGCTTGATCGCCGTGGTATTTTATCCTAAAGAGGAAAATAGAACCGCAGATAAACGCGGATTAACACAGATAATCAGAGAGTTATGAATACTTGGCATTTTACCCACTGGGTGAGAGTTAAATTCTTCATAAGTTTATTAAAATCAATGTCCATCTGCGTTTATCTGCGGTTCATTTCTCTTTCTCGGTTTATACGGAGCGCGTGCATTCTGCACGCTGGCGGAAAGCGGACATTCTGTCCGGCGTTCCCTCTTCAGAATCCAGGCGACAGAATGTCGCCGTCCCGTCAGCCGACAGCATGTCGGCGCTCCGATCACGGCTCATCCTTATTCGCCGTCCTTTTCTTCGCCTGTCTGCGGGCGGGCGGGCGACCGCTTCCGCAGCCTCGAACCTCACGGCATTCACTTCTTGAAAGGTCATTTCCAGCGCCCGGCACTGTTCCTCAAGAAAACCTTGGAAGTAATCGCCGAGGCCCATGCCGTAGTTGGGATCAAACGTGTTGTGCCATTGTTTGAGCCAAGGGAGGAGATCTGCCAGGGCGGCGAGCTGGGGTTTCAATTTGGCGGTCGGCCAACCGTGGGCGTCCTTGGCGTCGAGGAAATACTCGGCGAGCGCTTGCGCCTGCTGGAGGTGGTTCCATCCGGCCCAGGCAATGAGAGAAGACGTGTCGCCATCACGCTCGGCACCGGGGTAGCTGATCCAGCGCTCCTTAGGCACGTCGAGCTTGCCGCGGAGTTTCCAGAAACTGGTATTCTTGAAATCCGGGTTGCCATATTTGGGGGGAACGGGGATGTCGCCGACTTTCTCCAACTGCGCCTTGCGGATCACCGGTTTCAAAATCTCTTCGTTGACCTCTGGCCTTTGACTTCTGACCTCTGCTTCAACAGCGTCTTCATGGCGTTGTAGTCGCCAAGTCTCTTCCCAATCTTGGCGATTTCGCAGTCCGCCGTCTTTGTAGCGGTCGCGGGGGAGAGTCGGCACGGCCTCGGCCTCGACCAAACGCTGGACAAGCGCGGAGACGGAGAATCCGCTGTTGCCTTCCAGACACTCGGCGACTTCGAGGAAAAGCGGATCCGCTTGAACGACCTCGGCGAGTTGTTGGGCGCTAACAAGGTGCGGTCGGCTGGCGGCGGTGAAGCCGTGAGCGGCCGGATCGAAGCCGTCCTTGCGCTCGCTCACGCGGCTGCCTTCGTGAAAATAGCTCTCCAAGCGGACGAGCAGCCACTGGGTGGCGGCGCGCTGAAGGCCTCCGGGTTCGAGTTCGTCTTCGGACGGGTGGGCGGTCCGGCTTTTCTTCCGATCGTCGATGGTGGCGAAGACGTCGCTCCACGCCTTGAGCATTTCGTCCGGGTTGTCGAAACGCTGACGATGATCGCGGCGCAGGGCTTTTTCGAAGAAACGGACGAAGCGATCCCGCAGGTCGGGGTCGAAACGCTCGGGCAGGATGGTCATTTCGGCCCGGATGGACGCCGGATCAATGTTCTTGCCCTCACCCCAGGTGGGCAACACACCGGTGGCCATTTCGTGAAGCGTCATGGCGGCGGAGAAGCATTCGGAACTGATGTCCCAGCGCTTAACCTTGCGCTCGGAGATGAAGGGATCGAGGTAGCCGGGGGTGCCCACGCTGATGTCTTCCGGGGACACCTTGGAGAGGGAGAAATCAAACAGGCAAAGTTGGTTCTGTTTCTTGCCGGGGGTGCGGATGCCCATGTTCTCGGGCTTGAGGTCGCGGTGTGCGATGCCGCCGGCGTCGTCGAGGTCCGCGAATGGTGCGGAGGAGGTCGTCGCCGAAGCGCTGGAGGTAGGTGAGGTCCAGCCTGCCTTCCTCACGCAAGTAGCGGGCGAGGGTTTTCTCGCCGGCGCATTCCATGGTGAAGCCGACGAGTTCGCCGAAATCCAACCACTTGAAGGGCGCGACCACGATGCGCGAGCGGACTTTTTCCTGAATGGTCTGAAGTACCACGAACTCTTCCTTGATGCGGGCGTTGTATTGGCTGGCCCGGGCGACTTTGAGCACTTGCTCGTCGCCATTGAGATCCACCAGATAAACGATGGAAACCGAACCGGATCCGAGCCGCTTTTTCACGACGTATCCGCCGGGGAGCACTTCGTTTTTCAGTGCTTCAAGAGGATTCGCAAGGGCTGACTCGTCGGGTCGGGTGAGTTCTTCTTCGACAAGTGTGAGGCCAGCGAGGAAATCTTCCACCGATTCGCGGTCCTCGCCGATGCTGTTCGCGGTGGTGCGGACTAGATCCACCAGAGAATCCACCGCGCCGTCCATGGCCTCGTTGATGTTAAGGCCGTTGCTGAGGCTGTTTTTCAGCTTTTGCTGGAGTTCGGTGATGGAAG
>JANYFB010000114.1 GCA_025362955.1 Akkermansiaceae bacterium
GCCATGAAAAGCACTTCGCCGAAATGATGCCGTTTGTTACCGCCCGTGCGCGGGTCTTCAATGACAGAGAACGAAGCGATGCAGGCGGGTAAGCCGCTAGACCAGTCGGATTTGTTAGGATTGCGAGGCATCCGGCCATGACGTGACCACTAGATATGGTGTACAAGCCCTAAATGTCATGGTTTACAAACTATTTTTGTGGCTCTCCCTAGCTTGATCGCCGTGGGAATAGGGTAGGAACTAGGACGTCTGGCTAGAGTCGTCTTTTCCCATGTAATCGCTTAGAAAAAATTAGGGCTAAACAAAGGGGCCGCGTCTGGCAGAAAGACTGCCACCGTCACCGGCGCACCCACATCGCCCAGAACCTGGCGCTCACCCGCAACGCCCTGTTGGCGATCATCCCGTCTGATGAAAACCACAACCTGCCATCTCTGATCGTCGACTACCAAGATCACAAGCAACTGGTCATCGATCTCATCCTATAAGCCAGTCCGTGCCCATGACCTCTCCAGCCAAACGCTCCAAGGAGGGCTATTTTGCGTCATTTCCCTCTCTCACGACGACAAGAGGCGATCTCCTGAGCTGAACTTACGAGCGCGCGGGCAAAATGAGTGCCCTAGGAAACGATTTTTTTTGAGCCGACGACCTTGATGCGTCCAAACGTCTCGACTGCGGCTCCGTTCGGAATCGTCACAACGACCTTGTCAGTTCCAAGGGGCGGAGTATTCGGAGCGATGTTACCGGGCTGCTGGTGGTGGCAGGAATTGGCACATCCGCCCAGCCAGTGAGGTCGCTGCCGTATTGGACTACCTGAGTCGTATCATCTTCCGACTCGTTACGGCGATCATTGGACACTAAAAGCACCCGAAGGTGGTATGAAGATGCCTAAAGTGACATTCGCATCGACCCTAATCCACCATCCAAGATCCCACTCTATTGCTCGACCGTTTGGATGATTTCTCGGTAAACCTCCACCTCGTCCGTCGGCACCCGTTTCAGCTCCGGGTCTTTATCGAGATCCACGAAATAAAGGCCGAAATCCGTGTTTGGATCGAAGGCGTGGCCCCACTCGCGGTTTGAGGTGATGGACCAAAAGTTATACCCCTTCACGGGCACGCCGTCGGTGATCGCCCGCTCGACTTGGGCGACGTGGGTGCGGAGATATTCCGTCCGAGAAATACCGTTTGCACTCGGCACGCTGCCATTTTCCACAATGAAAAGTTCCTGCTCCGGAAACCACCGATGGAAACGCCGCAACGCATGGTAGAGACCCTGCGGCCACACCGGAGCGTGGAGGAAACGCCCGTGCGCCGCCTCTTCTAACATTCGGTAACACCCAAGCTTCCACGTCGGTAGGCCCCAGTAATAGTCCAGCCCGACGAAGTCCTGTGCCCCCACGGCCTCCTCCGGGCAAAGCTCCACTGGCAAGCGCCCGGAGGTTCCGAGGTACCACCAGTTTGCGTTCGCGATCATCGTCGTCGTCCCCCAGAATCGCCATGCCCAGTTGAGCCAACCGACCTTGGTTTCTAGCACTTTCAGCCGGTGGCTTGGCTCTAACGGGACGATTTCGAGGCGATTTTCATCGTGAAAAAGTTCGAATGCGATCCGGCGCGCCAAAAGAATTTCCAGGCCCTGATGGGTGCCGGGTTGCGACATTCCTGGAGCGTCGGTCCGGATCCCGACCCGGATTTTTCCCCGGCGCCGCACTTGTCGGACATCACGGCTTTCCAGCAGGTCGTGGAAATCGTCATCTTTACCAACCAGCACCTCGCGCAGGGAAACGGGCCGGCGCGCCTTTGCCACCGGTCCGGCAGGCGAAATTCCGGGCGATTCCACGACTGCCATCACTTCTAACTGAAACGCCGCCACGGCTCGGTTTACCCGTCCCAGCAATTGCTCGTGACCGTGAGGCGCGACTACCACGTATGCCTCATCGCTCAATCCGGTCACCAGGAATCGCAGGCCGTCCGTATTTTGCAGCCCATGGGGAATCAGGAAAAATGCGTCGCCATACAGTGCGTCCACGGTGCCAGCCCTAAGCGCGTCACGGCCCTTATCGTAGTCGCTGAAAATTTTCTTTCCGCAACCTCGCGGCAAATCCCTGTCCCACGAAACCGGCTGATTTCCCACCGCGATCACACCGACTTTTCTACCACCAAGCGAGCCGATTCCCTCCCCCTCGTAGCTGGCTGCCACCAGCACCGCCTTGCCCGTGCGCAGGTAGGGATCGCTGATTTCAAAGCGCGTTTGATCGCCATCCGTCACCCCGCCGATCACGAGATCCACGTCGCCTTTTTCGCTGACCAGAGCGCCGCTGGTGGTGAATTTGAACAAGGCCTCCGTCATGCCCCGGTGGCAGGCGCCCCAATCCATCAGCATTTGCAGCCATGTCGGGAAGCCAGTGACCATTGGATTCACCCCGACTTTGGCCTCGGGTCGCCGGCCTTGGATCACTGCCCGCGCCCGGGCATTTGCGAGGAAAAGTCCGGGGATCAATTTTCCCACCGCCTCGGCCTCCGCATCCACGTCCGAGCCACGCGGCAGCCCCGGCGGCATGTAGTAACGGCTCTGCCACCACGGCTTGATGTAGCCAAACGTGAGCTGGCTCGGCTCGTTGAAGGTGATCCAGTAGTCCACCAGATCCCCTAACGCCGCAGCCACTTCGTCTGCATATCTCGCGAAAAAATCAGGGAATTTTTCACCAATCAAGCCTCCGTGATCGCGCTCCAGCCAGATTGGCCAGACGAAGTGATGCAGCGTGAGCATCACTTTCATCCCATGGCTGCGGACGCACTCCGCCACTTTCCGATAATGGGCCAGCGAGTTTGCATCGAAACATCCCTCTGCGGTTTCCACCCGCGCCCAAGCGATCGAAAAGCGGAACAATTTGCAGCCCAGACCCGCCGCCGCGGCGATGTCCTCCTCATAGCGATTCCCGAAATCCGTCGCTCTCCCGCGCGGCGTCAGGCCTTGGCAGCGTTCCCAAAGATCCCACACGTCCTCCCGCGCCGGATCATGGGCCTCCACCTGATGATCGGCATTCGCCGTGCCGAAAAGAAATCCCTTTGGAAAAGCCATGAATGCACGGCCTTTGCAACCGTTCGGCGGCGCGGGGTCAAGGTCCATTCACCTGCCATCAAGGAAACGCCGCCTTCTTTTTTGTCAGGGTTTTCGCGACCGTATCCAAAAAAGAAGCCGGCGGAAATCGAGGTGGGGGGAACTCGATTTGCGCCGACTTTTTTGAATCGGGGGGATTATTTCAAACTCGGGGGGAGTGTTGGTTTGTCACTGTCCGCTCCTCGGGGGGAAGGGGTGCTCGCGGCGACAGGAAAAGTAATATCCCATTTCCGGCCACATGGATACTACGCGATGACGTTAGATTGTTAGGTGGGCTGATTTTTCCTGAAACAATCCACGGTGTGGTCGTTCACCATGCCGACTCCTTGCATGTAGGCATACATCGTGGTGCTGCCGACGAAGTTGAATCCGGCTTTTTTCAGCGCCTTGGAAAGCGCATCCGACTCGGGCGAGCGGGAGATGAAATCATCGAGTGATTTCCGGTCATTCACGATGGTTTTTCCACCCGTAAAACTCCATAGCCAGTCCACGGGATCATCGAGTTCTAACCAAGCCCGGGCATTCTGGCGGACGGATAGAATTTTTCCACGATGACGGATGATCCCGGGATCTAGCAGGAGTTTTTCTAACTGCGCGTCGGTCATTTTCGCTACCTTCGCGGGTTCAAATTGGTGGAAGACCTGCCGGTAGCGCTCGCGCTTTTGGAGGACGGTCCACCACGAGAGGCCGGCTTGTGCGCCTTCAAGGCAGATGTTTTCAAACAAATAACGGGGATCGCGCGAGGGGACGCCCCACTCGGAATCATGGTATGCGACGTAGAGCGGATGTTGGAGCGGGAGCCACGGACAGCGGGTCATGGCAGTATTTTCGCGATCCAAAGATGGAACGCAATCCCGTCTTGCCGCCCGCCGCCGCGCCTGCTTCCCTTCGCGCCCCAACCTTTCAATTACATGGCCAACAAAGATGTCACCGATCCCGCCCGCATGGAAAAGATCGTGTCGCTGTGCAAACGCCGCGGCTTCATTTTCCAAGCGGGAGAGATCTACGGCGGACTCAACGGCTGCTGGGACTACGGCCCGCTCGGTGCGGAGCTGAAGCGGAATTTGAAGGATTATTGGTGGCGCAAGACGGTGCAGGAGCGCGATGACGTGCTCGGTATGGACGGCGCAATTCTAACGATGGAGCAGGTGCTGGTTTCGTCGGGGCATGTGGGTGGATTTTCGGATCCGATGGTCGATTGCAAGACCTGCAAAGGTCGTTTCCGGGCGGACAATCTCGAAACATTTGAATGCAAGGAAAAGCCCAGCGTTTGCCCTGGCAAATCGCCCAAGTGCGAACTCACGGAGCCACGGGAATTCAATCTCATGCTCCAAACCAATTTCGGCGCGACCGGCGAGCAAATCGCCTATCTCCGCCCGGAAACCGCGCAGTCGATTTTTTGCCAATACAAGAACGTGCTCGATTCTAACCGGGTGAAACTCCCCTTCGGAATCGCACAAATCGGCAAGTCGTTTCGGAACGAGATCAACCCTAGGAATTACATCTTCCGCTCGCGCGAGTTCGAGCAAATGGAAATTGAGTATTTCTGCCATCCTGACGACGGCCTGCGCCTAACAGATGAGTGGCTGGCAGAGCGTCTCAAATTCTACGGCGAGATCGGCATCCCGCGTGAGAAGCTCCACATCCTCGACATCCCGGATGGCGAGCGCGCGTTCTATTCGAAGAAGACCTACGACATCGAATACGAATTTCCGTTCGGCATCCAGGAACTCGAAGGTGTCGCCTATCGGACGGATTACGACCTCGGCGTTCATGAAAAAGGTTCCGGTAAGTCGCAGTTGTATTTCGACGAGGAAACGAAGGAAAAATTCCTGCCGCACGTCGTCGAGCCATCCGCCGGTTGCGACCGCACGGTGCTCGCGCTCATCTGCGAAGCCTTCGACGAGGAATCGCTAACAGACGACAAGGGGAAAGAGGATGTCCGCACCGTGCTGCGGTTCGTCCCTCGCATGGCTCCGATCAAGGTCGGTATTTTCCCGCTGTTAAAGAAGAACGAGGAGCAGGTTCGCATTTGCAAAGAAATCCAGAAAACGCTCCAGCCGTGGATGACCGTTTTCTACGACGACGGCGGTGCACTTGGCCGCCGCTATCGCCGACAAGATGAGGTCGGCACGCCATTTTGCGTGACCGTAGATTTCGAAACCCTCGGAGAGCAAGGCGACGAGTTGAAAAACACCGTCACCATCCGTCACCGCGACTCGATGGAACAGGAGCGCATGCCCATTGCCGGTCTGTTAGCCTGGCTGCTAGAGCGTGTCCGATAAACAGGCCGGGCGGGCCACAAGCTCTGTTTTTGACGGTTAGATTCCGGGGTGCTTGCTTGTCTCGCCTGGTTCTCCCACCCCGCTTCGTCATTCGCAGGATATGGCTCTGCTGGATGAAGCGGGAATCCATATCTTTTGCAGAACCTTTGATGTGGTGGCACGGCAGCGCAGGACTGACTGAGCAAAGCGAACGAGGGAGCTTATCCACCGTTACCACCCACGACGTGTTCTGCTTCTTGGATTTCTTTTCGGGCTTGGGCGAAGGTAATCCAGTGCGTGATCTCTGGTTCGTAAAACGTCCGCTTGACTGGCTTACCACTCGATAAATCCGTCATGACCTTGGAGTTCAAAACTAGGGTTCCATCCTTGGAGACATTGTAGTCCCTTACGCACTTGGTCGGTGCAAACTCCTCGGTCGTCTGCTCGTAGCCATTGACTATGGTGAAATCATAGGTGGCGTGGCGAAGCAATCCGTCCGGTCCGTAGGTGTAGGCGAACCGACCTGCCCAATCTCCCGACGGCGTGGCAATCTCCCTCGATATTGTGGTGTCTTCATACGACCCATTGCCGACCGATGCTCCCGGTTCGGGTTTGCAGCTTAAGCAGCTTAGTGCCACAGCAGACAGCGCAGGTGGAATGCTCTTCATTTTTGCAGAACGATGAGCGCATGCACCCCTACCAGCGGAGGCGCACGTCGATCACGGGGGTAAGGTTGTAACTACGGTGCGTCATATAAACAGGGCGGCTGGTAGTGTTAGGGGTTGTCATGGCGACTTGTTCTGCCCTCCTGAATTCAGAAAGTTTCGCTCTTGAACTCGCCCCTCTTCCTTACTTCTTATCGGTTTCGGGTTCTGATGCGTCGATGAGCCATTGCGTATTGATCCACATCTCCTTGGTGGTTCCCTTCTCCATCTTGGGTGGGGGTTGCGGCTTGTCACTGGCTGGTGAATTCGGTTGTGGTGGTGGCACACTCGACATGAAAAGTTGAGTGTATTCGACAAGGATCCAAGAGCCTTCACCCTTGCGAATAACCTTAATCTGGCCAACTCCCCGTCGGGCAGTCTCAGGCCAAGTCACGTTGTAGATTCTTCCCGGCGTGGGGAATTTTTCGTTCTCGGCCTGGGCCACTAGTCCAGTTGCTGCCATGATCGCAAAAACTGCGACTTTTGAGATTGAAGATTTCATAGGTGTATAATGCAGAACGTCTAGCTCATCCACGGCGGGGAGGGAAGCCCAAATTCAAACAGGAGCGTTACCCGCCGTTGCCACCCACAACCTGTTAGCCGTTGACAATGTCGTGCATCGGCATGCCTTTAGCGGCGAAATAATCCCTGCCCATGAAGAAGAATTTCGTATGCTGCGAGCATCGCAAATCCGATGACTTCGATCCATCCTGCAATTCGGATGCACCCGGTTGGCACGCGGGTTGCCTCGCGGACTAGAAGGTAGGCTACTCCTAGCGCAATGTTCGTCGCTTACATGTCACTCGCATCGGGAAACCCTCTGTGGATAGGAAATTGGCCCGCCGCCGGCACAAAAGAAGAAAAAGACGAAAAGTATCGGCGCACCGAAAAGCATCAAGGCCTCTCTGATCGGAACTGAACGAACTTGAGGCCTCGTACCTACAAAGCAAATCGCCACGGAAACGATTGTCACCACTAGCACCAACGGCGAATAGAGGTTGGATGACAGATACTAGTGCAGCGTTTTGTAAGTAACTGTGCATTCGGCATAGTATATGCTATGATGAAATCATGGCCCGTTTCGTTAAGCTGGAATTCAACTTGACGCGTTATCGCCGGTTGCCTCGCACGGCTTGTTAGCGGTTCCGATTTGCGCGTGTGCCTCTCCAGCTCCGACCACTACAACTGCCCCAGAATGAAACTGAAACGCACGGAACCAGTCCTCTTCTGGAACGGCATCGGAAGAAAACACACCACTCTCCATGCAGCCGGACCAAACGCCGTCAGGCCAACCAGCTTCCCTCCAATATCCCGCGTGCCACAAACAATCGTCCTCAGTGAGAGGCATCTCGGGATCTCGCGGGCGAAACTCGAATCGTGCAACATCTCGGTATTCCAGCTCGACCTCAGATGGTGAATCAAGAGTAACCCAGTCTCCAGGGCTAAGAAGCCATCGCAACATCAACACGCGATCCACAATAGAGTAGTCGAGGCCGACAAAATCATAGTTGTTGTGTAGATCTAGCTCCTTACCACCAACGATGAGGTAAATGGAGTTCTTGAGTGTAAAGTGGTCTTCCATTTTTTACGCTAACGTCCAAGAGCACGCAACCCCTCTAGCGGGGCCGGGCGTTGAGACGGTGGTTAGGGTTCATGTTACGGGTGATATTTCCGACAGTGCGGCTAGTGGGGGTTGCTGTGCCTCGCCTTGTTCGGAATCTTCATCTTTGGGTCTGCGATCGTTATTCTAGAGTATATTCTCGCTTCAGGACTTCAGTGACAAATTCGGTGTATTCAGTCTTCTTTCCTCCGGACTTTCGATATTCAAAACCAAGCAGCCATAAGGGAGCCAACTTGTTGTTGAAATTCTCGATGGTTTTCGCATGTTGGACAGCTTCGTGCCAAATTCGGTACTTCGTCTTTGGGTTCGAGTCAGCAAACCCTTTGGTATGAAACTCAGGATCGTCTTTGAACTTGAGAAGGTCCTGATATAACGTTTTGGCGGCTTCGTTCGGAGCCAGCTTGAATATGCGATCAGAATAGGGATCAGCATGTGCAAAAGTGGTGATGCCACACAAGAGTATGATAAGGACTGCGATCTTCATATTTTTTCCGAACAGTTTTATTCGTAGCATCTGCTGACGTGATATCCGGCATGGGACTACTTTGAGGAAACTGTCAGCATTCCTCGATTTGACAAGGATTTAATGGATGGCGGGGGGGGTATATCAAAGGGCTTCAGCGGACGGTCCGCAGACGACAGGCGCTAGCAGATATCAACGGGCGGGTGGGTTTCAGACCGCGGTCCAATTCTGAAGCGAAACATAGGAATCCGCCTGGCTGATAGGAGCTGCAGGTAGAATGAATTCATAACTCCCTCTGCCAATTCGGACATACTCACAGGGGTACGCTTTTCTATTTTTCAAACCACTCTCTCGGCGGTGCGATCACCCGCAAACCATCAATCCGTTTAAAATGCGCGTCGGAGGTCAGCACCGCAGCGCCGATTGCTATCGCACTCGCAGCGATGACTACGTCGGTCCCCGGGATGACCAAACCCTTGCGATCCAGCTTCCAAGCCAGCGCGGCCGCTTCATCCCAGAGCCGGTTAGAGGAGGGGATATTGACCATCACGTCCATGAAATCGTTGAGACTGCGGTAAGCTTTCGGTGATTTTACCCCACGAAGCACCTCCACCCGCACCATTCCGCAGATCGCGAGATTGCGAATGCCAGCCCAGCGGTAAAGCCATGGTGCCGGGTCACCGTGATGCTTCATCAGGCCGATGAAGACATTGCTATCCACCAAGATTTCACTTTCCATATTTCGTGGGGTTTTCGGCGACTTTGCTGCTCAAGGGATCATAAGCCGACAAGTTTTTGGGGTCGTAGCCGGGGAAGAGGGCGTCTTTCCACTCCTCGGGTGCCAATCCTAAGCCCTCAGTGCCGAATTTACGAAACCGCGTCTTGCGATCCAACTCGCGCAACGCCATTTCGACCGCCTCGGTCTTACTTTCGTAGTCATAGTCAGCCATGACGCGTTTCAATAAATCCTCATCAATATGCATGGTCATTTTCATGCCATACTGAGTATGGCATCCCGCGCCACCTGTCGAGCATTTTTCTCAATTTTCCTCACTTCTTGATTCTTTGAAACCTCCCCATCACTCTCCGCCCATGTCTGAGCCAGCACTCACGCCGATGATGGCCCAATACCAATCCATGCGACGCTCCTTGCCCGCCGACATCATCCTGTTTTACCGGCTCGGCGACTTTTACGAAATGTTCTTTGACGACGCGAAAGCCGCCTCGCCGATCATGAACGTCGCCCTCACCAAGCGCGGCGGCACCCCGATGTGCGGCGTTCCCTATCATGCTGCGCAGGGCTACATCGCGCGCCTGCTCAAGGCGGGAAAACGCGTCGCCATCGCCGAGCAAACGTCCGAACCCGTCGCCGGAAAACTCGTCTCCCGCGAGATCGCCCGCATCCTTACCCCGGGCTCCATCGATGACGAAGCGCTCCTCGACAACCAGCGCCCGAACTACCTCGCCGCCGTCTGCCGCCACGGGAAATCCGCCGGCCTTGCGTGTGTGGACCACACCACCGGCGAGTTCACCATCGCTGAATTTTCCGATCTCGGTCTGCTGGAAGACGAACTCGCCCGCATCGCCCCGTCGGAACTGCTCATTCCTGACCACCAGACCGCCGAGTTTGGAAAATTGGCGAACTGTCTTGTTTACGAAGGCTACACCTTTCTCCCCGAGCACGCCACCCAGCTCCTCAAGGATCATTTCAACGTCCACTCGTTAGACGGCTTTGGTTGCGCGAATCTCCATGCCGCCAGCGGTGCCGCCGGAGGAGTCCTCCACTACCTCATCCACCAACTCCGCCGACCCTGCGGACACCTCCACCCGCCGCATGTTAGGGAAAGTGCCGATCACGTCCTGATCGACGCCGCTTCCCAGCGCAACCTCGACCTTGTGGATTCCCGCTCGGGAAAGGCCCACACCCTGTTAGGAGTTCTCGACCGCACCGCCACCCCGATGGGCGCACGCCTGCTCCGCGACTGGATTCTTCATCCTCTGCGTGACCTCAATACTCTAACTGCCCGTCAGGATCTCATCGCTGCCTTTCTAGCAGAACCTTATATCCTCTCAAAATGCCGCGAGTCCCTCAAAGGCATTCGTGATATCGAGCGCACCACTTCCCGCCTGTCCCAAGGCTCGGGAAATGCCCGAGACCTCCAGTCCCTTTCCATCTCCCTCTCTCAAATTCCCACGCTCAGGCAGGACCTGTCCTCCCTCTTCCAATCTTCAATCAACAATCTTCAATCATCAATCCTCCCCCGCCTCCACGAGTTCCAGGAACTCACACAAATGCTAACCGCCGCCCTAACCGACGAACCGCCGTCCCACCTCCGCGACGGGGGCGTCATCCGCGATGGCTGGTCACCCGCACTTGACGAACTTCGCAACGCCTCGCGCGGCGGCAAGGACTGGATCGCCCGCTTGCAAGAGGACGAACGCAAACGCACCGGCATCGACTCGTTGAAAATCAAATTCAACAATGTCTTTGGTTACTTCATCGAGATCACCACCAGCCATCTCGCCAAAGTACCGGACGACTACACCCGCAAGCAAACCATGTCCAACGCCGAGCGCTACATCACCCCCGCGCTCAAGGAAATGGAAAACAAAGTCCTTGGTGCCGAGGAGCGTTCCAAGCAGTTAGAAAATGAACTTTTTCTCGAACTCCGCGCCCGCGTCGTCACCCACCTGCCCACGCTCCAAGAAACCGCTGCCGCCGTCGCGGAAATCGACGTGTTATGCGCCCTCTCCGAAGTCGCCCAATACCACCGCCACTGCCGCCCGCTCCTCAATCACGAAAGAGGCTTCTTCGTCACTAACGGTCGCCATCCGGTGTTAGAACAAACCCTAACTGACGTTAAGTTCGTCCCCAACGACACCGAACTTGATCCCGATACCGCCCGCCTCCAAATTCTAACCGGCCCAAATATGGCCGGCAAATCCACCTACATCCGCCAAATTGCGCTCATCGCCGTCATGGCGCAGATCGGTGCCTTCGTCCCTGCCGAGTCCGCTACTTTAGGTCTAGTAGATCGCATCTTCTGTCGCGTCGGCGCGTCCGACGATCTCTCACGCGGCCAATCCACCTTCATGGTCGAAATGAGCGAGACCGCCCTCATCCTCAACCACGCGACTGATCGATCACTCGTCATCCTCGACGAAATCGGCCGCGGCACCGCCACCTTCGACGGTCTCTCCATTGCCTGGGCCGTCGCCGAGCATTTGCACGACAGTATCGGCTGCCGCACCCTGTTCGCCACGCACTACCACGAGCTAACGGATCTCGCGAATACCCGTCCTGCTGTGGCCAACTACAACGTCGCCGTGAGAGAGTGGAACGAGGAAATCATTTTCCTCCACAAAATCCTACCCGGTGCCGCGGACAAATCTTACGGCATCCAAGTCGCGCGTCTAGCAGGCCTGCCAAAACCTGTCGTCGAGCGCGCCAAATCCATCCTCTCCCACCTCGAACTCCACTCCGTGAAACCCGAGGCCAAAACCCAAGGCCCCAAAGCCAAAAACACCAACCAGCCTTCACTGCCGCAACCCAACGCGCCGCAGATGGACCTGTTCTCCGAGTTCTAAAAATTGGAGTGCGGGATTCTTTCACTGCCCTAACAGAGCAAGGCGGAGCTAATTTTCGCTCTCCAAGACGGCGGGAAGACACCCGTGATTCATCGCTCTTTCTCTTCATCCGATGGAAATTGACCAACCAATAGACCTACTCGAACATATGGAACTGTGTGTTTTAAAACCCTTTTGCTATCGTTGGCCATCGCAGCATCCGCGCCCGCCAGGCCGTGGAGTGACGATGTGATGTATTTCGCACTGACCGACCGGTTCTGCGATGGGGATTTAACTAACAACATCCCTCCCGGCTGCGATCCGTCGCTCTACGATGCCTCGCAGGAAAACATCAATCTCTATCAGGGCGGCGATTTGCGTGGTATCGAAAACGCGCTCCAAGCGGGCTATTTCAACGATCTCGGAGTGACCGCGCTATGGCTTTCGCCCGTGGTGCGGAATGTCTGGCGTTCCGGCTATGATTCGGGCGGCTGGAAGACAGGCTATCATGGCTACTGGGCGCAGGATTGGCTCGACATCGACCCACATCTCACCAGTGCCTTCTCTCTAACCGGCGCACCCTATTCAAATGATGCGGAGGGTCGGATGGAGCATTACCGGGACTTGGTGAGACTGGCTCACGCCAAGGGCATTAAGGTGATTCAGGATGTGGTGCTGAACCATGCCGGACCGGTGTTTTACTACGATGCGAACGGCGACGGTGTTTTTAATTTGGAAAACAAGGAAGAATGGGTGCAGCCATTCAAAAAGGACGGCTTCTACGCGAACACAAAATGGGCGGACGTCCCGAAATGGAATGCGGAAAAAACCCAACCCGACGGACCACGCGAAATGTTAGGTGTGAGAATTGCCACCAAAGGCACGCTTTCACAGCTCGCCAGCTATGGCCGCAAGGGTTATTCCCAAGACAGCCTCGGCAAGTCGGATGGGGAGGAAGTCACCTGCGATTTCTTCTCGCTGCGGGATTTCTGGACGGACCCGAAAGGCGAATACTTCGACGCGCTGGTGGACGAGTTCGTGGAAATCTATCAATTCTATCTAAACACGGCTGGCGTGGATGGTCTGCGGATCGATACGATGAAGCATGTGCACCCCGGATTTTGGGATGCTTTCACGGCACGCTTGAGAAAACGGCTGGGTGACGCAGCCGCAGAGAAAATCCTTTTCGGCGAGGTCTATGATGGGAATCCGGCGCGACTCGGCCAATACACTTGGCGTTCCGACTGGGCGCAACACCCGGAACCAGCGCTGGACTCCGTGCTGGATTTCAATTTCTGCTTCAATGCCCGCGAGTATCTCCGGCATCCGGGAAGTCAGTTTGGTTCCCCGGCGGCACTCGAAAAATCCCTGCTAACACGTACCGGAGCGGATGAAAGCCACCACCCATTTTACAACCCAAATCCCGGCGCGGACGGGTTGAACTCGCAGCAGAAAATCATTACATTTATCGAGAATCATGATGGCCTCAACCGTTTCCGCGTCGCGGGAATCACCGAGCAGCGAAACCGTCTCGCCCAAGCTTTGGTGATGACCTTGCCGGGAATTCCCTGCCTCTATTATGGCACGGAATTTGATCTGCTAGATAGCCAAGGGAAAACCGGCGAGGACGGCGAGACGGGACGGATGATGTTTTATCGTGACCGTGGCGGGCCTACGATGAAGGATGTAAAATCCTGCCCGGCATTTTCCGAAATTTCCCGCCTCGCAGGCCTCCGTGCCAAGCTGCCAGAGCTGAGGACCGGCAGGCTGATTCCGTTATGGGTGGACAACGCATCGAGTGCCGAGGATGACGGTGTCTTCGCATTCGCACGCGCCTCGGAAGACGGGGAGTCCTTCGCCGTGGTCGTGGTGAACGCTTCCGACTCGGAGCGGGTGACTTCCGATGGAGCGGATCAAATTCACCTGCCCGCAAGTTTGAAAACGGCGGGAAAAATACTCCGACCCGTTCTAACGACGGGCATGGGTAAAGCGCCGCCGGATTTTGCGGCGGACGGTCCGTTGCGGCTCCCAGTGCCGGCATCCAGTCTGGTGGTTTACAAAGGAACCCGCGCGGAATAATAGGAGTCCGAAATTGATTTCGCGCGAGTGCTATATCCATCTCGCTTGAAATTTGATGAGTGAATTCTCGCAGAATCAATTTCGCGCTCCAATTCAAGAGGCTGCCACATCATCGATTTTCCACGATCCGGAACGATCAAGTGTTAGAAGTCGGTCGTGAAAGGCGATCAAGGTCTCACGGTGGCCCACGCTGATGAAGCCGATTCCCGATTCTTTAATCTGCTGATAGAGGAGTCTTTGATTTTCCTCGTCAAGCGCACTGGTAGCCTCGTCCAGGAAAGCAAATTTCGGCTTGCGGAGAAACAGCCGCGCGAAAGCGATGCGCTGCTGCTCGCCGAGTGACAACATGTTGTTCCAATCCACGACCCGATCCAGATCGCCTTCCACACGCTCCAGCACATCGGATAGATTGACGGCCGCGACAACAGCAAGAATTTCCTCATCATCGGCTCCGCGATCGGGATACGGGTATAGCAATTGCTCGCGCAGGCAGCCTTCCACCATGTAAGGCCGCTGCGGAAGGAACATCAGTTGGTCGGCAGCGGGGCGCTCTAACAATCCGCAGGCGCCAGGCCATAATCCGGCGATCGTCCGGAGGACGGAGCTTTTTCCCGTGCCGCTGGCCCCCATGATGATAAGGCTTTGGTTGCCTTGGAGTTCGAAGGAGAGTTTTTCAACGAGGGTTTTCATGACCACCGGGGTGCAGATGGTCAGGCCCTCAAGTTTCACGGTCTGGCTATTTTCCTCGGGTTTGTTCGTTTTCTCAAAAGCGATGCGCTGTTCCTCCGCGTCATGCTCATCGAGTTGGTCCCACAAACTGCCGAGACGCTGGACACCTGCGAGGTAGGCGCTCAATCCGCCGAACTGGGTGATGATGAGCGAAATCGCCGTCAACACGGTGCCAAACGCTCCAGCCGCTTGGGTGACTACGCCGAACTCCACCTGCCCGCGCATATACATTGGCGCAACCACCAGAATTGGCAGGACGAGCGCGAGATAATTGTAGCTGTTGGTGAAAAATCCAAGGTTCCGATTGCGGATGATGATCAAACGCATGTTGGCGACCGCTGCTGATAGACGATTGAACAAATCCAAGTGCTCGCGTTTTTCACCTCGATAGAATGCGATCGACTCCGCGTTATCCCGCACCCGGACGAGGGAATAGCGAAAATCCGCCTCCTTTTCATATTGATGATAATGAAGTCTAACCAACCTACGACCGATGATGATGCTGATCATCGTCCCCGCCAGCGCATACACCACCAGCATCGTAACCAAGGTGCCGGAAATCATCCAAAGCACCCCGATGAATCCAACCAGCGTCACCAGAGAGTTAAGGGCAATCAGCAGAAATGAGAGCGAACTCACCGTAAAATTTCTAACATCCTCACTGATCCGCTGGTCTGGGTTATCCACACTTTCCGATCCGCGCAGGCGAAAATAGGCGCGGTTGTTAAAATAACGTTTCACCAGATGTTGGGCCATCCATTCCCGCCATAGCAGGGCCAGCCGTTCTTCGACCCAGCGGTAGTAAACTCCAATGGGAATCGCGAGGCCGAAGCTGCCGAGATACCAACCGAGAGCCTTCCAATACGCGGCGGAATCTTTATGCGTGATGGCCGTCATGAAGTCACGCCCCGCATAGCTCATGAGCACCTGAATCGCCCCCACGGATAGTGCTAGCAGGAGCAATGCAATGAGAAATCCTCGTGCTTTGCGTCTGCGCTCCGAGGCGAAAAATGCCTTGGAAATCACCCTGAACTGGCGGCAGGTGGTCTGCAACGTCTGACGATTTTCGCCCGAATCTTCCGCGTTTGAATTTTTAGTAGCGGGTTTGTCCACGTTCCGTGATTCTAGTCGCCCACCCCATCAATGCACCTCATTTATTAGACAAAAAAAGTGCTGCCAGGGAATCTGCGGCAAGTCCGGACAAACTACCGTTGCTCCGATCAAGGCCTGGCGGGGTTCGCTTGCCGAACCTCCACGGCCCCTGACAGCCCGGAGAGACAAAACCAGCACGGCGGATTCCGCAATTCATTTTTCGATCCGCTTATTTGAAAGCGTATTGAAGGACGTAATGAGCGCCATTTGAAGTGCTGTTATACATGGTCACTTTGATGTAGTAGGTGCCTGACCATTTCGGAGTCACGCTAACCACGGCGAGGTCACTGGTATCACCATCAGCACCCACACGATTGCCATTTTCGTCATACACGGTCAGATCTACATCGTAGGCATCCTCGCAACCAGCGGCGACTAGCGTGTAATCGTTTCCGGCGGAGAGAGTGGTTGCGATGACCACGCTTTGGCCGCGGCGCAGAAGACCTGATGAAAAGAAATCGCGAAGTTCGTAGCCGTTTTCCTTAAGTTTAAGAAAGAGGGAGGCGGCGGTGATCCTGGCGCCTTGCACGGACGCCATGGATGCCTGCCACGGGATCACAGTCACGAGCATTGCGGCCGTCATGCATTTCAGCGTCCGGGAGCTGAGAAACGGGAACTTTGAAAAAATGGTTTTCATGAGAATAGAGCGGGGGAGACTAGGGTTTGGTGACGGGTTTGCCTGCGAGCGCGGTCAAGCCTTCCTTCGCAGCAAGCGCAATTTTTTCCACGGACTCTTTTGCAATATCCGCATCTTGGGCGACGGAGGTGAGTTTTGAAATTTCGAGAAGCGCGGCCGCCGCCTTGCCCGAATCCTCAACGGTTCCGGGGGAGAGCTTGAGCACCATTTGCGCCAAATGCGCGGCAAGCTCGGGTTGGCGGAACAGGCGAGAAGTCGTGCCGTTGTACGACTGGGCGATTTCATTCGCTGCCAAGCCAAAGCCCCGGAGCCACCCGGACGCTGAGGCCACGGTGACAATCTCGACATCACCGTCGCGAACAAGGTCTTTCAGAAGTCGTGTGCGAAAACTGTCTGCTGCTGTGGATGCTTCAGACCAGTTTCCCGCATTGACCAGGGTGCCGATGTTTTTGCCCTCGGCGATGATCGCTTCATCAGCTCCAAGTTGGGTGGCGATTTCGAGAAGAATTTTGCCGTTGGCTTTAACCCGAACCGCGTCTTTGGCATAGAGACTGATGAATCCATCGGCCAGACAAATGCCAAGCTGATGGGCTTGGGCGGCATCTGAAGATTTGGGAGGCACTGGCGAAACTTCGCCAAGAGCGGCCGTGAGTTTCTTCATGTCAATCTTGCCATCCGCAGCGCGCAGCATTTCGCCCGGTGTCGGAAGATTGAACCGATCCTGGGCGGTTTGTCGGGACGCTTCGTCGAGAGGAGTGCTGTCCTTTTTGACATCCTCAGCCATTCCGATTCCGGAAAATGCCATGCTGGATGTGAGGGCGAGGTAAAATATCGGGTTTCTCATGGTGGGGAACTTTAACTGATAGGGACAGAACTTCGGCTTTCGGCTTCGGTGATCACAAGGGATACTTGTCGAAACGCCGTCCGAGCTGTCAAATCCAAACTCGGAAACTTTGGCTGATAGATTCTCCAGCTCGTTAGGCTCATCCCGGACGGGAGGTATTCGCTCCGAGCATTATTTCAACTTCAATGCGCAGGGCCTTGGTGTTCTTGGATGTATTCCTGTTTGAGGCCAAGGGCTTCAGGAGCGTGGAGCACTAACATTTTCATTCGCACGTCGGTGGGCACCGTTTTGCGGGTGGCTTTGGAAACGACGATCATGAGCGTGATGGCTAACGGCACGGTCCAGATCGCAGGCTGCTCGCAGAGAATCCGGAGGAGCGGATGCGCTGCCCAAAACTTATTGAATGGTGCGAACCCAGCAAAAATTTCACCCATCTTCCCTTTGTCGAGAGAGAGGTTGCTGACATTCGTCGCAGCGGCGGCGAAGAGCGCGCAAAGGCCACCAGCGAGCATTCCTGTCGCGGCCCCTTTCATGGTCATGCCACGCCACCAGACACTCATGAAGAGCAGAGGAAAATAACTGGCGGCGGCAATGGCAAAGGCTTGGCCAACCATGAACGTAATTTCTAATGGCTCAACGAAGCAGCCGAGAATCACGGAGATGCTCCCGATGAGCACCGCGCACCATTTGAACATTGTCATCCGTTCTTCTGGAGTGGAATTCGGACGAAGCATACGACCGTAAACATCATGGGCGAGAGCTCCTGTCATGGAAACGAGTAGTCCGGAAAAGGTACTCATGAAAGCGGCGAAGGCTCCGGCACAGGTGATACCGCTAAGGATGGAGCCAAGGACGCCATTGTGCATCAAGGTGGGCAGTCGAAGGACCACAGCATCAGTGCCTTTGACCCCGGCGAGGCCAGTGTAAAGGGACGGCATAAGATTTCTGCCCAACACACCGAAGACTGGCGGGAAGACGTAGAAAATGCCGATGAGGATCATCACCCACATCGTCGTTTTCTTCGCCGCGACGCCATCTGGATTTGTATAAAATCTAACGAGAATGTGCGGTAGTCCAGCAGTGCCACACACGAGTCCCACCACCAGTGAGAAGGTGTAGAGTAGTGCGTAAGGTTTTTTGTTTTCCTTAATGAACGCCTCGCGCTGGTCGGCTGGAAGTGCATCAGCCGCGGTCTTGACAGCCTTGGTTGTGAGGGGGCCAAATGGAGCGAGCCAAGCATCGTCCTTGGGAGCTTTTTCAGGGAGCGGCTGGCGGGCCAGTGAGGCTGGATCGGTGGACTGGACGATGGCAGTCTGGGCAGCGGATTGATTCAACGAAAGATTTTTCCCGTAACCTCCATAGAGTGAAAGCAGGACGAAGACAGGCACGGAAATGGCGAACATTTTAATCCAATACTGCACCGCCTGAATGAGTGTGATGCTTTTCATACCGCCTAGTGCGACATTGAGCGTGATCACTGCACCCACCGCGACGACACCGACCCAATACGGGAGACCGGGTAAGATATAGGCCAGCGTCGTTCCCGCGCCTTTCATCTGCGGCATGGTGTAGAAGAACCCGATGAAGAGGACGAAGCACACGGCGATGCGGCGGAAAAGCGGCGAGTCGTAACGCCCTTCGGCAAAATCGGGAATCGTGTAGGCTCCAAAACGGCGGAGTGGACCCGCAATGAAAAGTAACAGAAATAAATATCCGCAAGCATAACAGACGGGATACCACAATGCATCATAGCCGGATGACATCACCATCCCGGCGATGCCCATGAAGCTTGCAGCGCTCAGATACTCTCCAGAGATAGCGGATGCGTTCCAGCCCACTGAAACGGAGCGGCCGGCGACGAAAAAGTCGGAAGCGGATTTAGAGGATTTCGCAGAGCGGAAACCCATCACGATGGTCACCACCACGGTGATGGCCGAGAAGGCGAGAATCCAAGGGTCGATGTGTGAAAAGTCCATGAGTCGGTGAAAAAATGTTAGTTTTTGCGCTTGTTACCCTCGGCGGCGTTTCCGACCTCGGCATTTTCCAAAGCCATCGAGCGGGTGATAAAGATGCGGGCGATGATCCAGACGTATGGAAAAAATAACACGCCTAACACCAGCCAGCTCAGAGTGAATCCTGCCACTCGCTGTGCCATGAAATCCGGCGCTAGGTAATTGAGCAAGGGCAGCCCGAACAACACCAACAGGAACGCGGAGGCGCAGCAGATGGAGAGCTTGAGCTGGCGTTTCATCAAGCCGTTGAGGAATTCCTCGCTGTGGATGAAGTCGGTTTCCTTCGGTGGGATCGGGGACATCGGATGGATCGGTTATTCAAAAAACATGACAACAGGAATCCACGCGCCTCCCGTCAAGAACCATTTCCGGTCGCGGAGAATTCAGGAACGAAAAGATCCCGCCTGCCAGAACTCATTCCAGAAAAAGGAAGTTCTGAATGACCCTATACGGATTTTGTCAGTCCAGTTCTTTGCGGCTCCGAGGGATCTCACCAATTTATGAAATGCCTCTTGGATTTCTGAAGGCGAAAAAACGACCAATCCTATGAAAACAAAACCAACTATTCAAACAACCACGCGCACTGCAAGTGGGCTTACATACACGACCGGGTTCGCCCTAGCAGTTGTATCGTTACTCGCTTCAGCGAACACCCTGAAGGCATCGAGCCACAGCGATGCTCCACTCATCAAACTCGATCCTCAAGCGAATCTCACTGATGTTTACGCTTTTGTCCGGAAACGGCCAACTGGCGAAAAGGTGCTGGTCGTGGAAGTCAACGTCCATCCGTTTTGCGAACCTGGAGATGGATTGATGTTTGACGCTTTTTCCTCTGATGCCCTTTACAGCATCCATATTACCGACCCAAACACAGGAGTGGATGACCAACGGTATGATTTTCATTTCTCGGATGTGAGTCCTGAAAAAAATGGATACAAGAATGTGGATACCATCCTCCGCTATGGACGGGGCAGCGAAATCGGCCCCATCGAAACCGTGGGAGACGCCCGCCAAAACTTCACTCAGTCCTATCATGTGACCAAAGTAGTGGGCGATGTATCCACACAGCTTGACGAAGGCGTGAAATTGCTCGTGGCCCCTCCCAACGTCGGTAACAATACCACTCCCAAATATAACGATGCCGATGGCAATCCAATCTCAGGCGCTACCGCCCGTGCGGAGCTGGACCCCTATACGTTTCAGACCACCTACGATCTCGCCGGCGGAAACACTGTTTTCTGCGGTATGCGCGATGACAGTTTCTTTGCTGATATTCCCGGCGTTGCAGATTTGTTAAACTCGCGGATTTTGGATAATAACGGTTCCCTCTCAGATGGACTCGGGCAGGATGGTAAAGGGGTGGACGGATTTAAAGGCTACAACGTTCTCCACTATGCCATTGTGATCCCGATCAGCCAATTGAAGCAGGTCAAATATACCGGCGCCCTTCAACCCGAAAGCAAAGGTGTGGGTGTCTATGCGTCAGTGAGTCGTCCACGTTTCACCATCCGCCGTGAAATCGGGCCGAACAAAGACTCAGGATCCTGGGTCCAAGTCAATCGCTTGGGTAATCCGCTATTTAACGAAGCACTCGTGGCAATGATTGACAAAGATACGTATAACCGGACCTCCCCAACATCGGACGCGACCTTGTTCGCCAAGTATGCCAATACGCCCGAATTGGCGGCTTTGATTAATGCAACCTATTCCACCAATTTCCAAACCGACAACCGTGCGGATCTCGTGGGAATCTTTATTCCGGATGTAATCCGGGTGAATACCACCACCGACGCGGTGCGGACTCCGGGTGAAGACGGGTTTAAGCGCTTGAGTTTCATCGGCGGGGACACCATTGCTAACAGCAATGGCGATCAGATCCCATCCGGCTGGCCGAATGGTCGCCGCTTCGGGGACGATGTGGTTGACATCGCGCTTACCGCTCTTGCGAGTGGCCCTTCATTCAGTACCATCACGATTGTCGGGGACAACGTCAATGGGAATGATGAGCGTTATAATCAGACTTTCCCCTACGCGGCTACTCCACATTCTGGGACTAATAATAAGAAAGATTCCAAATAATGGGGCTGATTCTCCCTGCTGACAGATAAATTCCCCCCCATATCAATAAGAGCTGGCACGACTCGGGTCGTGCCGGTGTCTTATCTATATTATCATTTTTAGTTATCATTTTATGAATCCATCCATGAATAAACTCCGAGCCATCTTTGCAATCATTTTTGGTATGGTTGCGATCTGGACAGTCTCGCTTTCCAGCAAGCCTGTGAATCCCGCCATCACCCCGACCGAAAAGGCTGAGGATCCGGTGGGAATAAGTGCGAATGAGATTCTCGACAAGCTCCCCGCGACGGAATCGAAAACGGATACGGACAAAACCCTCACCGCGATGATCGGGAAGGTCCGTGCCGAACCGGACAAAAGCTACCGATGGGTAGCCCTAGGAGATGTTCTAGCGCAAAAGCTGCGCGACACCACCGATCAAAACTATCTCGCTCACGTGGAATTGACCTATCTCCAAGCGCTCAAACTGGACCCCAAGGACAGTGATGCAATGACTGGAATGTCATGGGTCACAGGGAACAGGCATATCTTTGACCAAAGTATCCACTGGGCGGAAAAAGCCCTGGCCATCCAGCCCAACCATGTCGCCGCCTTCGGTATTCTGGGTGATGCGGCCTTAGAGCTTGGTGACTATGACAAAGCTTTCGATTGCTATCAAAAAATGGCGGACCTCCGCCCAGACCTTTCATCATGGAGTCGGGCTGCCTATCTCATATGGGTGACGGGTGATTCTAAGAAAGCGATCTGGCTGATGGAAAAGGCGATCAAGGCAGGCGCACCCTTCGGCGAGAACACCGCATGGTGCCGCGCCAAGCTTGCAATGATGTACTTCCACAGCGGTGAATTGTTAGCTGCTAAGGAATGTCTTGAACCTGTTTTGACAAAAGACACTCACAATCCCCATGTGCTTTTGGCGGCTTGCAAAATCGCGGCGTCGAACCACGACTACCCGGCGGCGCTCGCCTACTGCGACAAGCTTCTCGAAGCTGGACCCAATCACGAAGCATTGGTCATCGCGGGTGATTTACATTCGGCAATGGGCGAGTTCGCTTTGGCCCAAGCTTATTATGAAAAAGTCATGAAGCTCCACGCCGCGCAAGATGCCAAAGGGGCTCATGATCACATGCAAATGGCGCGGTTTTACGCAGACCATGATCGGCATCGGATTGACGCGATCAGATTAGCAGAAGAGCATCAAAACACTCACAACGTAATGGAAGCCGACGTCTTGGCGTGGGTCTATTTTAAAAATGGCAACCTCTCCCGTGCCAGCGTGGTGATGAGGCTTGCCTTGAGCCAAAACACTCCAGATCCAGAGATCCTCTATCACGCTGGTATGATCGCCGCAGCTACGGGTGACAAGCAGGCCGCTAGAACTTATCTCGAACAGGCGCTTGCATGGAACCCCGCATTTAACGTGATCCAAGCTCCAATCGCTCGGAAGGCTTTGAATGCCCTGATGGCGGAGGATCTAACGACTACGGATCATGCCAATTCCGCGATCTATGGACCCTGATTGCTGCCGTTCAACTCCGCGTGATTACTCCTCAATCCCGGTGCGGCGCTAGCCATGAGCGTTTGGGAGGAGTGACATGAGGTGGCCTGAGATACATGGGCTGCGGAGGCGCTAACACCCAACGGTCGCGGGTCTCATCACTTGCTGATTTCCATGCCTGCCAAAGCCGCTCTGCATTTGGAAACTCAAGTAACACCTGCCTGCGAAGATCGGGAGCTAGGGGAAATCGACCGGATTCCTCGAATGAAAAAACCGGGATGCCTTCAGTCATCGCTTTTGTCACAATCATTTCGAGGCCACTTGCATCGGTGAGTTCTGGCTCGGACGCCAAGCTGGATTTCTCCACCTTGGCCGTCCAAAAACTTCCGCGCCGCGCATCGCCGATGGCCAAGCAGGCGGCACCATTCCGGGCGCAGGGCACGGCAAGAATCGAAGGCACTGTGACCGCTGGACATGACAGGGCGATGGCTACTCCTTGCCCCGCCGCGATTCCCACGCGAGTCCCACTATAGCTTCCCGGTCCGCTGCCAATGAGCACCAGTCCGATCTCGCCCCGATGCCGCGCATCCAGCAGTTCCTTGAGTGGGGAAAATAGGACCGCGTTGTGGCTGCGGTCACTGGTAAATTGCCGTTGCTCGACCCGACCGTCCGGCCCGATGATGGCCAGTGACGCGTGTGGTGTGGATGTCTCAAAAACCAAAGTAAACCTGCCTGCCATGCCGCGATGCTAGCGACCTCACTCTAACCCACCAGTCGGAACCGGCGGTCACGATCTCAAAGATGCGGAGTCACTTTGGTCTTCAACGATTGTATCAATGCTGGGTCCATGTAGGCATAGTCATCGGGAATCCCTAACACCACGACACGCTGACGGTTCAGGTAGCGTTTGAATTTCCGATTCAGCTTGTTCCGATGCTCCTTCTCCATCACGAAGATGATGTCTGCCCATTCGACTTGCTCTGGGGAAAGTGGAACGACAGCGTCGTTATTTAAGCCCGCAGAGTCCACTTCGATGCCGGGCATTCCCGCGAAGACTGTTTCTGCGGTGGGGCTACGAAGTTTATTTTGGGAGCAAATGAAAAGCAGGTGCTTCATTTTTCCGCAATGATGAACTTGCGGTCGCGCATCCATTCATAAAATCGGTCAATCCACCCATCGACGGGGGCAGTTTTTCCGGCGCGATGTCCGAAGCCGTGGCCGCCGCTGGAGTAGAGGTGGAGCTCGACGGGCACGGCGGCGGTTTTGAAATCCAAATACACTTTCAGCAGCCCTTCGGAAATGTCGCGGCGGTCGTTAGCGGATGCTGCTAGAAATGCGGGAGGGGATTCTTTAAAGGGAACGATCCGCACAGTGCGACCTGGATAGATGAGAGCTTGGAAATCCGGCTTGTCGCTGAGGCGGTCAAGGGGATCAGCAGCATCCGATTTTCCAGCATCGAAATTCATGCTGGAGATCGAGCAGACTTCACCACCGGCGGAAAAGCCCATCACGCCGAGGGCCGCCGGGTTGATATTCCATTCAGTGGCGCGGCTGCGGATGAGGCGGATGGCGCGGTGCATATCGCCCACGGCATCACGATCCACGGTGTAGGTGGAGCCGGGTTCCTCAGCCAGACGATATTTGAGAACGAAGGCGGCGATGCCGTGATCTGCTAACCATTCGGCGACGTTCGAGCCTTCGTGGGTGGTGCAGAGAAATTTATGACCCCCGCCTGGAGCGACAATGACGGCGGCTCGGGTGGCTTTTTCCTTGGAAGGCAGATAAGGGGTGATACTGGGCTGGTGGATATTAGAAATCTGTTGCTCACCGCTGCTTGAAGTGACTACAACTTCCGGCGTGTTTTTCCCTTCAGAGCCGGGTGCGCCGTCGGGCCAGAGGAGGATGGATGCGGGGAGATCAGCGGCAGAGAGGAATTTTGCTAGAGCGAGGAAGAGGAACAAGGTTTTCATATCAGAGAAGAATCGTGGTGTTCCGGCGAGACGCCGCAACGCTATTTTAGATGGAAGAAAGGCGGCCGGTGCTATCACCGAAGCGGCTGAGGGCGGGGACGCCCATTTGGTCGAGCATGTTCAAGTAGAGATTGCACATGGGAGTCGCCGGAGTTTCCAGGTAACGCCCCGTATTGAAGGTGCCACCCCCATTTCCGGCGAGAACGACGGGGAGATTGGCATGGGTGTGACGATTTCCATCTGAATTCCCGCAACCGTAAACGATCATGGAATTGTGCAGGATCGACTTGCCGTCGGCATCATGTTTCGCCTCTAACAAAGTGAGGAACTCCGCAAATCGGTCCGCATAGAACCGGTCAATCAACGCCACTTTCTGAATGAGATCCGCTTGGTCGCGATGGTGCGAGAGGATGTGGTGGCCCTCCGCAATCTCGATTTCCGGGAAAGGGCGGTTGCTTCCGTCATGGGCAAGTAACAGCGAGGCGACGCGGGTGGAATCGGTTTCAAATGCCAAGGCGAGCATTTGAAACATCACGCGGATGTATTCATCGTAGGCTTTGGGAATGCCATCGGGAGTCGGCATGTTAGGGTCGGGAACATCGGTGAAGGTTTCAGCGGTGACGATGCGTTCCTCGATCTCGCGGACACCAGTTAGATACTCATCCATTTTCGCCTTGTCGCGATGCGTGAGTTTGCTTTGCACGGATTTCGCGTCGTCCATGACGAAGTCGAGGATCGAGCGTTGCTGAGAGCGGCGCTGGAGAAGGCTGGCTCCGCGTTCTCCGTGGGCACCCGCTCCAAAGAGGCGCTCGAAGACTTTGCGCGGATTGGATTCCGGAGAGAGCGGTGAGGTGGCTGTGCGCCACGCGAGGTTGGATTCGTAGGCGCAGGAGTAACCGGAATCACAGCTGCCGGATTTCCGGGAGGCGTCGCAGGAAAGTTCGAGCGAGGAAAAGCGGGTGAGCTTGTCGATCTGTTGCGCGGCAATCTGGTCCACTGAGACGCCTGCGAGGATGTCGCTGCCAGCGGTTTTTTTTACGCGCACACCGGTTAGAAACGTGCCGTTAGCGCGGGCATGGTCGCCGGCTCCGTCGTTTCCGGCATTCGCATTAAGGTGTTCAAGGCCGGAAATGACCTGGACGCGGTGGCGCAGCGGTTCTAACGGGGCAAGGGTGTTGCCAAACGCGAAATTTTTGCCACTGCCGACGGGGGTCCAGTTTTTCTGGATCGCTCCATTCGGGAAATACACGAAGGCCATCCGCAGGGGCGCACCGGAGGCTGTAGTGGCGAATGCGCGAGTACCTGCGGCAGAGGCGCTGCTTGGCAGGAAGGCTTCGAAGGCAGGAAGGGCGAGGCAGGCTCCCATTCCCCGGAGGAAACCGCGGCGATGTGTGGTGGCGGGATTCATGGTGTGGTGCGGTGACGTTTTTGAAATGCGGGAGACTCGATGATGCCTAGGATGAGCGTGGAAAACTTACCGTTGGACTGTTCCAGATTTTCCACGACGGCATCCACCGTGGGAATATCGCAGGGTTCCGGCCCGCGCCCAAGGGCGTAGGTGAAAAGTTTTTCCGTGAGGCATTGGTAATAGTCGCGACGGCGGGCGGTGACGAGGAGATGCTTGAGTTCGCGAACATCGGCGAAAGGCTCGCCGGTGATGAGTTTGCCCGCGACGGGTTCGAGAGGGATTCCCTGATCCTTGTCCCGCCAGGAGCCCATTGCGTTGAAATTTTCAAGAGCCAAACCGAGTGGATCCATGCGGTTGTGGCAAGATGAGCAGAGCGGTTGTTCGCGGTGGAGAGCGAGAGCCTCGCGGAGGGTAAGATTGCCGCCATCATGGTTTTTTTCCGATGCTTCCAACGATGGAATGTTAGGCGGGGGCGGTGGCGGCGGAGTGCCGAGGATGTTGTCCAAGATGAAAAGCCCCCGCTTTACCGGAGAGGTTCGAGTGGGATTGGAAGTCACTGCGAGGACAGTGCCCATGGTGAGCACGCCGCCGCGCGGGCTGTCCGGCGGGAGTTTGACAAGCCGCATTTCTTTCCCGGAAACATCGGGCACACCGTAGTGTTTGGCCAGTTCCTCATTAAGATAGGTAAAGTCGTTTTCGAGTAATTCTAACACGCTGCGATCATCGCGTAAGAGATGGCGGAACATCATTTCCGCCTCGCGCCGCATAGCGTTGCGGAGGGAGGCGCTGAACTCGATGCGTTTGCCGTTGTTTCCAAATTTCGCGCGGAATTCGGCCATCTCTTTACGCAGCGACTCTAGTTTCACCGTGTCATGGGCTTTCTCGGCGGCGTCGATGGATTGGTTGAGTCGTTGCCGCAGTTGAAATCTTCCCTGCATGTCCTTCTCCTGACCGGAATCCCGGGCGAGGACGATCCGGGCATCAATGCTCACGCTTTCAACATCGCGCGTCTGAAGCCATTGACCGGCGAAGTTTCTCACGAACTCGCCGGAGCGGTCATCCGCAAGCATCCGCGCGACTTGAGTGGATAGATTTTGCCGGAGTTCGCCCCGTTCTGCTAGCTGATAGAGAGTTTCGTCGGGCATGGTGGACCACAGAAAATAGGAAAGCCGGGACGCAAGAGCATATTCGTCTAACAACGGATGGGCCTTGGGATCGTTTTCCGGCAGGGTCTCTTCCATGCGAAAGAGGAACCGAGGCGAGGCGAGCACCGCCGTGATGGCCTTGCCGATGCCATGCGGGAAGGTGCCGCCAGGCGGCGCGGCCGAGGCGAGGGCAAGCGAGGTGAGTTTCGTGATTGTCGCTTCGTCCACTGGGCGGCGGAAGGCCCGTGTCGTAAAACGCCGCAAAATTTCTGCGGCGTAGCGCGCCTGTTCCGCCGGGTCCGCCGGAACATCCTCGCGGGAAAAAAAGCGGCTATAATTTTCCGGATGTCTCGCATAGGCGGATTCTAACGGACCGATCAACGTCACCCCATCCAATTTCAAATCCACGTTGGGAGCGCCGTCGCCGGGTTTCTCCGCAGGCTTTTGGTCCTTGCCCACCAGTGGCTCCAGGGTCAGCCGCACCGGGTAACTTCCCGCCGCCCACTTGACCTCAACGGAGGGTTTCACCGCGAGGAAATCAAACCATTTCAGCTCCTGTCGCGCGACCTCCTTGCCATCAACCGACCATGTAAAATTCGCACGGCCGGGATCATAGGCGAACGAGCCATGGACGCTGGAGTTGAGCACGACCCGATAGGTTCCTGGCTCGGTGATTTTCAACGTGGCCGTTAAGTCTGCGGCGTCATAAAGCGATAACCGGTCTCGTCCGGAGCCATTTCCAGAAAATTGCTCGGTTGGAAGCGTGCGCTCCGGGGTCACGCGGCTTTCCATCGGCACCGCCTTGGCGACGATGGTTTCCGCCGCCTGCATGTATTTTTCCAGCAGTAGAGGCGAGGTTGTCAACGCGTCGGCGATGGTGTCGAAACCGTAGCCCGTGTCGTCCGCCGGAAATTCCTCGTCCGTGCGGAACTCGGTGCCCATTAGATCGCGGATGGTATTCTGGTATTCCACGCGGTTCAGGCGGTGCAGTGTGACGCGACCGGGATCGGGATATTGCGGGTCAAGCTTGAGCGGGCCGCGCTTGATCCACTCGGCCAGTGTGGAAAGTTCCTGGGACGTCAGACGTTCCTTTTTTGCGGGCGGCATCAGTCCCGAGCGGACATTTTTCAGCGCGTGGACCCAGAGATCCGTTTGGTCCATCATGGCCGCAGTCGAGCCAAAGCTGTCAAAACTGACCTTACCCTTGTGTTCGCCGTCGCCATGGCAGTCGTAACAATGATCTTCGATAATAGGCAGAATTTCCTTCTCGAACCTTGCCGCTTGGTCCGTCTCCGCGTGGCCCGTTCGATACAAAACTATCGAGCAAAGGCCGCAGAAAACCCGCGTTCGCCAGAGGAGTGAGTAAGAAAAAAACGGGCGCATTTTGAAGGAGGAATTGGCGAAAGTTCGTCAGGGAAAGATGGTCCGCGAAAAACTACGGTAATTGCGGCGGCGATCATCCAGTAGTTTTCATTTTAACCCGAATGAATTATCACTCTGACGAGAACCCTGAAATGACCGGATTGTTGCAATTTCCGCAGGATTTCTGGCTTCACGCGTAAGACAGGTAAGCTAAGTTCGGGCAGATGAAATCGGATCGGGTAGTCATTGTGGGCGGCGGAGTCATCGGGCTTTGCTCGGCCTACTATGCGCTGAAACGCGGTTTTGCGGTCACTGTGATCGAGTGGGAAGCGGCGGGTGGCGACAACTGCTCGATGGGGAACGCGGGCATGATCGTCCCCAGCCATTTCACCCCACTCGCCGCGCCCGGAATGATCACTAAGGGGCTGCGCTGGATGCTAAATCCAGAGAGCCCGTTCTACGTACGACCCCGGCTCAATCTCGATCTAATGCGCTGGGGTTGGCTGTTTTATCGCCATTCGACCGAGCGACACGTCGCCGCTTCGCGCGAACTGTTGCGCGATCTCAATTTGGAAAGTCGCCGACTATTTGCAGAATTGGCCGAGATGGAGGACTTCGGTTTGGTGAAGCGCGGATTGCTGATGCTTTGTAAAACGCAGAGGGGACTCGACGAAGAATCCGATGTGGCCATCGAAGCACATGAAATCGGCCTGCAAGCCGAAGTTCTGGATGCTGCTGCGACGGCGAGGCGAGATCCCTCAGTCACCATGGATGTCGCGGGCGCAGTCTATTTTCCACAAGACTGCCACTTGAACCCTAGCCGTTTCATGGCCTCGATCCGGCGGAGGATCATTGAGGCGGGCGGAGTAATTGAAAGTGGCGTGAAAGTGGATGGAATCGAAATGGGAAATGGCCAAGTCGTCGCCTTGAACGGGAATGGGCGGCGATTCGTTGGGGAAAAATTCGTGATCGCAGGAGGCTCGTGGACGGCAGATTTGCTGAATTCCGTGGGCGTGAAGCTGCCGCTCCAAGCGGGAAAAGGTTACTCTCTCACCCTCCCCGCGCCGCCGGAACTGCCGCAGCTATGCTCGATTTTCGCCGAGGCAAAAGTCGCCATCACCCCCATGGACGGCAGCCTGCGTTTCGGCGGCACCATGGAAGTCGGCGGGCTTGACCTCTCCATCAATTCCGCCCGAGTGCGCGGCATTATAAAGTCTGTTCACGACTATTTCCCGAAATTTTCGGAACGCAACTTTGATGGTGTAAAACCTTGGTCAGGTCTGCGTCCGGTCTCGCCCGATGGAATCCCCTACCTCGGACAAGTGCGGGGCGTGACGAATCTGTTAGTCGCGAGTGGCCACGCCATGATGGGCCTGAGCCTTGGCCCGGTCAGCGGTCGGCTGGTCGCGAATCTCCTCGCGGGCGATGCGCCATTTCGGTCACTTGAGCGTTTATCGCCGACGAGATTTTGTTAATCCACCTCAGGAGATCGCTTAGTTTTCCTATACGAACTCGGAAGCGCCCGCTAGAGCATTCGCCCAGACCCATGAGCCAGGCACCACTTCATGTCATTGATTCGCACACGGAAGGCGAGCCAACGCGGGTCGTCATTTCCGGTGGACCGGATCTTGGCTCGGGGACGATGGCTAAAAAAGCGCAGCGTTTCCGTGAAAATCACGACGAGTTACGCAGCGCCGTTTGCGACGAACCTCGCGGCCATGAGGCAATGGTCGGGGCGCTCCTCTGCGAACCGAACGAACCGGATTGCGTCTGCGGGGTGATTTTTTTCAACAATCTCTCCACGCTAAATATGTGCATCCACGGCACCATCGGCCTCGCCGTGACGCTGGCGCATTTAGGGAAAATCGGGGTTGGAGCACATCGCATCGACACGCCAGTCGGGGTGGTCGTGGCGACCTTGCGCGACGATGGCTCGGTGGAAGTGGCGAATGTTCCGAGCTATCGGAAAGCCGCCGCCGTCTCGGTCGAAGTTCCCCGATGGGGTGTGGTGCAGGGAGACATCGCATGGGGAGGGAACTGGTTTTTTCTTATCGAAAACCAAGGTCCGAAAGTCGATTTCACCAACCTCGATGCGCTTACAAATTTCACCTCCCTCGTCCGCCAAGAGCTGGGCAAACAAGGTATCACGGGTGACAACGGGATGGAAATCGACCACATCGAAATTTTCTGCCCGCCAAGGGATCCGACTCTAGCAGATAGCCGCAACTTCGTCCTTTGCCCCGGAAAAGCCTATGATCGCTCCCCCTGCGGCACTGGCACTAGCGCCAAACTCGCCTGCCTCCACGCCGACGGAAAACTCAAGCCCGGCGAAATCTGGCGGCAAGCCGGTATTCTCGACACCGTCTTCCAAGGCAGCGTCGATGAACTCCCCGATGGTAAAATCACCCCCCGCATCTCAGGCCGCGCTTGGGTTAATGGCGAGAGCACTTATCTTTTCAACTCCGGCGATCCATTTCGCCACGGCATCCCCTCACCCATCTAACATTATCATCATGAGCATCCCATGGAAGGGCGTCATGCCCGCGACACTCACCCAATTCAACGCCGATCTCACCATCGACCACGGCCTGATGACCGAGCATGGGAGATGGCTGATAGAAAACGGCTGCACCGCCATTGTCTGCCACGGTTCACTCGGCGAAGGCGCGACGCTTTCGTTCGATGAAAAACTCGCGCTGCAAAAGACCTACGTCGCCGCGCTGCCTAACACCCCGATTATTCCCGGCGTCGCCGCGGTTTCCACCAAGGAAGCCGTCGATATCGCCAAGGCCGCGAAAGACAACGGCTGCCGTGGCTTGATGGTCCTCCCGCCCTATCTCTACGCCTCCGACTGGCGGGAAATGAAGACTCACATGAAGGCCGTCATCAACGCGACCGACCTGCCCTGTATCATCTATAACAATCCGATCGCCTACAAAACCGACTTCATCCCCGCGCAGATCAAGGAACTCGCCGACGAATGCCCGAACGTGGAATCCGTCAAGGAATCCTCCACCGATGCCCGGCGCGTCGCTGGCATCCGCGAACTTTGCGGCGACCGCCTCACCCTTGGTGTCGGCGTTGATGACTGCGCGTTGGAAGGAGCCGCGATGGGTGCGAAATTCTGGATCACCGGCGTCGGCGGCGCGTTCCCGAAGCACAACGTGAAACTCTGGAACCTCGCCACCTGCGGGAAAATCGAGGAGGCCATGCCGATCTATCATTGGCTGCTGCCGATGCTTCGGATGGACACGGTCGTGAAATTCGTCCAGCTCATCAAGCTTCAGCAAACCCTCGCCAGCGGCGGAAAACTCGGCAACAACCTCGTCCGCCCGCCACGCCTCGAACTTGCCGGGGCCGAACTTGCGGAAGCCACCGCAATCATCGAGAAAGCTCTCGCGACCGCGCCTGAAATTTAACAGGCTCCCTTCATGACCACCTCACTTCTCGGCACCTCCTTCATCGGCTACTCGCGCTCCGCCGGCACTGAGCCTTGCGGCAACGCGGTCCAACCCGGCACCGGCTCCAAGCTCGAACCTGCCTATCTAACTGCCACCCCTGATGAAGTCGATCATGCCATGGCCCTCGCCGCCGCCGCGTTTCCCGTTTATTCCAATCTATCAGGAAAAAACCGGGCCGTATTCCTGCGGGCCATTACCACGGAAATCGAAACCGTCGTCGATGACATCGTCGAGCGCGGCATGTTAGAAACCGCCTTGCCCGAACCGCGTCTTCGCGGCGAAACAGCCCGCACCACCGGTCAACTCCGGATGTTCGCCAATCTCATCGAAGAAGGCTCTTGGGTGGATGCCCGGATCGACCGCGCCGATCCCGACCGCAAGCCGATCCCAAAAGTCGATCTCCGCTCGATGCTGCGTCCGTTAGGCCCCGTCGCCGTGTTTTGCGCCAGCAATTTCCCGATGGCCTACTCCGTGGCTGGCGGTGACAGCGCCTCCGCTCTCGCAGCGGGCTGCCCGGTCATCGTCATCGCCCACGCCTCGCATCCGGGAGTCGCGGAAATTGTTGCGAACGCCGTGATCCGCGCCGCCAAGCTGACCCACATGCCGGAAGGCGTTTTCTCCGTGCTCTACGGCGGCGGGCGCAAGGTCGGTCAAGCCGTCGTCAAGCATCCCGTCACCCAAGCCGTAGGCTTCACCGGCTCCCGCGCGGGAGGCACTGCCTTAATGGACTCCGCCGCCAGCCGCAAGCAACCGATCCCTGTTTACGCTGAGATGAGTTCGGTGAACCCGGTCGTCATTCTTGCCGGTGCGCTGGAACGTGGCGAAGAAGCTCTAGCAGAAGCATTTTTCGGATCGCTCACCCTCGGCGTCGGCCAGTTCTGCACCAATCCCGGCCTCGTTTTTCTTGCTAATGGAAATGGCGAGAAATTTCTAACCAAACTTAAAACCCTGATCGAAGCGGGCACCCCCGGCATGATGCTCAACGCGGCGATCTGCCAGTCCTTCGCCGATTCCACCGCCGCCTTCGCCGCAACGCCTGGCGTAGAAACCCTCGCCCGCTCCACCGCCGAAGCCGGCCCCGGCCAAGGCGCCCCCGCCGTCTTCATCGTCTCTATCAGCGACTTCCTCAAAAACGAAGCACTCCAGAGCGAGATGTTCGGTCCCGCCACCTTGATCGTGCGAGGATCGTTAGAGGAAATCGAAGCTGCCATCCCGCACCTCGAAGGCCAGCTCACCGCCAGCCTCCACGCCACCGATGCCGAACTCGCTGCAAACTCCAGCCTCATCCACGCCCTACAAACCCGCGCCGGCCGCCTCATCTTCAACGGCTTCCCCACTGGCGTGGAAGTCTGCAACAGCATCGTCCACGGCGGCCCCTTCCCCGCCACCTCGGACGGACGTAGTACTTCCGTCGGCACCATGGCGATCTTCCGTTTCTGCCGCGCCGTCGCCTGGCAAAGCTTCCCCGATGCCGCGCTGCCCGCCGAACTCCAGGAAGCGAATCCCCTAGGGATCAAAAGAATCATGGGTTGACCGGATGCTTTCAGCTTTGGAATGAAATCCGGCTGACTCCAGGTACCGCGCGGATCGCTCCGATCACTGAGTCAGAAAACGCTACCATCCCTTTCCTCTTATACCTCAGGTGCAGGGTGACATCGCAGCGGTCGCCATTCAAATCTTCCTCGCGGTCGATTCCCTTTACCTTCACGCCTAACGAACTGAGGGCGTTCACGAGGTCTTCCACGGTACAGGCCGATGGGGCAAACGAGACAGCGAGGTCGGAATACCAGTCATTTTTGATCATCGACTCCATATAGGGGATGAGCACGAGAATAAGTACTGCACCGAGCGTCCCCACTAGTCCAACACCCACCGCCCCTGCTCCAAAAGCAAGGCCAATGATTGTGACGAACCAAAGTGTGGCCGCAGTCGTCACTCCGCGAACCATATGGTTGCTCTGGCGGATGATCACTCCGGCACCCAGGAAACCCATACCTGATAGCACCCCGGCTGCAAGCCGAGCCGGGTCGGGATGCCAGCCGGTCGTGAGATCGAGGCCGGTAAATGTATGTCGGTAAAATTCGTCTGATAGAATCATCGCGGTGCACGCTGCTAAACAAACTAGCAAGGTGGTGCGTAAACCTGCCGCCCTGCCGTGGCGTTCTCTCTCAATTCCGATCAAAGTCCCCGCCAGAACGGCAAGACCCATGCGGATCAAAATATCTAAGGTGATCCCATTGAGAAAAAATTCTTGGAGGTCGATCTGCGGGAAGTTCATTGTCATGATATCCATGACCATCAGCCTAATTCCATTCTGCGGCTTCCGAAAGGAGCACTTTGCGAACTAAGACTAATTCCAAGCCATTTGAACTAATCCCGTCACCCGACCCTTTCGAAGATTCTTTTGAGTGTCTCTGGACCGTTGCCCGGCGATAGAGTTCATTCAGCGCCGCTGTGAATCCCATCTCATCTTCTCCCTCCGTTCCGAACCCTGACCTTGAAATCAAGGATGCCCAACTGATATTCAACCGGGTGTGGAAGGAGCTTGAGCAGGATCCCGGTCGGGAGAGCTTACTGTTTCCCAAGGAATTAATCCTGTTAGGCGGTGCGCCCGGTTCCGGCAAAGGAACGAATACCGCCTTCATCCGTGAGGTCCGCGGCATTTCCGCACCGCCGATCGTGATCAGTGAGTTGCTGGATTCTCCAGACGCTCGGAAAATCAAGGCGGGGGGCGGGATGGTCGGCGACGAGGAGGTGCTCCGCTTGCTACTGCGCGAACTATTCAAACCTCAATTCCGCGACAGCGCCGTGCTCGACGGTTTTCCCCGCACCACCGTGCAGGTCGAGTGTCTCAAAATGTTCTACGACCAGATGATTTCGCTGCGCCGCGAGTTCTCTAACACGCCTAAAGCCCATCATTTCCGCCAGCCGATTTTTCACATCATGGTGCTCTTCGTCGATGAAGCGGAAAGCATTGACCGCCAACTCAAGCGGGGCCGCGAAGCCTTGGCGCGAAATGCTGAGGTCGTCCAATCCGGCGTCGGAAAACTGGAGGAAGAACGAAATACTGACTTCGATCCTGATCTCGCCCGCAACCGCTACCGCACGTTTAAGGAAAAGACCTACGACGCACTCGTCTCGCTCAAACAGATTTTCCACTACCATTTCATCAACGCCCAGGCACCGATAGAAATTGTTCAACAGAATATCATCAGCGAGCTTGAATACCAAAGTTCGCTCGAACTCGACCCCCGCACCTATGACACCCTGCGACTCATCCCGCTGGCCGATGAAATTGTGATGCAGGCCCGCCAAGAACTCGTCAACCGCCTGGACAGCTATCAGATCGAGCACCCGCTCCTGCTGCAATCGGTCGTCGATTTCATCCAGGGGAAAATGATGCCCATCATCAAACGCTATGCCGTCAGCGGTCGCACGATGATTAATACCGAGGACACACTTTTCCTGAATCCTGTCGCCATTGCCATCCTTATCGACATTTTCTCGGAGCGAGGATTCCGCGCCAGCGTCGATATCCACCGCCAAGAGATTCCTGAACGCTTCGATCTAACGACGGGAAAAATTGAGATGCGGGAGAAGCGCGTTTTCCGCATCACGATCCTCTTCGCCGGCTCGAAAATCCGGCGTGGTTGATCTCCGGGATGAGCAAACTCCCGTAGGAATTGACTCCGCTTCTTTGAAAAATTCATCCGACATTCAAAACCATCTTGAAGCGCTGATACGCAGATTCCCAAGCTGCTGGTTTATCCGGTGTAAAGGTCTGGAACTCGAAAGAGCGGCGAATTAAATCCCGCCCGGCTTGGATGTCTGGCAAGTGGCCCGTGCCGATCATCTGGGTGATGACGTTGCCACAGGACGTGGCTTCCACCGGGCCTGCAACGAGTTTGATCCCCAGCGCATTCGCCGTCGCCTGGCTAAGGAGCTCGTTCTGGATGCCTCCACCTCCAGCGTGCAAACGATCAAACCCACATCCTGTTAGTTGGCGGATGTGATCGTAAACCATCCGGTATTTCAGCGCCAAGGATTCGCTGGCCACCCGCAGCACCTGCCCCTTGTCACAAGGCACGGCTTGCCCGGTTTTCTCACACCAGGCTCGGATCTTGTCCGGCATTCCACCGGGACTCGCGAAGCTTGCGTCGTCCGGGTCGATAAATGCGGAAAACGGCGCGGCCTCCTTCGCCAGCGTCGCCATCTCCGCGTAGCTGAGTTTTTCCCCATCGAGATCCCACTGCCGTTTGCATTCCTGAATCAACCACAAGCCGCCGATGTTTTTCAAAAACCTAACACTTCCAGCCACTCCGAGCTCATTGCAAAACCCATGCTCTAACGCTTCCGGCGTGGTAATTGGCGCAAGCGTTTCCACGCCCATGATCGACCATGTTCCCGACGAGAGCCAAAGATTCCCGCTTCCGCTCAGGGGAATTCCCGCGACTGCCGCCGCCGTGTCATGGCAAGCCGTGGCCACCACCGGAATCCCCGCCCGACCGATGACCCGGGCCACTTCGTCACGGATTGGCCCTAACACCGTGCCCGGTGTGACAATTTCTCCGAACAACCTGCGCGGCAGGGTTAGGGCGTCGATCAGCCCCCACGCCCAGTCTCCCGACTTCGCGTCGAGCAACTGCGAGGTGGAGGCGATGGTCTGCTCCACCGCCTGCCTGCCGGTCAGCCAATAGGCTAACAAATCTGGCACGAAAAGCAAGTGCTCGGCATTCATCAACGCCGGGCTTTTCCTCCGCGCCTCCGCTAGCAGATGAAGCGAGCTGTTATAGAAATTCGTTTTTACCCCAGTTTGTGCATAGACCTCCGCCTCGGGCAGAATCGCGTGCATCGCTTCCGCCATGCCATCGGACCGAGGATCGCGATACTGATGCGGCATTCCTAGCAGCTCTCCGTTAGAATCAACCAGCCCGAAATCACAGCCCCAAGTGTCAATGCCGATGGAGACGATGGATTCGCCATGCCGCTCCACTGCCCGCCGCAGACCTTCGAGAATTTCCCGATAGAGTCCGACGATGTTCCAAAATGACCCGCCCGGCAGATCCGTCCCCGGATTGTCGAAACGATGGACTTCCTCCAACTCCAGCGTGGAAAAATCCGTTTTCGCAGCGATCACGCGACCACTGCCCGCACCCAGATCCACAGCGATGAATACTTTTTTTCCTGAAGTCATTTTTTGAAATTGGACTTATGTCACATCGTTTTTCAACCCTATCCTGCTTGCAATGCCGAAACGGACTAAGGCCGGAACAATAAGGGCGCGAAGTCACGCAGATAGCCGCGCCAGACAGTCCATTCATGGGCTCCTTCGGTCACTGTCCAACGCTGGTGGACGCCGTGCTTCTGCAGAAGCTCATGAAATTGCTCCGCCTCCTTGAGTAAGTCATCGTCTTTTCCGATAGAAATCCACAGGAGCTTAACCTCGTCGTTCAGGCTTTTGTTCTTCAATCCCGCCCCCACGAGATCTTCCGCCGATGGGACGTAGGCACTCATGCCGCCAATATATGCGAACATTTCCGGATGATTGATTCCGATTTCTAACGATTGCATCCCACCCATCGACAGACCGTTGATCGCACGTCCTGCGGCTGTCGGAATCGTGCGGTAGCCTGAGTCCACTAGCGGCACCACCGAGCCAAGCACGTCCGCTTCAAACTTGATGAAGTTTGCCTTGTGATCGCCCTCCTCCTCTTGCAAGTCCGCATGTCCATCAGGCATCACTAACAACATCGGCACGGCTTTGCCCTCGGCGATGAGATTGTCCAAAATCAAATGGGCGCGCCCAAACTCCGTCCATGTCGCTTCTGTATCGCCTGTGCCGTGAAAAAGATAGAGAACCGGATAACGACGCCCCGCCTCCTGATCATAGCCGGGCGGGGTATAGACCCTTAATCGGCGCAAGCGCTTGAGGGACTGGGAATAGTAACTGTGCAAATGGACCGTCCCGTGGAGCACATTTCTCCATTGATAGAATAATGGCGTATCCGTGGTGATTTCCAACGAACTGGTATAAGGATTCCTTTCTGGTTTCACCGCCGGATTTGAAGGGTCGATCATTTGTTCGCCATCGACCATGAAACTATAATCGTAAATTCCAGGATCAATCGGCCCCACCGTAACCGCCCAAACCGCTTGCGGACCTTTTTTCATTTCCACCATGGTGCGGTGGATTCCCTTGAGTTTCACCGTCTTGGCGGTTGGGTCTTGGAAACGGAAAATCACGCGGCGGTCTTCGAGAATCTGAGGCGAATCTGGCGGCTCGTCTGCGGGTGCCTTTCCTAACATCAATACCACCGCCAAAATGGGCGCGAACCGAGCGATCATGAGCTTACTCAAGACCGATTTTCACCAATTTCCAGCTCTTTCGCGAGTTTGGCTTTCGTCATTGCCAAGCGGCGCGATTCAGTTTTCGCGGGACACGAGTGCTTTTTCTATCCGTCAAAGCATTTCCCTTGGCGAAATCCTCCTGCGGGATTAGAAAACCCGCGCCATGACCCGCTCTTCCATCGAACTTGCCGCGAAGATTTACATCTTCACGCTGTCCTGCGTCTTCATTTGGGCAGTGACCAAAGTGCTCGCACAAATGGGTTTAATGTAATCTCGGGACTATTTCCAATCCACGGGAATCTCGGCGATCCGACCGTTTTTATCGTCATACTTAATCAATCCGTGGTGGAGGGCATGTTCATGGACGAAGCGGGTAACCTTCACATCAAAGGCACAGTATTCGGCGATTTTTCGGAGCGGCTCGAATTCACCGGATTTCTTGTGCTCTTGCCACCAGCGCAGCGCGTCGAGTCCATCTGCGGTCTTGCCAGTGCCAAGTGAGGCGGACGCTACGGCATCGAGCTTGAGGCGAAATCCCACAATTTTTTCTAACTCCAGCATCATATCGAGGTTGATTGTTTGCTCGGCCAACGTGTGAAAAACGTAGGGCTGGAGCACCGGATAATCGAACTGAAGATGATTCCAGCCCACGACGAGATCGGCCCGGACAAGTTCCTCGCCGAGCTTCTCCATCTCATTTTCCGCATAGATTTCATAAGATCCTCGCGCGGTGCTATAGGTGACGCCGACCGACACCTGCATTTTGTCCTTATGCATGGAACCTCCCACATCGCCGAAGCTGCGCTGCGTTTCCAAATCGAAATAGACGATATTTTTCCCGGCCACGGCTTCTTGTAACGGGCGGGGCGGCCCTCCGGCAAGCCGGATGCTTCGATGGAGAGTGGAATGAGTCCAACAGAACTGGCGAGAAAAAGGACTGGATTCACTCTTCTCGCTTTTTCACGGCCGTCCCGTCCTTCACGGAATCCGGGGGATGGAGTAGCACTTCATCCCCAGCTTGTAAGCCCGATAGAATTTGCGTGAAGCGCCCGTCGGAGTGACCTGCTTCGATGGAGGTGAGCATCGCCCTGCCAGCATGATAGAGGTAGGCTTTCCACGCATTGCCCTCGCGAAACAAGGCTCCGGCAGGGACGACCGGAACCTTATCAGAATGCCAAACGGCCACGCGGACCTCGACTCGGAATCGGTCTCCCAAGGTCTTTGCCGCGTCCGGGAAATTCACGAGTTCGCTGAGCACAATGACTCGTTGCTCCTCGACGCCGAGGGCAGAAATTTTCGTGAATGCGGCGGGTTCCACTCGCCGCACTCGACCTGTTAGCGCGGTTTCCCCGCCCCATTGTTCAATCTCCACCGCGTCGCCAGGATGGATGGTCACGGCATCGCGCGAGAGAATTTCCGCCTCAATTTCGAGATCGTTAGGATCCCCAATTTCTAAAATCTGCGTGCCCGGCGAAACGACCATTTCGCTCTCTTGCATGACCTTGAGCACGCGCCCGGAAACTGGGGATTTCACCTCTATCAGATTTCCCGAGCTGTTGGATGCGGGTCGATCCAAGGCGGCACGGGCTTGGGCGAGTTCATAGTCGATCACCTGAAGCGCAAACTCACCTGCCCGGACTTCGGCGGCCCGCATCGACGCTTCGCCTTCCATCTTGTCGCGGTCTGCTTGGGAAACGGTGCCTTCGCGGGTGACCGAGCGGAAGCGCTCGCGGTCGGCCTGCGCCATTTTTGAGATGGCACGTTTCGCTTCAAGGGATTCGGCGGCCTGCTTGCGGGATGCTTCGCGCATGGAGACAACCGCCTCCGCCTCGGCGCGCGCCCGTGGATCCAGTAAGGGCGGAGCGACGGGCTCGATTGTGGTTAGAAGTGTGTCACCTGCCTTGACATCATCACCTGGCTTGAGGGCCAAACGGCGCATTTTTCCTGCAAGAGGAGCTGCGACCACATAACGATTTCTAACACGAGTTTTGCCTTCCTCGGAAACCCGGACGGTCAGCGGTCCCAGAGCAACGACTCCGGTTTCAATGACAACCGGCTTCGGCCACAGACCCCAAACGATCAAGGCTAGAAGTATGAGGCAGCCCAGCCAGGGCAGGGCGCGTTTGAGTAAATTCTTCCCCGATGGATTGCGCTTGGTTTCCCACGGAGCGCTGCCTGCGGAACTATCGGAGTCGGGAGTGGCCATGAGTGCTTGCAACTGGTCATAATCGAGATGGAGGCAAGTTTCAAGACGCCAACCCCGTCGGGTGTGCTTCGCCTAAACCACGGGCGCGGTGAGTCGGCGAAACCTGTCCTTTCGATCCCCTATCAGCCGGGAAGTCGCACTACCTTCCAGTGACGAATTTTTCAATAAGTTTTCAGCCACTCGATGACGTCGGCCACATCCTGCGCGGTCATTCCAAGCTGATCCGCACCGAGCATCAACGACCGATCCATGTCCTTGCGACTGGCAATTTGATTTTTCGGAACCCGCTGGGTGGTGCCGCCGGTGGAGATGATGATGACAGGATCACCGTCGGCGATGATGTGTCCGTCGATCCATTTTCCATCCTTGAGATTGATCGCCGTCCCTTCGAAGCCGTGGGATATGTCTGCCGAAGGTGTTACAATCGACTTGGCGATGACTTCAGGCGGTTGGCGACTGGCAAATCCTTTGAGGGCAGGGCCGTAATCAGGACCAGCTTCACCGATTTTGTGGCACATGATGCAGCGTCCGGCAGCGAGCTTTCCGCGTGCCGCGTCCCCTTTCAGTGCCAACACATCGGCAGGGGTAAACTTGGTGGTGGCGGGTTTTTCAGGGACCGTAATCTCCACGAGTTGGGCGGCTTTTTCTAGCAGGCCGTGTTTTTCCATCTCTGCGCGAAGTCCCATGGAAGACCATTCCCCATCACTGAGATTTTTGAGCCACCACAAGGCCTGATCCCTAACAGCCGACCCCTTGGCGGCGAGCTCCATGAGCGCATCCGCAGAAACCCGTGAAGTGATGAAGGCGATGGAATCGACCGCGAACTTGCGCTGCTCGGTAGTTAGATTCTCGGCTGTAGCGCGAGTTTTCAGAGAAGGCACGGCGGCCTCCGGCATCAACCGCCAAGTGAGACGGGCGAAGGTATCCGACCACTCGCCCGGTGCGCCGGGTTGCATTTTCTGGCCGATTGCTTTCCAAAGCTCCTCGGCATTGTGCCCCGCTCCAATGCCGAGCGAGTCCAGATAGGCGCGATCTTTTCCATCGTATTGGATTGCCACCGCCACCAGAACATCGCGTGCTTCCTCGAATTTGCGATATCGCATGGACAACGCCGCCTCCGCACGGACTTCGGGCGCTGGGTCGTTAGAAAGTTTGCGGGCGTAAGGCAAATCGTCGATCACACCATCCGTCCGCCGGATTGCCCGGAATGCCGTTAGACGCGTGGCGGCATCCTTGCTAATAATCAGAGAGCTCAACTTCGCCATTCCTTTTTCGCCAAGATACGGCATCAACCAAATCCCCCGGGATGCGACGTAGGGATTGGGGTCTTCGAGGACTTTCGCCACGGCATCATAAGCGGCGGCTCCTGCGGATTTCAGCTTCTGATAGCCAAGTGAACGGACATTGACGGTCGGAGATTTCAAGGCAAGGATAGCGCCTTCCATGGTGCCGAGATCGACCTTGGGCAGGACCGATTTGAAGCCTTTCGGGGCGATGCGATAAATAATCCCCGAGGCAGCTTCGTCCTGAGTATCGTGACCACCGACGCGAGGATCGGTCCAATCCGCCACGTAGAGCGCCCCATCAGGACCGACACAGACATCGGACGGGCGGAAGGTGAATTTGAGGGTTTCCGCCTCAGGAGAGTCGGCCTTCTTTTTCACGCCGCCGGTGAAGTCGGCACCATCGAAATTTTTCTCGGGATTCGTGGTTACGAAATCGTTGCGGTCGAACTTGAAGTCCGCGCCGTCCAAGGCGGGCTGATAGGAGAAAATCACATTGCGGGCTGGCTCGCAGGAGAACAGCGTGCCGGTGTATTTTTCACCGAGAGCACCATTTTCATAGAAGGCGATTCCCGTGGGCGAGCCACCGCCATAGACATCGCCCGCAGGCATGGTTCCGGGATTTTCCTGCCGCCACTCGGCCACCGCCGTCTTTTGGCCCGGGCGCTTGTCGGCGTTCCAATCGCGTTTGCCATCTTTGGAAAAATAGCCCGCATTTCCGTGTTCGATAATGTGGGTGACGCGGCAGGCTGGTGGATCATCGTTGTCGTTTTGGAAAACGTAGCCGCGTGAGTTGATCGTCTGTTCATACGAGTTTCTGTAGCCGTTTCCGATCACCTCCGCGTGGGTCGCATCTGGGTTCATGCGGACGGTAAATCCGCCCACATACACGAAACCATCATCGCTTTTCTGCCCCGCGACGGACTTGGTATCGACCGGCCATTCGCCGCCGCCGCTTTTATAATAGGCGCCGCCGACACGGAAGGTTTTGCCGGACTTATCGGTGAAGATACCATCCGTATTTCCTTGGTTGAAATACCACTTCCCGTCCGGTCCGGCAGTAAGCGAGTGCAGCGAGTGGTCGTGATTTTTTCCGTTGAAACCCGTGAGTAAAACCTCGCGGGTGTCGCCGGATGCAGGGTCGAATTTTCCGTCACGGTTCACGTCCGTGAGCTTGAGCAAATTCGGCGGCTGGGAAACGATAACCACATTGTCGAACACCGCGATGCCAAGTGGAGAAACAAGTTCTGGATCCTGCCAGAAGACCTTGGAACTGTCCGCTTTTCCATCGCCATCGGTGTCTTCAAGAATGACGACACGATCACCCGCCGCTTGACGCCCGGCTTTGTTGCGGTAATTCACTCCCTCAGTAACCCAGACCCGTCCTTTGTGGTCGATGTCCATGTTCGTTGGGTTGAAAAGTGCGGGCGAGGTCGCCCAAGGAGTGATTTCCAAACCCTCCGGCAGCACAAATGAAGCGAGCGGCATCGCCGGTGGCTCTTGGCTCGGGGCCCACGCATGGGCGAAGGAAGCAGTCGCAAGGATCAAGAAGGGTTGGAAGACTTTCATAACTTGGGTTGTTCTTGGGGATGCTATTACCGGCTTTCAGCGGGTCAACTATCAACAAATCCACGCCCTGCTTTGACAATCCGCAACCCGCTGGCTATCGAAACCCATGCGATCCTTGATTAAGCACGTTCTGAAACGCACGGAGCCCTCCGATGACCTGCACGTTGCTGGTTGGGTAAGAACCCGGCGGGACTCAAAGGCATTTTCCTTCCTCGAACTCAACGACGGCACCTGCCTCGGAAATCTCCAAATCATCGCCGATGCGGGAATTCCCGGATACGAAGCCATTTCAAAAATGAACACGGGTGCCTCCGTCGAAGTACGGGGGAAATTGATCCCATCCCCCGCCGCCGGGCAGCTTTGGGAAATGCAGGCAACTTCCCTTAAATTGCTCGGGGAGGTTCCAGAAGATTATCCATTGCAGAAAAAGGGCCACGGCCCGGAATTCCTGCGTTCCATCGCCCACCTCCGTCCGCGGACCAATCTTTACGGAGCAGTCTTTCGCATGAGAAGTCGGCTCGCCTACGCCGTTCATACATTCTTCCAAGAACGCGATTTCATTTATGTCCACACCCCCGTCATCACCGCCAGCGATTGCGAAGGGGCCGGAGAAATGTTTCGGGTCACAACTCTATCCGATGATAAAATCTCGAAAGACAGCGAAGACTTCTTCGGCAAGCGGGCTTTTCTCACCGTCAGCGGTCAGTTAGAAGGTGAATCCTTCGCCTGCGCCTTGTCTAACATCTACACGTTCGGTCCCACCTTCCGGGCGGAAAACTCTAACACCTCGCGCCATGCTGCGGAGTTCTGGATGATCGAGCCCGAAGTCGCATTCTGCGATTTGGAGGGAGATATGGATTTGGCCGAATCCTTGGTGAAATATCTAGTCCAAGAAGCACTCGATCACAGCGAAGGAGATCTAGCGATTTTTGAAAAGTTCGTGGACAAGGGCCTTCTCGAGCGACTGGAATTCGTTGCCAGCCGACCCTTCGAGCGGATCAACTATGCCGCTGCCGTCGAACTGCTCAAATCGAGTGGTAAAGCCTTTGAATATCCCGTGGAATATGGACTCAACCTCCAATCGGAACACGAGCGCTGGCTCACCGAGGAGCATTTCAAAAAGCCGGTCACAGTCTTCAACTATCCCAAGGAAATCAAACCGTTCTACATGCGGCTCAATGACGACGATAAGACTGTCACCGCGATGGATGTCCTCGTCCCCGGCATCGGCGAGATCATCGGCGGCAGCCAGCGCGAAGAACGGCTCGATGTGCTATTGGAAAATTTCGCCAAACACGGCCTCGATCAGGAAGCCTACGGTTGGTATAGCGATCTCCGCAAGTATGGCAGTGTCCCCCATGCCGGCTTCGGGCTTGGATTCGAGCGGATGCTGATGTTTGTCACCGGAATGGCCAACATCCGCGACGTGATACCCTTCGCACGCACTCCGGGGAACTGCGAGTTCTAATCCATTTCTACTCCATGGCCGATATTCATATTCATAAACTCCGCTCCCACACCAAGAACGGCGAATTCATCGTCAGTGCGCGAGTCGCAGGTGACGATGTTTGGTTCTCGTCCAAGGATGTGGAATTGCGAGCCATCCCGGAGGCATTTCTATCCGCATTTCTGATAGCTGCACAGCTTCAGGGGGACCGCCTTTGTTCCGAGAAAGGAGTATGCCGCAGTTGGTTGGATAATGCCGAAAAACTCCTCCCGGTCACCGCCGATTTGTGGCACCTCAAGGCCCAGACCCCATTCGCCCCGTCTGGAACTCGTGTGACGGAGTGGAAGGGCAACAGGAAAACCGCGCTGTTCTTCACCTGCGGCACGGACTCATTCCACACTCTGCTAGACCACAGCCCCAAGCCTGACGCATTGATCAGCGTGTTTGGCTACGACATTGCATTGCACAACCAAGCCCGGCAGGACGAAGCGACAAGATCCCTACAGGATGTCGCCAGATCCCTCGGCATACCTGTGATCCAGATTAAGACCAATCTCCGCCAGCACCCCTACTTCAACAAGGCGAAATGGGGCCAGACCCAAGGAAGCGCTGAGGCTGCGGTCGCCCATCTGCTGGAACCTTTCTATCAAGACTTCACCCTGAGCTCCAGTAGCCGAATTTCCGAGCCGCAGCCCACTGGATCGAGCTGCCAAACCGACTATTTTTTAGGCTCCAAAATAATCAGCTTCCACAAGTGGGGCTCAGACCTCTCACAAGCGGAAAAAATGGAACGGATCGCGGATCACCCGCTAGTCAGACAGCACCTGCGTGTCTGCTGGCAGACCACGGAACCCGCCTCTAACTGCGGTCGATGCGCAAAGTGCGTGGCCGCCCTGGTTTCTCTAACTTGGGCGGGAAAGTTCGACCTGCTGAAAAATCGTTTCCAGGAGATCCCGTCCCTGCCGGAAGCGGTCGCCAAATGGAAACTCGATCCTATCCAATCACCGGATGAACTTGATGCCGTCTATCTGCGGCCCGAACGCCTGCCGGAACCTCTCCGGGCAGCAATTATCAGTCGCCGCACCTCGTTGCTACGTACGATTCATTCACAGGAAGTTTTGCAATCGTTTCCTCGGCACCAACTGTTGGAGGATCGCGTTTTTAAGCCGCTGATGAACCTGTCAAAAGATCATCAGGTCTATTACCACAAAGTTCCCGGAAACGTCGGCGACGACCTGATCCACGCTGCAGCGCACCAGTTGTTCCAACGATTCGGCATTACCCTCACGGATCGCCTGGAGGAGGCCGATCAAGTCGTCATGTGCGGCGGCGGAAGCATTGGCATCTGGGAGGGATGCGCGAAGTTACGCGAGAAGATTTACGCTCATTGTGAGGCCCGGAGCATTCCCGTGATCCTTCATCCTCAGAGCGTTGGAGGTGCCGGAGAAAAAATTCCCGAAATTGTCCGCCATCGGTTTGTCAGAGAGTGGGACAGTCTGCCCGCGATGCCCGGTGCCCGACTCATGCCTGATTTGGCACTTGGATATCGCTTGGACCGTAATTATGGAACTCCTTTGTTTGATCGCGGGATTTTCCTCCGCAAGGATCTTGAAGGGCGTTTTTCGAACTATCCCGGAAACATTGGCGATCCTCCCCATCTGGTTCCCCGAGATTTGCAGGATTATTTCCAGCTCGCTGCCAGCTACCGTCATTTGGTAACGGACCGGTTGCACTTCGCCATTGCGGGGCTTTTGCTGAAACGCCGCGTTACGCTGCTTCCCAACCATTACCATAAGAATCGGAGTATGTGGGAAACCTGGCTGAAGGATCTTGGTTGTGAATGGGCTGAAAGCCCAGAACTCGCCTTTGAGAATATTTCTGATACGAAGCCCCTCCCCTACCTCCAGCCGAAATCCTGCCGCCTTGGGATGGTCATGTGTGTTCATAACGAAGAAAAACTCATCGAAATCAACCTCCGCTACCACCATGCGATAGGGGTGGATGTCGCGTATCTTTTTCTTGATCGTTGCACGGACCGGACCGAGGAAATTGCCCGCAAATTTCCTTGGGTCCAGATCATTCACCGGGACACCCCGGACGACCCGCATTTTTTCCGAACCCATCAGGTCGCTTGCATGGACGATGCCTTGCAACTGGCCCGCATTGACGGGTTGGATTGGCTGTTGGGAATCGATGCCGATGAGTTTGCCTTTGCAAATTACGCGGTCGAAGAAGGCACACTCAGCGAGCACAATCTAGAACTTCTCCCGCCCCCGCTTCGAGATTCACCACAGGCTCGACGCTGGTTGCGTGCGAATTTGAAATGCTTGCTAGTGGACGTTTCTCCCGACATCGATCAAATTTTGTTAGCAACTAGAGAGGCATTGCCATTGCGTTTGCCTGAGGCATCCCCTTTCTGGCGGCAGGAATTTTTTATCGCCGACGGCGAATACCCTGGAGAGGTTCTTGATCCTGGCACAGGCACCCCTCGGAAGCTGCAGCAGTGGCTCGGACACCGCTTGGGAAAACCCATCATTCGTACATCGGCTAAGGCTCAGGCACTCAATGCGCATTTGTGGACGAAATGGCAGGGGGCGCGGACTCCTAATTTTGCTTGGGAGTTCCCACTTCCAACGCTACGACGCGGCTGGCATGCTCACTACCTCTGTATCGATCCGGCGATTTGGCTGAAAAAATTTCAGGATGTCGCGCGTCATCATGAAGTCTGGCCGAATGGTTCGCCGGTGCCCTTTCCGAAATTGGAATGGAGCCGTGCAGCCAAAAACTGGAGTGAGACGGATGCGGAAAAATATCTTCGCGAAGGCGTGCAGATCTCCCGGATCACTGCGGAGAAATGGACCCGCGAACTGAAGGGGGTGATCCACCATCCGATACTCGGCGGTATGCTTGATGAGGTAATGGCTGTCACCATGGCTATCGCCTGATCCGACTTCCAAGTTTGTCAGATCCGCCTTATCCCAGCAAAAAAAGAGCCCGGCTCCAATTGCTTGGAGCCGGGCATATACCTGGCGACGACCTACTCTCACAAGACCTATCGTCTCACTACCATTGGCGCTGCGGCGTTTCACTTCCG
>JANYFB010000139.1 GCA_025362955.1 Akkermansiaceae bacterium
GCTTGATGACCTCAGAGGGAACGCGAAGTTCTAATAGATTCCTTTTTCTCCGCCCGTGGTCGCTTGGGGACTCCCCGGCTCTCATGGGAACGGGGCGCGGGGAAGGGCTTGCAGGGCATCACAGGAAGGTGATGGGATACCGGGCACCATCGGCCATCTTGCGGCGGCCAAACTCAAACACCCGGCCTTGCGAGTCAGTGAACTTGCGTCCCAGGTATGACTTGCGAAGCAGACGGCCAAGGGATTGCCTCCTGTCCTTTTCCGACAGGTTGAGAAGCTCGGTCAGTCCCTCCCGGTCGGCAACGTCGAGCAAGTCTTGCGTGGTCGGCATGGGTTCGGAACCGTCAGGATATTCACCCGCCACGACGACAAGCAGGCGAACCACGGCCCGCCCGCGCTCATCGCCTCCCGTCTCTGCTAGGCGAGGGGAAAACGGGTTGCTCATTCCGCAGGCCATCACAATCCCGCCAATCAAACCGGACCATTCCTCGAAGGAAGCCCGGCGATGCTCCTTCATCATTGGCATCCCGGCATCCCGCCATGTGCGGACCAATGCCCAAAGCGCGGCAAGGATACGGGCGCGGGTGGCGGGCGAGAACAGCCATCCCGGCGTGATCTCCTTTGCGAAGCTGCGGGCCGTGGCCTCCCCCGGCTCGAATAGGTCAATCACCAAGGCGCGGCGGTCGAGGTCCGCGCTGATAGTCAAACCGTTACCCGTGGCAAAAACTTGGGTAACTTTCGGAATCATGGCCATCCTTTGCGAGTGCATCAAGCGGCAGGCATGAACCGGAGAAGTCACATAACGGTTGAGGGCTTGTGAATGGATACTGCGGCAGTCATCCAAGACGAGGAAGGGCAGGCGGGCGAGGGCGGCGGTGTCCAAGACCTTTTCAAACTCGCTCTCCGTCTCGGGCTTGCCAGACTCCGCAGGCGGCCCGTGAACCGGGGCAAGGGCAACGCGCATCAGGAGGCTCTTCCCGGACCCGGATTGATTGGCATTCCAAACCACCATCAAACGGGGCGTTCCCTCGGGGAAAAGCTCCCGGCAATAAACGCCAAGCATCGCGGCCATTTGCGCGGAAAAGCTGCGGCGTTTTTCCACTCGGGATTCCCCCTCGGGATCGTAGGGAAATTCCTTCAAGCAATCCCAGAGAATCGCGGAACCTTCGTTTTCCGTTAAGTCATCCTGATAGGGAATCCGGTTCACCGTGAAAAGCCCCGTGGCGGGGTCGAAACCCTCGGGGGCAAGTTCCACCGTTCGGGCTTCACCCTCGCCCGTCCAGACTGGCAAGCGGACTTCGGAAACGGCTTTCAGCTCCCGCAGTTGATCGCGGAATTGATCGGCGGCCATGATCTTCCCGGCGAGGTCTTTACCGATGGACTCCACGGCTGGCGCATCCTTCGCGGGCACGGTGAAGGCAAGGTAGTTCTCAACCCATGAGGTGAACCGCTCGGGAGTCATCACGGCAATCTGCCCGGACTCGTCAACCGTCGAGATTGATTCCCCAAAGCGGAAGATTGGCGCGGCGTGAAGGATCATTCCCACCGTCCGCGCAAGGGCGGAAATCGTGATAGATTTGTTCACCGTTGGCAGGCGAGAACCATCCCCCGGCGCGGGTGTGTCGGTGGCGGCGGCGACGGCCACGAAGTTCCGGCGGATCGCTTCGGGGCCGGAATCATCACTCGGGGCGGGTGATGGTGTTTCATGGGAAGGCATGGCAGGGGCAGGGAAAGGGTGAAATCAGGGGCGGAGGTTGAGAATCGGACACGCCGGGGCGCGAGGATTGAGCCAGAGAAGCCTTTGCAGGCGCGGCGAGGGGTAAGGCACCGTCTTTCCACCATCGCCCCTTGAACCGTGGCGAAGCGTGCCGGGAAGGCGCGTCAATCGAACGGCAGTCATGGCGGCGGGGTCCGCTCCTAACGGGCAAAGGATCGGCACCAAATCATCACGCAAGGCATCCCATGATTCTTTGCTCCCGGCATCAACTCGGGCGAGCGCGTGAATACTCCTCCCGCCCGAAGTATAAATTGCAATCACTGGCAGTGGCATTTGGACCAATGCCCGCAACCATAACTCGGCAGGAGCTTCATCAGATTCAAGAACCATGAACCGCCACGCCTTCACGCAAGCCCCATGACGCCTTCCCAGCTTGGGCGAGCCATCCGGGGCGCGATTGTTGGCGTTCACCGTCCATTGACCGCTAACAGGCTGGCAAAGAAACCAGACACCTAACGGCCCGCCCGTGGGAAGGGGCGAGGGAACGGCTTTCACTCCGGGCCTATCAGCTAACCGATAGGAACCCCCGCCGGGAGTCCACAGGAAACAGCCTTGGCTAAACTCACGGGTGAAAACAAGCACCCGCTCGCCATCCTGATAGATACTTGATAGAAAAAGTACCGTCGTTGCCAAGTCTTGCTTTTCAGGAATCGGCACGGGCGAGCGAGCGGCTAGCCATGCTTCATCTATCGGGTAAGGACACCGGGCCGCAAAGTCTGCTAGCTTGGCGGGATCGTAGGTCGGGCGTTTCGCCTTCCTCGGGGCTTCTGGCATCGGCGGCACGTTGCTGCCAAGCATCGGCGGGCGTGATG
>JANYFB010000145.1 GCA_025362955.1 Akkermansiaceae bacterium
TTCATCCGTCCATCCCTCCCCCAAAACAAGTGAAACGACGCGACGTAGAAATTATCCAAAAAGACGGAAGATTCCTGGTACTATTAGCCCGCGAACCGCTGCCCTTATCGTTAGGTCAAATCGCCCGTGAGGGTGAATATCGGATGTCGAGCCTCTGCGACCGTGTCGGAGTATCGGAGCGTCACCTGCGGCGGGTGTTCGAGGATGGAATCGGCATTTCCCCCAAGGATTGGCTGCGTCAGGAACGCATGGTGGCCGCGAGATCCCTCCTGCGGGCGGGTTCTCCGATTAAGGAAGTGTCAATTGATCTGGGCTTTACCACGGCGAAAATGTTTTCCCGCGATTTCCAATTATTTTACGGCGTCAAGCCCACGGATTTCCAGCGCAAGGAACAGGCTCATATCCTGAAACTTGCCATGTGATTGGGACGGCGAGGAGCGCCATCGCCCGAGTCATCGAATTCCATCCGCCTAAAACTGGTAGCGGACCGAAAAGTTAACCGCATGATTGAAGGTGTTGTAGGTGCCATTGGCGGTTTCCCCCAACGGCGAGACTGCTTGGTTTCCCGATACATCACGTCCGGAGTTGTAGGCGAAATGATAACCGAATGCCCAACTGAAGGGGTCGCCATGATGCCCGAATCCGATGCTTCCAAGGTGCAGGTTTGAGTCCGGATTCAGTGGACTGAATGTGGCGTCAGGCGCGTTGTTTTCACTAAAGATATATCCGGCACTGGCAAAATATCCGTCGCCTAATTGGCGGGTCATGCCGAACTCATACATAAATCCCGAAGTGTAGCGAAACGGAAACGTTTGATCGCCGCCGAAAGTGCCTTTGAAATTTGCGTCATTGACTCGGTCCCAATTCGTCCAATCGAGATCGAACTCGAAATTCCATTTATCATCCGGTCGGAACGAAATGCCACCGACAATGTAATCCGGGAAATCGAGAGAAGCTTTAGTGTTATGATAGTCGCTATAAGGCGCGGCGATCGAGTCACCTTTATATTGTACTTGGGTAGCAGAGCGGTAATTCAAGCCTGCGGACCACATGGGTGCCGGTTGCCACAGCACACCCAGATTAAAGCCTGTTGCATATCCGTCCCCTTCAAATCGGAACTGATCACCCGGTGACAGTCCGATGGCTCTTTGTAAACTGACATCGGAATAATTGAGGGTCATTCCCGCCGCGACAGATAATTCGGGACATATCTGATAAGCAACTACCGGATTGAAACATGCATAGAGCAATTTCCCTTTTTCTGCGAGTGTGGAAAACGCCGAATTGGAATCATATTCGATCCCCAGGCCATAGGGTGCATAAACCCCGAAGCCCATCGAGATCGGTGATGCTTCTGGAGAATAAACATAATATATTTGAGGCACTGCTTGAAAATCGGTCACAGTGGAAGAAGATCCGCCCGTTGCAGATTTGTATTCAATGTCCGTGGAGATAAAGTAGGTGCCGACACTGATTTGCTGGCCCTCTAGCTGACAGATTCCCGCCGGGTTGTAATAAATCGCCGCTGGATTGTCTGCAGTCGCGGCGAAAGCATTTCCACGGGCGATCCCTTCCGGGTCTTGATTTGGCAGTCTAAAACCCACTGCCATGACATTGACATTCAATATAGTCAGAAAAATCCCGATGCCTGCCAGATTTTTGTTGAGGGGTTTCATATAGTTCGATTTTATCAATGGTTGATCGCTTGTAATGACTACTGTTTTGTCACATCCGGTAGGCCAAGTTCGATTTCGCGCACCCAAGAACGCATCCACTCGCAGGCCACTTCGGGTGAAGTCGTCAGCTCTGGATGGATTTGCAAGGTGAGGGTAAGCCGTCCTTTGAAGGTGACACATCCCGCGCCGACCATTTGGAACCGGAGCACTGGCGGAGCGAATAGCCAATCTCCTTGGCAGTCTTTCGCAGTGATGTCGTTCCCATGGTCCCATTCTCCCAAGTTCGAGAAGCCGCCGACACTCACTGAGAGGTCGCACGGGCGGCTTTGATTAGGCGCTTTTTGGTTTCCGTGCTGGTGTTCTGAGTGGCGGCAAATCCCTTCCACGCCGCGAGGTGCTGGCCTTTTCTTAACGCAGTGTAGATGCGATTCTGGATTTCCTTCGCTCCTTCGGAGGCGTAGATTTGGATTCCCACATAGCTCGAATGGTTGCCGGTATCACAGGGTTGAGTCACTTTTCCTCGCAAATTGACTGGGACCATCCACGGAGTGGCACACGCCGGATCGGACAGCGACGGGCGGATGGCCCGGTCCAGGTATTTCATCAAGAATGAATTGACGGTAACTCCGGCCACGCGACTCGCCCGCCGGATCATCGCCGTTTTCGCCTCATCAAATACTTGAAAAGCGACGGCTGGCGGAGGAAGGGAAGGGTCTTCATGTTTATCTCCCTGCTTCAGCTTCCGCCATTTCAAATACCGCCGTGGCGCCAGCATGGTCGGTAAAAAGCAGATGAACGGCCACCAGGAGAGTTTCGCCGGGTGGGTTATCTTGGGAAGATCTTCGAGGGTAGCTCCCCGCTCCCTCAATAAATGGGCGAATCCTCCGATCCCGTCGTAATCCATGTGGGAGAGATACATCCATTCTGGCTCATCACTGGAGGGTGATACGCGTCCGAAACGAATTCCAACGAACTCCCCTACGGATTCCAAGGTTTCAAACCATGGCCGGATCGGGTCAGTGGATGAATTGGTTTTTAAATCGGACATAGCAGTTCGATCCCCGGTAGTCGTTCGCATCTCGCGGATACATCCAAGGCGTAAGTCGTCGCGGATGGACGCTTATGATCGAAATGGACACGCTTGAGCATGTCCATTGGATAAATTAACTTTTCTTAACTGTCAGTAAAATTTTACGACAATTAGAAAGTCACTTGACGGGTGAGAAGTCCGCGGCTTTGAGCAGCTCGGATTTTACCCCGTCCTGAATTGTCAGCGAGCCACCCGCCGCAGTTTCCGAATCTGCCTTCACCTTGATCCAGTCCGGATCGGCCACGAAAGCGGCGAACGAGGCCTCGCGGGCTTCCGGCGAGGCATGGTAGATGAAATAAACCAACGTGTCCTCCGCGCCGGGCTGGCCGGGCAAGGGAGTGAAGTAGGCGAAATGCTTCATCCCGTGTTTTGAAAAAAGCGCCAGCGTGTGCCGCCTGAAACGATCCAACAGGTGCGGTAGGTTTCCCGGGGTTGCCGTATAGGTCCGCATTTCAAAGATGTGCGGCGCTCCCGCTTCATCGACTTTCATGTCGGGTGAAAAATCCGTTAGCGTGAGGAAGCGGCTTTCCACTTTTTCAACGAGAGTTCCAGAAGTCTCCGAAGCCGCCTTCGCGGCAATCCATTCGGGGTCGGCCTGGAATGCCTTCCATGAGGCTTCCCGCGCTGCCAGATCTGGGTAAGATAACAGATAGACAAAGCGCCGCTGCGGATTTTCCACAGGCATCCAGTAGGCGACATTCGTCATGCCGTGGCGGGTGAAAAGCGCGATGGTGTGGTCCCGGAACCGCGAATTGAGCGCGTCCAGTTTACCTTCGGCAGCGTAGTAAATCCGCAACTCGAAGCACTGCGGAGCTTTTTCAGCAGCAGGGGCGATGGACGAAAGGCCGACTAACATGAGTCCGAGGAAGAGGAAGCGTTTCATGGGATTATTCGTGATCGGTGAGGTAGCGCTCGGCTTCGAGAGCCGCTGCACAACCTTGGCCAGCCGCCGTGATGGCTTGGCGATAGTAGTGGTCCGCCACATCGCCTGCGGCGAACAGTCCTGGAGTTTTGGTCGCGGTGCGGCCCGCACTCTGGAGAATGTATCCGTTCTCGTCCTTGTCCACAAGGTCACCTAGGAACGCGCTGTTCGGCACATGGCCGATGGCTACGAAAACACAGGCGACTTCGAGTTCGTTTTTCTCGCCGGTGATCAGGTTTTCAAGGGTGACGGCCCGCATCTCGCCTTTTTCGTCGGTGAGATAATCGCTGACGGTCGAGTTCCAGATCGGCTCGATCTTGGGATTCGCCAAAGCGCGGTCTGCCATGATTTTTGAAGCGCGCAATTCGCCACGGCGGTGGATGAGATACACCTTGCTCGCAAAACGGGTGAGGAAACTTGCCTCTTCACAAGCACTGTCCCCGCCGCCGATCACACAAACCGGGACATCGCGGTAAAAAGCCCCATCGCAAGTCGCGCAAGACGTCAACCCGCGGCCAATCAGTTTTTCCTCACCGGGAATCCCCAGATGGCGCGGCGCGGCACCGGTGGCGATGATGATCGTTTTCGCCTCAAACGACTCCGATCCCGCCTTGAGGAGAAAACTGCCGTCCTCGCGGCGCTCGACCGATTCCACACTAGCCCAAGCGATCCGAGCGCCGAATTTCTCGGCCTGCGCCTGCATTTTCATCATCAGGTCCGGCCCCATGATGCCTTCCGGGTAGCCCGGGAAATTTTCCACCTCGGTCGTCGTCGTCAACTGGCCACCGGGCTGGGTACCGGACAAAAGAAGCGGGGTGAGATTCGCGCGGGCAGTATAGATGGCGGCGGTGTATCCGGCGCATCCGGTGCCGATGATGATGACGTTTTCCATGGTTCTTCGAGGGTTCTGGCGCGGAAGTATTCGGATGGATGATGGAGCGAGTCAACCCCGGCCATGCAATCCCAACGAATCGTTACCAAGTGACCCACAAAATGGCTGCGGCACCCCGCAAACAGTTACCGGATCTCGCCTTCCCCAAAGTAGCTGCGGCGTCTCGCCGCACTGTCTTCACGGACCGCAATCCAGTGCCTGCGCTAGCAGGCTTTAGACTAATGGCGAAGCCCACCCCGGCTGGCCGTAGGCAAAATTTATTCCGGCTTTCATTCATTCATCAAACCCGCGCGGACCAATCATCCGCCAGAGCATGGGCCTGGGCCAAGACCAAAGCAATCGCTGCCTCACACCCCTCCGGCGGATACTTGTATTTCCGCAAAAGCTGCCGAATCAAAATCCGCATCCTCGCCCGCACGCTATCCCTGAACTGCCAATCCACCGTTGTGCTGTTCCGCAGCTTTTCCGTCAGCTCGCTCGCCAGCTTCTTCAAGGTCGCATCGCCCATGCTCAGGAGCACCTCCGGCCGATCCGCCAGCGCGTCGTAAAATGCCTCCTCCTCCGGGTTCAGGCCCAACTCCTCGTGGCGCTTCATCGCCTCCTGCATGTCCTTGGCCATCTGGATCATCTCCTCGATCACCTGCGAGCTTTCGATCATCCGGTTGTGATACTTCCGCAGCGCCTCGATCAGCCGGT
>JANYFB010000158.1 GCA_025362955.1 Akkermansiaceae bacterium
AAATGTGTTAGCAAAGGCATGTGAGGAACAAAACGCTCGTTTTTGTTACTTGAATCAAGGCGATGGAATTATCCGGGTTTTCGGTGTCCGTCGAGATCTTTCTGAAAGTTCGAAAATAGTGCCGATTTGGTAAAATTGTTCCACATGGCATTGTCTAACTCTGAAATCTTGAAAAGTTTGATTCACAGGAACTTGAGACTCTTATGGCCGTTTTTGGGACTTATGTTCCACGGAATGCCAAGGTGAAAATGTCGGTTTTGTCACTTTGGGAACTTCCATAACCCATGTGAAGCATTCTGCTGTATTTAAATTTCATCACGATTTTTGCTTTCCACCCCGAGTGATCTAATCAACATGCGCTGGTTTCCGATAGAATACACTAACAAAATATAGCATCTCTAACGATAATCGTATCTCCGCTGAAATCACCGACACCGTAAAGGCACGAGTCTTGGCCAAATTCCAAGAAATCAAGGATTTGCTGCCCTTCCTCATCAACCTGACGCCTGACGAAAAGCGCGGCATCCTCACGATCAGCACCGAGCGCGGGGCAGTGGATGAAACCTTCGCCACCGAGATGTGTGCCCACCCCGAGTTGATTCCCGATTATGTGGACACTGCTGAAATCATCCGTGACCGCGAATTGCGCGGAGGTCTGTTGGAAATCCCGCAACGCTCCCCGCGAAGTTGGCAAAGCCCTTGAAGACGCCGCCCATGTGGCCGGCAGCGATGTGCTTCTGGGCTACCTGTCATTTTACAACAACGTCCAGCAAGCGGCGAAACGCGGTGTGGCCTGAGCGAATACTCTGCTCGACAATCTGGCCCGTTTCTTCCCACGCAAACGCCGCACTCCGACCCCTCCCGCGCCTTGAGGTGAGCGAGGCTGGAATTTCCGTAAATCATTCGTTTCACGAAGGCTGCGGATGAGCGATTGACCTAAATTTCGTCGAGCTTGACCAAAAATGGTCAAGCTCGACCTTTTTTTGGTAAACGTTTACCGGGAAACGGTGGACGTTTACCGGGAAACGGCGGGCATTTGGCAGAAATGAATGAACACTCACCCCGGCTGGATGAAGGAGGACCTCGCTGAGGTCGCGGTTGATCATTTCAAGATAACCGTTTACCAAAAAATTGCTGACCGATGGGGTCCGGGTTTTCGCGTTTCTACAGCCAGGCTGGCGGTTTTGGCCAAGAGTTCCTGAAATTCAGTAGTCATGCCCGGCTTATACGAATCAATCGCATTTGTCTCTAACGACGCCGACTGGTTTCCAAGATCGATAATTAATCTATCATTGAGGCCGACGGGGAGCCCGGTTATCTTGCCCTGAGTCCCGGATGCCGTGTGAGGTAAGCTTGCCGTCCCCTGAAATGATATAATTGGTCGGAAGCAGATCGCCTTGGCGCTTTGCAACCAATTGGTCATGAATTGTTTGTTGGATCAACTCTCTGGCCGGGGGCGGCAGCGGGCCGAAGGTTCCCTGTCCTGCCAGGGGCGAGGTGGCGACCAACTTCGCGATATCGATGGTCACTGGTTCAGGAATCACCGTGGCATCCGGATGCATGATGATCATTTTGCCTGCTGGCACGGAGACGCTGATTTTGCTGCCGTTGATCGAAAGGTGCTGAGTGCCTTCCAGGGTGAGTAGCTTGATCCATTTTCCGGGGCTATATTCAAACATCACCGTAGTACCAGTGATGGCTGCAGTGACGGTGGCGGTTCGAATCGTGGCTCCCCCGGCATTTTTGGGAACCTGAAGCAACACGGACCCTTGCTTCAATTCCACGTTGCGGCCGCCTTCGCGAAAACTGAAAACCGAGTTCTGCCCCAGGCGGGTGATCGTGCTGTCGTTGAAGGTAAGTTCGGTGCGCGATTGCCGGCCTGTTTGAACTGACGAAGGCGTGGCGACTTTCTCGCCGATGGCGGCAAGGTGGGAGCCGCTTGCACCCGGATAGATTTGCACTTCATTGACGGACACGGTAACGTTTGCCGACCGGAGTGTATCTGCAGCGGCGGGGCCGAGCAATGCGAGGAGCGGGAGGAAAATTTTCATGAATGTTAGAATGAGTAGTTTAAGCCGAGTCCGATACCAGATTGCCAAGCCTCGAAATCATTTGCCCCGAAAGCTGCGTTCGAGTTGTGGTTGGTATAGTACACATTGGTATAAATGCGGGCGTTCTGACAAGGAGTCCATGTGAGTTCAAGTCCCACGATGTGGCTCCAGTCCTCTCGCCCGCCATGGCTGAAGTCCCACATGGATCCCGTCCAAGAAAGGGTGGAACTGAGATGGTCTGCGAACCAATAAGTATAACTCAGCTCTGCGGAGTATGCATTGCGTTCCAGGGCGTCCTCATGGGTATTGATGTCAAAGGCTGCGTCCACTCCTGCGGATAACTGAGATCGGGAAGTTAGGAGAAGCTCTTTCTGGAGGCCGGTCCTGATTCTCTGGGAGCTGTATTTACTATTAGATAAAACCCCCGTGGTGATCCGCTGATATTCGTAACGTGTAAAGAAGACGAGGTCATCCAGTTCGGGGATGGATTTAACAACTCCGAGGTAAGGATCGAAATTCTCGAAATCGACCGCTTTGCTTCCTTCAAATCGAAATATCTCCTGCGTGACTCCGATGTCTGCAAACCAGCCGCAAGCGACCCGCGGGCGCCAAGACACTGCGAATCGGCTCGCCCAAAACCACGATGCCTCATCATCGAGGGGAATTTCGCCGGGTGCGTTGTTAGTATGGTTGACGCTGGTGTCGAAGGTGACTTTGACCGGAGGTAGTCCATGGTAAGATCCAAGAACTTGTTGCACTCCCAGATCCGAGTCCGCGGGAGAAAACGGGGCATAACTGGGATTTTCCACGGCCGCATTCGGTTCAATGGATGCCGGATCATAATCGGGACGCGAGGAGCTGAGAAACGGACTCAGATCCGATAGGATGTCCGCATGGACGCTGGCTGCGAGGAAAACCGGGATCAGCAGAAGATAGGAGCTTTTCATAACTACAAAAACCAAGCTAGATAGTGCATCGAACCATGACAAGCACTGCTTTGACCCTCTGGAAACGCTGGCGCAAGAGTGTTGCGTGTCTCCTAGGGATCATGATCGTGATGCTTGGATTCGGGGTCTTCGACGCAGGCCGGGGACAAATTGAGAGAACGGACCGCGCGTTCGGCGATTGGATTGTCCGGCACGGCGACGGGCCACCCGAGAGAAAGGACTTGGTTCTGCTGGGGATCGACGAAACCAGCTTGGAAGGGCTCGACCCGGTCGAGGACGCCGCGAACCCGGTGCTGTCGATCATGCACCAACGCTTCCCATGGGACCGGCGGGTCTGGGCGCAAGCGATCGACCGTCTGGCCGGAGCCGGCGCAAAGTTGATCGTGTTAGATCTGTTTTTTTCCGAACCCAGCGAGCCGGAGGCCGACGCCGAGCTGGCGGCTGCGATCCGACGGCATCCCGGCAAGGTGGTCCTTGCATCCGCTTTCAGTCCTGGCAGCGAGGCCGACAACGGCAACATTTTCCTGCTAGTAGAACCAGACGAGCGCTTCCTCGACGCCAATCCCCAAGTCGGATACGTGAACTTCTATCGCGATCAGGCCGATGGTCTTGAGCGCAGCGCCCGCTATACCACGACCAAGGGTTTTGAAAATGAACATTGGCGGCGGATCGGCGAACCGGAACTCCGATCATTGGCCGCAGAGGTGATTCATGCGATGGGCGGGGAAGTTCCCTCGGGCGAGCGGGAACTTCGTTTCGCTGGCAGCAAGGATACCGGTGCGGCGGACATTTACGCGCCGAAAAGCATCTATGGAATTTTCGCCGAAAAGGAATGGAACGGAATCTATCAGAAAGGTGAGTTCTTCCGTGACAAGGTGGTGATGATCGGTCCGACGGCGCCACGATTTCAGGATATTCATAGCACCCCGATGGGTCCGCTCACCGGGCCGCAGTTGCATCTCCAAGCGGTGGCGTGCGGCTTGGACAAAGCATTCATCCGGCGCTGGACCAACCCGTGGCCGGGGATGGTTTTACTAGGCATGGTGGCGCTCGCATGGACTTGGGTTAGCCGCCCTTTGGTGTTTGTCTTCGGGTTGATGGGAATCGTGGGATGCGTGGCTGGGATCACCCTTTGGTGGGGATTCGCCTTCTCGCTGCTGCTGCCAATCTCCGGCGGGCTGTTGGCACTGGGGTCGGGATGCGCCGTGGCGCAGTCTTACGAACTGGTGACCGAACGCGTCGAGAAACTGCGCCTGCGGCGGAATTTCCGGCGCTTCGTCTCCCGGGATGTGGCGGATGCCATGATCGAGCAGCCGGATCAGTGGCAGGAATCGGCGGCTGGGGTCAAACGGCGTGTCGTCGTGCTGTTTTCCGATGTGCGTGGCTTCACCGAGCGGTCCGAGATAACAGATGCCGGAGATCTGGTGAGGCAATTGAACGAGTATCTAACGAGTATGGTGGAAGTGATTTTCCGCCACGGTGGCACCTTGGACAAGTTCATCGGAGACGCGGTGATGGCGCATTGGGGAGCCTTGGGAGGCGGGAGCGAAGAAGATCATGCCCGCAAGGCAATTCTCGCGGCCCGTGACATGATCGCCGCTCTCGCTGGGATGAACGCGACTTGGACAGCGGCGGGAAAAGCCCCGTTTCAAATCGGCGTGGGCCTGCATCTGGGGGAGGCGGTCGCTGGCGAGATCGGGTCGCCCGACCGGACGGAGTTCGGAATCATCGGGGACACGGTGAATCTTGCCTCGCGGTTGGAAGGATTGACCAAAGCGTTTCATTGCGACGTGATTTTTTCCGATGAAGTCAGGCTGGCTTCGGAGATGGACGAGGGGTTTTTGGATTTGGGGCAGGTCAGGGTCAAGGGGCGTCGAAATCCAGTTAGGCTTTTCGGGATTGGGGATGAGGAGGTGGTCCGGGTGCAGCTCCAGTCCCTCGAGCGCGATGCTGACGGAGTCATCGTAATGACCGTTAAATGAGGCGGGTCGGTTTATACATCGCAGGAATCCATCGGGATTTTCAGTCTTGGCATTTTCCGACTGGCCATGGTGGTCCGATCCCGTCAACATCACTGCCAGTTATTCAATGAGCTCCTCCTCGCCTTTCCCTGAATTGCCCGCCGTCGGTTTCCTAACCGAAGTGGATTCCCCTCATCGGGAGTTTCTTGCATCATTTGGAGAATTCGTCCGACCGAAAATTGGCGAAATCTTGATTGATGAGGGAGCCCCCCAAAATTGCCTGCATCTCATCCTCTCCGGAATGCTCCATGTCGTAACTGCTGCAGGCGGGCGATCCCTTTTGCTTGCCACTCTGGGAGCGGGTGACTCTCTCGGTGAGGTGAATGTTTTCGATCCGGCCACTGCCAGCGCTTCAGTCATCGCCCGCAGCGAATGCCTTATCTGGCGGATCACAGGCGACGAACTTGGGGCATTCTTCGCCGCAGATTCAGAGGGCGGGGTCGAACTTATGCAAGGGCTGCTGCGGCTTGCCGCCAAGAGGATCCGCGCGATGAATGCCAAGCTCGTCGATTCCGAGGAAAAGGCGTCGTTTCATGATTTCTGGAAAGCCAGCGAGTGAATATACTAACCCATTCCGGCCCATTCGCATTGTTTTTCGCATTCGCGATTATGCATGCGCTCGCGGATTTTCCACTTCAGGGCGAATATCTGGCCCGCATGAAGGTCCGGGATCAGGCGAATAGTCGCCCGGAATGGATCATTTCTCTAACGGCGCACTCACTTGTTCAGGCCGGTGGAGTATGGATCGTCTCGGGTAGTGCGGTCCTGGGCGCCACGGAACTATGTTTACATTGGCTAATCGATCTCGGCAAAGGCGAAGGCAAATTTGGATACTTAACCGACCAGTGCCTCCATCTCACTTGCAAACTGGCTTACGTCATCGTGCTTGTTCTGGGAATGGTGACGGTGTGATGGAGCTTCCCATCCGGCACTGGAGAAAACTTCGCTACAAATCCGGGTTCCGCGGAAACTTTGCGTAGGGCAGTCGTGCGCCTCGGTATTGCTGCTGGTCCGCACGAATCGCTGCCGGCGCATCAAATCCCACCGTGCCCGCTGCAGCTATAATGTCGTCTTGATCGATGCCATCGCCACTGACGCCAATCGCGCCGATCAGCACTCCGTTGCGATAGAGCGGAAAACCACCAGGGAAAATCGTGACTCCGTTCGGCAAATAAGGGTTGGGTTCCACCAGAACTTCGTCCCTGGTCAGTTCTACCATATTCAAAGGATTGATCACCTTCACATTCTTCGGCATTGGTGAGAAAAGATTGGGAATGCTATTAGGCAGCAATGAGTACTGTTCCTGCAAACTGTAGAATGGACCCGGTGCCGTGTTAGCAATGCCCGGTGGATAGAACTGCTGTGCGAGAAAACCCACCGTGCGCGTTGAAAACGCCCGCGTGTCATTGGAAAAGAACACCGCCGTGCGCGCCTTCTGGGCCGATACGTCCCAACTAAAAATCGTCGCATCCGGTGTCCGAATCGTGCCGAGGATTTCGGGTGCTTTTGTCGGCAGTTGTGGCGCGTTCACCACAGTGATGAAATTTTGCGAAGCTTTCCCACGCGGCAAACGAATGCCAGCACGAGTGAATGCCGCCCGTGCGGATGCCTGAGATAAAATCATCGTCACGTCGTCAGCGCTCAGTCGTCCCTCGGGGTCGTCCTTGATCGGTGCGCGAATCTCACATTTTTGTCCGCCTAACATTTTGGTCGGATATTTCACAACGGGTGAATCGACGATGGGGTAGGTCGATACATGTTTCGCGATCGCATGGAGTGGTTCTACCTCACCCAACTGCGTGCGACTCTCCACGTAGGGGACGCGGATGCCATCGATGGATACATTTGAGCCAAAAATCGTGGCCGACGGTTGAAAGCCGATCTGACCTGCAAGCGCCACGTCTTCGTCTGGGTCGTAGCGTTGCGGCTGAACCTGAATGTCCGCTAAAATTGAAAAAGGACTAACATGTGGCGCAATCGTCTGACCCGCCACGCCCACACCTCCGATCAATTCTCCGTTCCGATAAAGGGGCACTCCGCCAGGAGATCCCGCGAGGCCGCTCAGCGAGGCAAAAGCCATTATGGTGACTGGATCTCCATTGGCACCGCTTTTTTTGCTAACCGGGTCATAATTAACGTTAGGATCTTTAAAGCGATTCACCTTGGAGAACGAGAGGTTCGAGAAGTTTACCCCCACAAGCGGGCCGTTTGGGCGATTTTGAATCCCTGGCGGAAAATGCTGCTGCACAATGAACCCCGCTGTGCGCGAGGTAAAAGCATTCTGATCGCTACTCAAAAAAGCCGCCGTGCCAGCCTTGGTAATCGCATCCAGCATCGCAATGTTTGCCAAGAGGACACCCTGAGTGTCGGCGGCTTCCGGCGGTTTCCCCATGTTCCAAACACCCAAGACATAGCCCTCCCGATCCACCACCGCGATGACGGCGTTAGGCTCAATTTGCTTCGCCCGAGAAATGGCCTGAGCGATCACTTGGGCGACCTCGCGGGAGGTCATATCGGAGGCGAAAACCGCCGGAGTCAATTGGGCGAGCAGCAGTAAAATTAGACCACGGAGCACATCCCTATAGTGCAAAACAGGCTCCCTGCCGCAAGATTCAATTTGATTTTTCTCTCCCCACCCCGCGTTTCCGGGTCGAGTTTGAAGTTGTCTTGAATTGATAAATACCTTACCTATTTTCTATCTGAAAACTATTTGTCTGCTGCGGAACAGCAGCTACAAAACGATTCCCTCCTGTTGTCGCCCATGCAGAAGCCTATACTTCTAAAATCCTCGAGGATGATTCGCCGAACCGAGTGCAATACCCGGATTGTGGCGGCGCTCGTGGGAACTTTGCTGGCCGTGTCCGCCGGTCTGATTGGTCTGAACAGGCCAGGCAAATCCATCGTCACACTCAGCTACGATATGCCATTCATGGTGCATCGGGCAGGCGGAGGTTCCGACATTCGCATCGTCTATATCGACAAGCTCACCCAAGAAGGAAGGCTTGACCGCACCTCCCAAGCCGCCCTTTTAGATGTGTTGGGAAATGCTGGAGCAAAGGCAGTCCTCTACGATATATTTTTCAAAAACCCATCCGCTGTGGATACAGAGTTAGCAATGGCGATTCGCAGGTTCCGTGGTGTAGATCAGGAGGGGAAGCCACTGCAGGGAAGTCCCCAAAGGCATGTCTTCCTCGCTTGCGGTCGGGAATCTCTCGGCCAGACCGGAGCCTCTGGCAATCATTTGGTCCCCCCGAACGAACAGCTTCGTGCAGCGGCGGATGGTTTCGGCATCACGAGCTGGGACGACGATGAACTCTACACCATTCGGAGAATTCCCAGCGGCACGGATGCGGACGAACCGCTCATTTCAAAAACCGCGAAAGCGCTCGGCGCAAGACTCGATGAACGTAGCAGCAAGGAAACCCGATGGGTTAATTTTGTCGGCCCCCCTGCGTCGGATTCCTTCTTATCGTGCGACGCGACAAGTGTGCTGGCGCCAGGATTCAATCCCCAAATCTTCCGCGACAAGGTCGTCGTGATCGGGGGCAAACCTGGCATTCTCGGCCAAGCACTCCGCTTTGACCTGTTCTTAACTCCGTTTCATCGTTTTCAGATGGGGCGAAAGCTGCCCTACATGAGCGGCGTGGAAATCCAAGCCAACGGCCTGGCCAATCTCATGCAGGGAAACTGGCTTGAGCGCTCGAGTCCCGGTTTTGACCAGATATTCGTCATCCTCACCGGCATCATGGCAGGTGTTGGCTTCACCTTCTTGCGCCCAGCTCGCGGAATTCTCTCCGCCACCACGGCCATCATCGCATGCGGAATTTCGGGGGTTCTATCAATCCACTATGGGAGGATCTGGTTTCCATGGAGTGTGGTCGCCTTCGTCCAAATTCCGCTGGCCTTAGTTTGGGGAGTCGCCGCCCATTCCTATGTCGAGCGCTACTTCCGGCTGAAAGTCACGGCAGAGCAGATGGCCCTCCGCGAGGCATTTGCCAAATATCTGTCTCCACAGATGCTGGATCGTATGACAACCCAAGATTTCAGCACCCATCTCGGAGGGGAAAAAGTGCCAGCTGCCATCATGTTCACTGACTTGGAGGGTTTTACCGACATGTGCGAAAGGGTCCGAGATCCCGCGCGGATCGTCGAAATCCTCAATGAATATTTCCAGCGCACGACTGGCAGTATTTTCGATCACGACGGAGTGATCATCAAGTTCTTGGGCGACTCGATCTTCGCCGCATGGGGAGTTCCGCTCGCCGACTCCCACGCTCCCGCCAAGGCCGCTCGCGCTGCGTGGCGGTTGTTTGAAAATGACAAGTTTTTCGTAGAAGGAGTCGAACTACGGACACGCATCGGACTCCATTTCGACGAGGTTGTCGCGGGAAATGTCGGTAGCATCCGACACATGGATTTCACGCTGATCGGAGATGCCGTCAATCTTACTTCTCGCCTCGAAAGCCTCAACAAAATGCTGGGCACTCACATTCTCATGAGCGAAGCCGTCCAATCCAGTTTGGAGGGCGAATTCCGCTCCCGCAGGGTGGGAAAATTTCGGTTCAAAGGTCGCACCCAATTTACGGTAGTCCATGAAATGATCGGCCCCATCATCGAGCACAGGGAACCGGAATGGATTGGGAAATACCACCTCGCAATCGAGGCGCTCGAAGCGAACGATACTCTGAAGGCTCAGGTCCTTTTCAACGATGTCATTGCGAGCCGAGGGAAACATGGGGACGGCCCATCCAGGTTTTTTGTAAACCTCATCGAGTCGAAACAGATTCCCGAAAACGGCGTCGTTGATCTCAAAGAGAAGTGAAGAATGGATAATCGGATTGCCTTGATTCGATAGAAATGACAGAGCTTTTAGCATGAGACATGATTTGGGTGTGCTAACAGGGCTTCCGATAGTTTTCCCACTTCCCCATGCCTCCTGTTTGACCATGAGGGTTCTAGCCGGTTTCCCAGCTCTAGCCGATTTCGCCCGGTTGAGGAGGGGCTCCACTAGATTTTCTATCATACGGATTCACCTCCCCAGGGTATTGGCGGTTTCACTCCTTATGCTCGGAGTTTCAATGGCCCAGAATGCACGCATCCTTGAAATTGAAAACATCGTTGAAACTGCCACAGGTGCTAACAGCCAATGGGTGAAGGCCACGCAAAACCAGTCGCTTGCCATCGGGAATCGGATTCGGACCCAGCAGCGCAGCCGAGCCGCGGTGGCACTTACTGGCCTGTACACCGTCCGGCTCGATGAATTCACCACCTTGGAAATCACTCCGGCACTGGTGGATTCGGAGAAGCCGAAACTTGATCTACTTGGAGGGGCTGCCTTTTTCTTCAGTCGCGAACGGGATGAGGAAATAGACGTCCAGACCCCCAGCGTGAATGCGGCCATGGAAGGCACCCAACTTTTCGTCCAAGTGCTGCCAGGAGGAAAATCCATCTTTCAAGTTCTGGAAGGCAGGGTGAAACTGGAAAATGCCAGCGGCCAACTATTGCTGGAGTCCGGTCAAGCCGGCGAGGCCATCCCCGGCCAAGCACCGCGCAGGACGGCAGTAATCGAAGCGAAGAATCTCCTCCAATGGGCGCTCTACTACCCCGCCGTGCTCGATCCCAACGACTTGGGGATGGCTGGAGCCGCTTCTCCATCCCTCGCGGCCTATCGAAAGGGAAATCTGCTAGGTGCCTTACAATATCTTCCTGTCGAGGCTCCCGGAGACGCCGACCGTCGGATTTACTCCGCGGGGGTCCTTTTGGCCGTCGGCCGGTTGGATGAGTCGCGGCAGCTTCTCTCTGGAATTCCGCAAAACCACCCCGGACGACGCGCTTTGGACCGCATGATCGCCGCCGTGCGTTTTCAGAAGGCCGATGAGTGGCGGCTGGATGAAATCACGACCGCCTCGGAAGCGATGGCGGAAAGTTATTACCTTCAGTCCCGAGCAACACTCGACCCCGGAAATTTGGAACAAGCACGAATCACGGCGCTGCGAGCCACCGCCCTCGCGCCTAACAACGGCTTCGCCTGGACTCGTTTGGCGGAGTTGGAATTTTCCGCAGGGCACACCAAGGCAGCCCGCACTGCCATTGAGAAAGGCCTCGTATTGACGCCTGAAAACGCCCGCACTCACGCCCTCCGCGGATTTATCCTGAGCAGTGAAAACCGTATCGACGAAGCGCGAGCGGCCTTTGAAACCTCCGTCCGGCTCGACGGCGGATTTGGCAACGGCTGGCTTGGCCTGGGATTAACCAAAATCAAGAACGGCGATCTCAGAGCGGGCCGCGCCGATCTTCAGACTGCCGCCACTGTTGAACCGAAATCTTCAGTTTTCCACAGCTACCTCGCCAAGGCGATGAGCCAGGAAGGCCGCAATAAGGAAGCCGAGAAGGATCTCAACCTCGCGCGCCACCTCGACCAGAACGATCCCACTCCCCTCCTCTATTCCGCATTGATCCATCAGGAACAATACAAGCCGAACCTTGCGATTGGGGAAATGGAGGAATCCATCGCTCTCAATGACAATCGTCGGCTCTATCGCTCCGCCCTGCTGCTAGACCAAGACCGCGCCGTGCGTGGTGCGAATCTCGCAAAACTCTATCAATATAACGGGATGAAGGAAGTCGCCGTCCGCGAGGCCACCCGTGCGGTGGAAAGTGATTATACCAACCCTTCCGCCCACCTGTTCCTCGCGAACTCCTTCGACGCGCTGCGCGACCCGAATCGGATACTCCTTCGTTATGAAACACCTTGGTTCAATGAACTCCTGTTATCCAATCTCCTCTCACCCGTCGGCGGCGGGCAGTTGTCCCAGTACGTCTCACAGCAGGAGTATTCGAATCTCTTAGAGGCAGACGGCGTCGGCGGCAGTTTTACAAGCCAGTGGCGCAGCAATTCGGAATTGCGCTCCACCGCCTCCGTATTCGGAACTTCCGGACCCTTGAGTTACGGAATCGATGCCGCCTACTACGATCACCAACAGGATGCGACGAGTTCCGCCACCGCCCGCACGGAAATTAATGCCCAGTTCAAATGGCAGGTCACGCCGGATGATATCTTCTATTTCCTAGGCACCGGCCAGGACGAGAAAATCGGCTACGATCACCCCGCAGATTTTGCCCCTCAGGCACGTGACACTCAAGAACCGGGACAGTTGCTCGCCGGTTGGAATCATCGCTGGGGGCCAGGCTCGAACACCCTATTTCTTGGAGGTTGCCTTAGCGCCGAACAAACTCAATCGGATCCTAACTCCAAGCAGAATTTGCTCACGCGCGATGCTGCGGCACTAGACCCGAGTCTTGCACGCGCATTGCAAGCATTTGGTGCCATTAGCGGGGATACGTCGTCGGGATTCATATATTCACCTGAGTTGCTTCGGGCTGCCAGCCTTGTATTGGGGAATGGCGGCTCCGGACAGGTGACCGACGTGACTAATCCGGTTTTCGACTATTTCACCCGGCGTCAGTTCGAGATTTATACTGCCGAGCTTCAGCACATTCAACAAGAGGAGCAGAACACTTTCCTAGCCGGAGCGCGCTGGCAAGGCGGTCGGTTCGAGACAGACGCCAGCTTAAATATCGAACAGCCACAGTTTTACGGTGCCATTCAAGCTCAAGCGAAGCAGCACTCGGTCGTAGATTCCCAACGGGCCAGTCTCTATGCCTATGATTACTGGACTCCAGTATCTTGGCTTACCGTGATCGGTGGGTTTGGCTGGGATGGACTGGATCATCCCGACAATTTCCGCTATCCCCCCGTCAATGACCAGCAGCGGGAAGAAACCCAGATTTCCGGGAAATTCGGTTTCACCATGACTCCCTCACCTTGGATCCATTTGCGGGGCGCCTATACCGAAGGTCTTGGTGGCATCACCTTCGATGAAAGCGTCCGCCTCGAACCATCCCAGGTTGCAGGCTTCAATCAGGCTTACCGGACAATTATCTCTGAACTCCTCGTAGGGTCCGTGGAAGCTCCACGTTTCAAGACTTGGGGACTTGGCCTCGACGGAACGTTGCCCTCTAGGACTTGGTGGAGCACCACTTTCAAGGTGATTGAACAAGATGTTGATCGCACTGTGGGAGTTTTCTCAGGTTATAACGTGTCTGGAATAAGGGTAGATTATTTCTCCGACGGTACCCCCCAACGCCTCGCATACCGCGAGTGGTCATGGGATGCCACTCTCAATCAATTAGTCGGGGATGAATTTGCTGTGGGCTTGACTTACCAAATCACTCACTCGTCGTTACAAACCACTCTCCCTGAACTTCCCCCAAACAACCCCGTTATCGGTCCAGATTACACGGATCACGCAATTCTCCAGCAACTGTCACTCTTCGGGAATTGGAATTCCCCAACTGGATGGTTCGCAAGGCTCGAAGCAAACGCATATCATCAGAATCTCAATAATGATCCTCGTGGGCCAGATTCGGGAAAAATTCCTGACAGTGCGTTCTGGCAATTTAATACCATGGTCGGATACCGCTTCTGGCGCAATCAAGCAGAAATCAGCGCTGGAATTCTCAACATTGGCGACAGCGACTATCAACTCAGCACCTTGAACCCCTATGATGACATGGTCCACGGTCGGACCGCCGTGATCAGTTGCCGCTTCAGCTTTTAATTCGCTTCCCGTGATTCCCACATCATCCCTCAACGAGCGCTTGATAAAACGAACTGCATGAAAATAATCTCTCTGACGAAGACGTGGCCTGCCAAACTCCTAGCGGGCTTGAGCATCCTCCTAGCCATTCTAATTGTCGGAAGACAACACGGCTACCTGGGTGTCCCCCAAAAAAACGTGCCACAAAGCACCGGGAACCCGCCAGCCGCAGCGGCTGTTTCACCCCTTCCCGCTTCGGCGGGTAATCCGAGTGGAGTTTCAAAAGCGACAGCGGCGGATCACCTGCGTTCCGCCCTCGCTGCCCTTAAAGGCACGACGAATCCCATCGAGACCACAAAAATTCTCGCAGACCTTCGTGCCTACCTCGACTCCTTACCTACCGATCTCGCTGGGACCGTGATCAGGGATTTTCTTGCAGATCCCGCCTTAAATGCCTCTACCCACATCGACTTTGCCATTGGTAAGAACGGATTCCTCGACGGCCATCCGAGCCTGCGGATTGCCCTGCTAGACTGGCTCGGACAAATTGACCCGCACCAAGCGCTCATCGTCTCCCAACAGATTCTCGCAACTTCCACCGACGCCGATGAATGGGCCGTGAGCCTCCGCAATTACGCCCGCACCTCCACGGATTCCCAAAGCCGTGACTTTCTCCGCACCAAGACCGAAGATCTCATTCAGAATCCCGCCTGGCGGGCAAATCCATCCATCGGCTTCTTCCAATCCTTCGACGTGCTTGTCCACACCCATTCTACGGAATCCACGGGACTCTTGTCCGATCTCGTGGCCGACACCACCCCGCAAGGTGCGGCAATCGCTCACGCCGCTTTCCTCACTCTCGACCGCCTGACATTCCGCGAACCTGCCATCATGATGGAACAGCTCGCCGCCCGACAAAATTTGACCCAGTCGCGGGGTGAAATGGTTGCCAACATGTTCGCCCGCGCCGATCTCCGCGATCCCGGCCAGCAGCAACTCGTGCGCGCCTATCTGCTCGATCCAGCCCGCACCGAGGCCGAACTCGATGGCTTCACGGGAGTCTATCCCAACGCCAATTTTTCCATCTCCAAAAATCTGCTCAGCGAAAATCTAACTCTGAACTCTACGGAGATTATTGCGAGGATCGAAGGCGCACGCGGAATTGTGGATGTTTGGCTGGCCGATCCTGCATTTGCCCCGGTGAAATCCCATCTAACGACCCTGCAACTACGCCTCACCACCCTCATGAGACAGTCATCTTCCAAACAAGGAGGTCTGAATGAAAATCAGTAAACTCTGATGATACTGCCGCGCATCAAGATTTGTGAAATATGGAGAAGGGACTTTATTGTCCCGTTCTTCACCGTTAGCTGAATAAAAGTGACAATAAGGTCACTTCTCCTTAGCCCGCAAACCACAACTCATGGCGCATGCCAGTATATCCCTGTGCGGGATGATGTTTCTTCAAGGCTTTGCCGTTTGACAAAACTACGATTTTTCAACATATCGCAGTAGAAATTTTTTACCTATGAAACTAGCAATTCTTGTCCAGTGGGCGATGGTCTGCCTAACACTTTCAGCATCCGCACAATCAAGCGACCGGGTCTATGAAAAGCTCTTCAGTTTTGCCGACGCGAAGATTGATATTCCCACCAACCCTTTGAACCACGGCGCTGAGTCGTGTTCCCGCTTGGTGCAGGATGTTGAAGGAAATTTCTACGGCACCACCTCCACGGGCGGCACATCAGGCCTTGGCACGGTCTTCAAGATGACTCGGGAAGGGGTGCTGACCACTCTGGTGGATTTTACCGGACTCGACCCTAAAGGTACCGGCCTCAATCTCGGGAGTAACCCACTGGCAGGCTTGGTCATGGGGAACGATGGAAACTTCTACGGAACCACCTCATCCGGGGGCTTTGCGACTGACAAAATACACAGGGGCTGCGGGACAATTTTCATGATTCACATTGATCGAGCGACCGGAGCTACCACACTAACAACTTTGTACAAATTCAATGCAAGTGGGAGCACCCCTCTGGCGGGCTTGTTACTTGGCAAAGATGGTAAATTTTACGGAACCACCTCAGTCGGTGGCATTGGCTTCGGGATTATCTTTCAAATGACCACCGACGGAACCTCTCAAGGAACCTCGCTGAAATCCGTAAACCTCACGGGTAAACACGAAGCAGCTTTTCCTCACCGAGGAGCATCCCCTAGTGGAGATTTGGTGCAAAGCAGTGATGGGAATTTCTATGGAACCACCTCTTCCGGTGGCGTTTCCGGTGGCGGCACAGTCTTCCAGATGACTGCGGACATGGTTCTGACGACGTTGCTGGATTTCACGGCGGATACGGGAATGGCACCGATGGGTGGATTAATCCAAGACAGCAGCGGCAATTTCTACGGCACGACTTCAGCAGGCGGCCAGTCTGGATTTGGTGCCATCTTCAAATTTGCGGTCGGAGATACCACGCCGCAACCACTGGTTCACTTCGAAGGTTCAGGCAAATCGGGTGCGAACAAACTCGGAGGGGCCAGCCCTCTTTCGAGTTTAACTCTGGATAGCTCGGAGCGGTTTATCTACGGAACCTCTTCCGCAGGCGGACTCTCAGGTAATGGAACGCTATTTAAGCTGGACCTTGATGGAACTTCACCGACCACGCTGGTGGAGTTTTCCTTCAACGGCACGACCACCTCGGGAGCTAATCCCGCCGCCGCGTTGCTACTAGCCAGTGATGGAAATTTCTACGGCACAACCCAACACGGGGGTGATTACCAGAAGGGCACTCTCTTCAAGATGACACCCGGCGGAGAATCCTTCACAACGATGGTTCATTTCACAGGTGATGGGAGTACGAACAAAGGAAGCGCCCCAACCTCTGCCTTAGTGCAGGGTGGATTGGGGAATTACTATGGCACCACCGTCACGGGTGGCCAATATGGGGGCGGCACTGTCTTCAAAATGACGCCAGACGGGGCACTGAAGACGTTTCATGAATTTAAAGATGCAGATTTGAATGAAAAGGAGGGAAGAGCCCCACAGTCGGGGTTGGCTTGGAAAGATAACTATTTGTATGGTACGACCTCAAAAGGGGGAGCGGGCGGCTTTGGCACCATTTTCAAAATCTCTCCGGACGGGACAACGTTCACGACACTGTTGCGATTCAGTGGCAGGGAGGATGGGCAAAACAGAGGGGCAGCACCACTGGCATCCTTAGTTCTTGATAAGAATAAACAATATTTTTACGGCACTACCTCTTCCGGTGGAAAATATGGATACGGCACTGCCTTTAAATTTTCAGACGATGGAACCACGGTTCCTTCGATCACGACATTGGTGGATTTCAGCGGGGACCGAGATCCCAACCCTTCAGACGATCACTCCGTAAAAGGCAGCGCTTCAATGGCTAGCTTGGTGCAAGATAGTGATGGAAATTTCTACGGGACGACCTCTACCGGAGGAACGGAAGGAAAAGGCACGGTCTTCAAGATGACCGCTGATGGAGAGGCTACAACGCTGGTAGATTTCAATGAAACGACCGACCTGAATGATCCAAAAAGAGGTAGCACCCCGATGGCTGGCCTAGTGCTGAGTGAGGGAGATGCATATATCTACGGTACGACCTTCGGCGGAGGCACGAATCGTAAAGGAACGGTCTTCAAAATCAAACCTGACGGCACAGCAATGAGGACTCTAGTGGACTTCACAGGATACGACTCCGATCCCCTAGAAACGCAGCGGGGAAGCGGCCCAACCGCAAATTTGTTGCTCAACGATGGAACAATCTACGGTACTACTTCTGAGGGTGGATTTTTTGACAAGGGCACGATCTTCAAACTAACCCTCCACCCGTCGCCACAATTATCGACCCTCTTGGACTTCACAGGCGATGGCAACATGAACCGAGGGAGCGCCCCTGCGGCGGGCCTTGTCATGGATCAAAATGGAGATTCTTTATACGGGACAACCAAGCATGGTGGGAATTCCGAAAAGGGCACAGTGTTTAAATTCTCTCTAGGGACTGAGTTGCTGACAACGGAAGTCGAATTTGCCGGAGACGGGAACGTGAATCAAGGGAGAGATTCCGATGCTGCTTTAGTGCAGGGTCGTGATGGATGTTTTTATGGAACAACCTCCAATGGAGGCGCTTACGACTACGGGACAATCTTCAAGATGACTCCCGGAGGCCTGCTGACGACACTGATCGCCTTCACCGGTGACGACCTGAATATTCCCAACAGAGGAAGCGGACCCCACGCCATCCTCGCTGTGGGGGCCGATGGAAATTTCTACGGCACGACTTATAACGGCGGTACGGCTGGACAAGGTACTGTTTTCATGATGCACACTGATGGTACTCCTGAAGGCTCTTCGCTGGCGACATTGCAGGATTTCAAAGGCCGCATCAACGGGAAAAGCCCAGCTGCCGGACTCGTGCTCGGTTCCGATGGAGCGTTCTACGGCACAACCTGTTTTGGTGGTGAATCTGACAAAGGGACGGTCTTCAGGATAAGAACAAACGGGACGTCCGAGGGCACTGAGTTCGATATTTTGGTGAATTTCAAAGGAGGGAAGTCCGATAAATGGCGTGGCAGCCACCCCAAGACTCGCCTTTTGGAACACCCCATGCACAAGGGAAGATTCTACGGCACAACCTCCGCCGGGGGGAAAAACGACGACAAGGGCACGATCTTTATGATCGAACCACAAACAGAGCCCAAAACAAATCAAGGAACGAAGTTGGACTTCAAAGGGAAACAACCCATCACCACTCCTAATCGCGGGACCGCGCCTACCGGAGACTTGGTGTATAGGAACGGCTATTTCTACGGCACCACATCCAGCGGGGGGGCCAGCGGCACCGGCACGGTCTTCAGATTTGATGTGCAGAATGATGAATCTGGCGGAATTACCCTAAGAACTGTTCAAGACTTTCCCGCCGCTAACAATCCGGCAGGCGAATTACGAGGGAGCGCACCGCAGGCCGGCTTGGTGCTGGACAACAACGGAAATTTTTACGGCACCACCTCGGCAGGCGGTGATGCCACTTTCGGGACAATCTTTAGGATAACCCCCAACGCAGATATCGATCTCGAGAAAAATTCTTTCGAGACACTGGTCGATTTCCCGACTTCAGACGAGGGTCATCCCTCCGCGCAGTTGGTGGCCGCGACGGATGGCAATCTTTACGGAATTACCAACGGTCCTGACGGCTGCCTTTATCGGCTGCTTTTTCCTGAAACTGGCCCTGTGGTGTCCGATCCACGAGCCAGCGCAACGGGCAGCGACAGGGCTATCGTGGAGGCTCGGGTTAACCCCTGTGGTTCACCGACCACAGTGACCCTCGAATACGGGAAAGACGGAGTAGAATTCAGGAAAAGCGCGCCCGTTACGATCAATCTTACCGGCTTTCAAACCCGGTTGGTCGGCACCACGCTTTCGAGTGACTTACATCCTTACACGACTTACTTCTACCGTTTCCGGGCGACAGATTTGAATCAACACTCCAATCTCAGCCCCGTTGCGAGTTTCACCACCTTAGCTGCAGTCGATCCCTCCAATTTAGGAAGAATTAAACCTGTCGGTCAGGTGGCTGCTACAAAATTGGGAAGTATCCAGGTGACCCTCACTCCGTCAGACATCAACTCCGCTTGGCGCTTTGTGGGCGAAAGTGACCGATCATGGAAAAAATCTGAGACATACGGGCATCTAACACCTAACGCAGACAGGCAAATCGAATTCCGCGAAGTAACGGGCTACGACACACCTTTTCCGAAGTCTGTGAGAGTAAACAGCAACGAAACCACTCCAGTCTCCGGTAATTATCAAAAAAGTTCTGTAACGAATGTTTCAATCCCCTCGAAATTATCGCCCCGTGATCAACCACCTAAACCCGACGCAGGAGCCGGTCAGCCACCTGAACCTGTGGACGACCCTACAAAGTTCTTCTCGTCATGTATCGGTCAAATACTCTTTAAGGGTGGTTCCGCTTCGGGTTTCGTCGTCAAACAGCATGTCGTTGCTACAGCGGCCCATGTCGTATTTGATAACTCCACCTACACAGATCGAACGGAACTTCAGTGGCTTTTCCAAAGACAACGGGGTGCATACGAGCCCGTGCCACAAATCCCTCTTGGATGGTATAAGTTGGACGATTACGCGGCAATCCATCAACAAGAAAACCAAAACTTGGATTTAGCCAACGACAAATCCGGACCCGCAGGATATAGCCGTGATGTCGCAGTGCTGTATTTCGCGGGTGAAGACGCCGGTCGCGGTGGTTCAAGTGGTTACCTCGCCAGCGATACGCCTAGCTTCAACGAATTCCTTGAAAGTACTGATCGGAATAAGATTCTTGCTGGCTATGCGATCAATGACCCCTCGCAAAATGACCACCTCTTTGCCACTCCACCGATAACAACAGCGTTTATCCCCCACTCAACTCTGTATCCGTGGCTTTACACCACCTCCGATATCTACGGCCTGGGCGGCATGTCGGGCGGTCCACTTCTAGTCCAAAAAGACGGAAAGTATTATCCTGCGGCCATCTATGTAGGCCACAACGCCCAAGCAGCCACGGTTCGATCCATCAATAGCGAAGTGATCGATCTTTTCAACCGCGCCGAAGTCAATAGCATCATCGGTGATAATAATAACTCTTCCGGCATCGCAAACACTAGCGCACCTGGCAATGAGGATCCTAACAAGCCGGGAAGCCTGCGATTTCTGTTTACTCCTGCGGCTGTGGAAATGTCCAATAATGGCCTCCTATGGAAGCTAACGGGCAAAACTGATTATCTCCTGACCAACACCGAGGTTTTATCTTTAGATCCTGGGCCACACCCTGTGGAGTTTCAGCAATGTTTCGGTTTCAAGGACATCCGCTCAAAGTCTGTAACGGTCAAAGGCGGACTACCAAATGTGTATACCGCACACTATGCAGATGCGCCTGAAATTCAGGTTGAACAGCCGACTGGAACGATAGTCCAAGCCCAGGATACGAATGATTTTGGAAATTCCACCACCAGAACCTTTATCATTAGAAACACCGGCAGAGCCAATCTGACTATACAGAAAATTACCACCCAAAACACAACTTACTTCCATGTGGAGCCGGGTTGGAGTTCGCCTGTCGTCTCCCAAGGAACAAGCACCTTCACGGTGACATTCTCTCCGCTTAAAACCGGGACGCAGAAATCCAAAATCCTGATCACCAGTGACGCCGCTCATGGAGGATCATTTATTTTCGGGGTGACTGGCAAAGGCACTAACTCTTCCCTTGCCTCGGCAGTAGCGATTCCCCATTCGTCCAAGGTGAGCCTTATCATTCCCGCGATCACATCAAATTCCATCACCGGAGAAACTCAAACACAAGATCGTCAGGGCATCATCAGCACAGTGGAATTGGCCGATGGACTGAAATACAGGGTGCTTGCAATCACGAAGTCCCCTTGGGAATTTTATGTGAAACGAAGGGTAGAGGTTTCTCCCAATCTCATCGACTGGTATAGCGGCTGGAAACACACGACAGTCATCCAGGATGACGATGTACTCCTCAAGGTCCGCGATAACACCCCCCTCATCCCCGGAACCAAGCGTTTCATCCGGCTCAACCAGAATTGATTCTCTCTTTCGCCCCAAAAAATACCGACGTGAAGTTTAAGCGTTTTTCTTCATTCAGGAGGAAACGGCAAAGGAAGGAAATCCCTTTGCAAAACCATCCATTCGACTAGGTGTTTCTGTAATTGATAGCGCTTTTGTAGGTAGTCAGGATTCTCTGCAAGGTTCACAAATTCCGACGGATCTTTTTCTAAATCATACATTTCAAATAGCGGGCGCGTTTTTGCAAGGTAGAGGCTTTTGAAGAGTGGCGAGAGGCTACTGGGATCTGCGTCCACAATGGACGCCCACGCTTCCGAATCTTTGAAACCCATCGGCGTGTAGGGGATGCTGGGAATGGCGTTGTAGATCAGTTTAAAGCGATTGCCAATGATGGTTCTACTCAAATCAAATGTTGCGGAATTCATTGGGAGTCCTACATGGGCACCGCGTTCCGCATAAACATAATTGCGCGGTTTATAGGATGAGTCACCTTTCAACAGAGGGAGGAAGGATAAACCGGTCATTTGGACCGGAGGCACAATGCCGACTGCATCCAAGATGGTAGGCGCTATATCTTCGCCCGAGACGAGGGCACTCGATACGGATGGAGCGACAATATTAGGCCAACGGATGAGAAGCGGGACATTGAGGCCATACTCACAAAGCGTTCCTTTTCCTCTGAGGAGAGCCGCCCCATTATCTCCCATAAAAATAACAATGGTGTTGTTTATGAGTTTTCGCGATTTGAGTTCATCCAGAACCATACCGAAGTAATAATCCACGCGTCCTACCTCATCATAATACGATGCCAAATCTTTGCGGAGTTCTGGAGTGTCTGGATACTGCGACGGGAGTATGAGAGTGGCAGGATCGTGATAATAGGGGTGAAAATCTTCATCCCAAGGTCGGTGAGGGTCGGAGAAGCAGAGTTGCAGGAAAAACGGTTTTCCCGCAGGAACCGCATTAAGGAAAGCCTTGTATTGATCCATGGCAGCGAGTGCCACGACGTTCCCGTTGTTTTGCTCATCGTCCACGATCTGACAAACGTCGAATCTGTCACTGGTAGTTCTAAGATGGTAACGCTCCGCGATTTTATTCATCAGAGGGTTATCAATCCCATTGAGATGGTGATCTCGGCCCACCAGTCCGATGAAGTAGCCCGACTGACTTTTCATTGCCTCGGGAAAAAGCATGACATCCGGCTGCAAGGGCAATGTGAAAAGGGTCTGCTGGAGGGCCACGGCAGAACGCCCGGTCAAAATTGATTTTCGCGAGGGTGCACAATGGGGTGCAGTAGTGTACGCCCGGTTGAACCGGATCGACTGGGTGGCAAATTTATCAAGGCGAGGAGTTTTTACATTGGGATCTCCATAACACCCCAAATGAGGTACCGACTGATCGTCAGACAACACTAAAAGAACGTTGGGGTGCTCTACGGCATTTGCCCTATGTCCAGCATTCAACAATAACAGCAAGATAAGCACCTTTTTCACTCTGAAAAAATGGCAGTGAAATGAGGTTCCGCAAGGCTAAAAACTACGAGATAGGAAGGCTCATTCGGATTGTTCCAATAAGCATGGCAACGCTCAAGCTACAGGGTTGGCTGAGTCACTCGCTTGCCTTGTAACCTCTGATAATTTGAAAAGTACCCCGGCTTGGATTCGAACCAAGGACCAATTGATTAAGAGTCAACTGCTCTACCAACTGAGCTACCGAGGCATTGCACTTCGTCACTTGCCGCGATCCAGCCATGGAGCTGTTTCGTGCGGGCGACTTCCAAGGTTTAGACAAGTCCGATAGTGAGGGCAATCGTAAAATGAGCGCTGGCCGTGCATTCTTTCTCGGCACGACAATCTCGTGGACAAAATGGCACTTTGGCTCGATCACCATTGGCCGCACATGAACCTCCTCAACGAATCCCGCCTCACGCTGCGGCTGGCGTTCCCGCTCATGATCGGGCAGCTCAGCCAAATGCTGATGGGCGTGGTGGACACGGTGATGGTCGGGCATCTGGGCGTGAAAGATTTAGCGGCGCTGACCTTCGCGAACTCGCTTTTTCACATGCCGTTTGTCTTCGGGATCGGCCTTCTGAGTGGAGTGTCCGTCTTCACTTCGAACTCCTGCGGAGCGAACGACACCGCTGGCGCGCGTGGAAGTTGCCGCCATGGAGTCTATCTGGCGACGGCGCTGGGTTTAGTGCTTTTCGGACTTTCTTGGATCGTGTCCCGGCACTTTGGATTTTTCGGACAACCGCCGGAGGTTGCGCCGCGGACCACCGGTTTTTTCCGCATCCTGATGGCTTCCGTGGTTCCAGCCTTGGTGTCGATGGCTTTGAAAAATCATGCGGACGCGCTGAACCGCCCATGGCCGCCTTTCTGGATTTTCCTCGGCGGCGTCACGCTAAACGTAGGTCTGAACTGGCTGATGATTTACGGCAACTGGGGTTGTCCGGCCCTTGGGTTCGTTGGAGCGGCGTGGGGCACTTTCATCTCGCGGTGCGCGATCATGGCAGCAATGTTTTTCTGGCTTGTTAGCGCGAGGGACTTGCAGGAATGGGTGCCTCGTCGTTGGTTGCGCGAACCTAATTTCCCAGACATCCGGCGCTTGTTATCAATCGGTTTGCCCGCGAGCTTTCAGATGTTGTGCGAGGTTTCCGCATTTTCGTTGGCTGGGCTGATCATGGGACATTTCGGTGCGGTAGCGATGGCTGCCCATCAAATCGCGATCACACTCGCGGCCACGGCATTCATGATTCCGTTAGGGCTTGCGATGGCACTAACAGTGCGTATCGGCCAAGTCCAAGGAGCGGGCGAGTTGGAGCGGCTACGGCCAATCGCGGTTTCTGGCTGGTTACTCGCCGCGGGCTACTCGCTTGTGGGCGCAGTGTTGTTCCTGGCTTTTGGGAAAATTCTAGCATCATTTTTCATCGGCTCGCCCGAGGTGATCGCGCTGGCGGGTTCTTTGCTGATGGTCGTCGGGGTGTTCCAACTGGTTGACAGTCTCCAAGTCGCATCGTCTGCGATGTTGCGAGGACTGGAGGATGCGCGGGTTCCGGCCATCATGGGCTTCGCTGCCTACTGGCTGGTAGGCTTACCGGTCGGTGCGGGTCTGGCATTCGGGCTTCACCTCGGAGCCTTGGGCGTCTGGTGGGGCTTGGCAGCGGGACTTTTTGTAGCGGCGATCACTCTGGGGCCGCGATTGTGGAAAAGCACAGCTGCCATCTCTTCAACTGGCAGGTGACTTGCAGACTGCGCGGGCCGGGTTTATGAATCCGCGCGGATGCCGTTTAAACTTGTGAGCGATTACCAGCCTGAGGGAGATCAGGGCCAAGCGATTGAAAAGCTGTCGAAATCGCTGGCGGCGGGCAATCACCACCAAACCTTGCTCGGGGTGACGGGTTCAGGGAAGACATTCACGATGGCGAATCTGATCCGGGCGCATGGCAAGCCGACGCTGATCATGAGCCATAACAAAACGCTGGCGGCGCAACTCTACTCAGAATTCAAGAATTTTTTCCCCCACAATGCCGTGGAGTATTTCGTTTCGTATTTCGATTACTATCAGCCGGAAGCC
>JANYFB010000161.1 GCA_025362955.1 Akkermansiaceae bacterium
TCACGCTGCCTAACAGAGTGACCGTTCCTCCTTTGAATGAAACGACTGCGCCTGCGTCGGTGGAAATTTCCGCACCCGCCCCCATCACGATGTCACCGCGCACTTCGAGGCTATCCAAGGTAAATGGATCATCCGACCCGAGCGCGGTAAAACCGAGGCTAACCGCAGTCCGGACACCCGGCGCGTTGGTGAAGCGCCGTAATACGAGCACACCGTCATTCTCAGGATCGGCCACCGCCATCAGGCTTTCCACGAGTGGGGTGATCTTGCTGCCCGCCGCGATTGAGATGGCAGGAATGTACGACTCTACCAAACCGGCGGCCTCGCCGCTCGCCGCGCCGATTCCCGTTAGAAAATATTTAGTGAACCCTCCCTGGCGGAAAAAATCCTCATCCAGATTCAGCGCGTCAGTCCGCGGATTCCCGCCGACTTGGATCAGCCCGGCTTGGATGGAAAGCGAGCCGCCGACCGCGCCAGAGTAGCCGCCGAGTGTGGAATCCATCACCAGCCCCCCGCCGATCACTCCTGCGAAGGCCGGGTCTTTGCCTGTTAGGATCGAAATGTTTCCGCCGTTGCCATAGGTAATTTTCCCGCTCGTCGCCACATAAGCACCGCCGGAAACGTCGATGAGCGAACCGTGTGCAAGTGAAGCCTGAGAGGAGTTGATCGTGACATTGCCGCCCGTGATGATCTTGGATTGAGTGAGATCAACCACTCCATGGACATCGTCCACCAGGGGAGCGGCGGTCGATAGAATCGCGCCATCCGATAGAGTGAAGAGCCCTCGATCCAATTCCGGCGTGGGCAAGGCCACGCTGCCGGGTGGGTTCAGAATCCCATACTCGGTGACGTCGGTCGGCGAAATGTTGTAGGTCGTGAAGGAAAGTTTACCTCCGATGGCTTCCAAGTGGCCCGCAATGGAGATGTTCGCCGCACTGAAGGAAAGCGATCCCGTGGGCGTCGCTGCAATCGTCACATTCGCAGGAATCGTCACCGAGCCATCAGGATTCACCACCTCAAGATTGCCGAAACCACCAACTCCCAGAAGAGCGGGTGTTAGGGTAACAGATGCAAGCCTGTCCGCAGGCAAGGCCACCGGAACATCACCGCTCAACGAAAAAGCGGGAGTAGGTGAGTTGCCGGGATGGTTCGCGAAAGTAATGGACGGCGGCGTCGGCGAGTGGTTTAGAAAGTATGTTTTCCCCCCGAAATCCAGCGTCTTCTCGGATTCAAAGTCGAGCCGCAGCGTGCTTAGTCCCGGCGGGGTGGAACGCTGGCGCGGACCTGTCACGGTTAGGCCGCGGAGGGTGCCGTCGATCACCATGCCGGGCGCGGTCATCGTTAGATTTCCTCCCGCCGCACCTTCCACATAACTTTCCTCCACCGTGCCTTCGAAAAACGGCGTGCCAATCGTGCTAACCACTCCCCATTTTTCGGTGACGATGGTCGATTCTCCGTTGAAAACCCCATCATAAAGCTGATCGGGTGTGGCGTTCTCGATGGCGACAAGCTGGCCATTTAAAATGAGTGCGGACGTTTTTACCAAGCCGCCTTCATGATTGAAGTAGCCGCCGGAAACGTCGAGGGTGGCAGTCTTGCTCACCACGATGGAGCCGCCCGCCTGAAGATTGATATTTCCACCCACCGCAGTGAGTTGCGCGGCATTTCGTTCGATGAGTCCCGCAAGGCCGGTGACATCGCCTAACGGTGTTCCGACCCAGTATTTTCCGTTATAAACTCCGGTGTTCCGGATATCGACAGTGAGAGTGGCACCCCGCAGCGGAGTGTCGCGCTGGAGCGGCGAGTCGGCCAACTCGGGACCTAACAAGCGCACGTCGAGGATGCTTTGCGCCAGAGGCACGAATACATCCACGCTGCCCGCGACGTTGATCACCGCTTGGTCATCGAGATAGATTTGGCCGTTGTCGAAAAAGAATTTCTGTTCCTTGCCAGCATAGAAATTGTTGATTCCCGCTTCGACGAAGCCGCTGGCATCGAAAATCGTGCGGCTTCCATCCAGATCCTTGTATGGCCACGAACCCGCGCGAACCGTAACCTCGGCATTCGGGGCTAACAGGACAGAGTTTTTATCAAAATGGATCGTGAGACCCTCTATGTTTATCTGAGAACGCTCAGGCAGCGCTAGGCCCGGCACCGCTTTCTTGCTGGCGTAATCCGGGAGAATCCGCGTGGCGCTATCCTCTCCCAATGTCACCACGCCGGTGTATTGATTAAAAAACATGGGGCCGCCGGAACCCTGTTCGGTCGTGCTATCAAAGTTCGGATTCGAGACGGCTCCGTAGCTCGCCTTGATGTCGATGCGCCCATTCAAATTTACGGACGTGCTGCCGTCGATGACGCCCAGCTGATTGATAGAGCGCCCGGTCAGCCAGGCATCGCCTGTTAGCGTTTGAATGATGCCGCTGTTAGTCACCGTGCCGTTACTATCGCTCACAGCTCCGACCCAGACGTCGAGGCCGCGCAGACTCGGATCCCCGCCGTCATGGGCGGCGACCGCCACCTGCAATCCGGCTGCTAGAATGGTCTGGCCGGACTCGGTGGAAATGGTGCCTGCGTTGGTCACGTTCGGCCCGACGAGCATGATCCGCCCGCCGTTACCGCCGCTGCCTGCCGGGCTCGTTAGAACGGCTCCGGCTTGGACGGTGACATCGCCGTAGTGGCCGCTGGCCGGGAGTGGGCCGGGATCAAAATTCGGCGTTCCGTCCGCTCCGCCGGGCACGCTGAGGCCCGAGAAGAGGAATTGCGCGTCTGGGTTGTTGAGGAGGCCGCGGGTGATGAGGTTGTCGTTGATCGGCAGGGAGGAAACGGTGAGGCCACGGGCGTTGACCTCGCTGCTGCCGCCGAAAATGATGCCGTTGCCGTTGATGATATAGACTTGGCCTTCGGCTTTGATGGAGCCGAGGATCTGGGTGGGATTGCCGCTGGGGTCGGTGATTTTATTAAAGGCGATCCATTTGCTAACATCCGCGCCGCCAGCGCTCTGGTCGAAGGTGAGGGTGGTTTTTTTGCCGATGTTGAAGGTTTGCCAGTTGAGCAGAGCTTGTTGGGCGGTCTGCTTGATGGTGACTCGGGTTTTGCCTTTTTCGACGACTTCGGTGGGAAGCTCGGCACCGGTCCATTGGGCGGGATCGGTGGGGACGGTGGGGGCGACTTGGAGGCCACCGACGTGGAGTCCGTTAGGGACGACGGGGAGGTTGACGGTGAGGTTGTTAGGATTTGCTCCGAGGTGGTTGGCGCTGTTTGCGAGGGCGGCGTTGCGGGCGGCATTTTGGACGGCGCGGACGGCATCAAGGGTGCGGTTGGTGCGGGCGAGGGTGTCTTGGGCGTTGGCCCGGGCAATGTCGGTGGCGGCGGGAGTGGCGGGTCCGCTGGTGCCTCCATCCCGGCCGGGCTTACCGTTAGACAAGCCGGCACCGCCCCGCAAGATGTCTCCTGCATTGGCATCAAGTCCGCTAATGAGAACGGTGAAGCCGATGAAAACTGGTGCACCGTATTTCAGCGGAGTGCCGAAGATCGCGGTCTTGCGGAAATAAAAGCGTTTGGGCTTCATGAAGGGAAAAGGGAATGGGTGGCTGGGGCCGGATCACTTGGAAAACGAACGGCACCTATGATCCGCGATTCCCCGGTGACCGGATAGTGACGATTTCGCCACATCACGGCTTCTTGACAGGAGCGGCGATGCGGTTGTCGAGGATTTGGTCTTTGTAGCCTTGGACGAGGTTCTCGACTTTGACGCGGGTGGTGCCGATGAAGGGTTCGCGGGCGGCGAGGGCTTTTCCGAGGGAGTAGCCTTCGTAGCGGTCGAGGATTTCGTTGGAGGTGTTGAAGAGGCCGATATTTTTGCGCTCGCGGTCGGCGATGGTGAGCTTGGCGGAGGTGAGTTCGGAGGCGAGTTTGGCGCGTTCGTCTTCTTTGGTGCGGGCGATTCCGGCGGCTTTTTCGTAGCCGACTTTCCATTTTTCGAGGGCTTCGTTGAGGAGGACGATGCGCTTTTCGCGGTCGGCGAGCTTGGTCTCGAGGGTGGCGATTGATTCTTCGAGGGCGGCTTTGTCGGTGTTGCTCTGCTTGACGATTTTGGCGGTGCTGTCTTCTTGTTTTTTGAGCTGGGCTGCTAGGTCTTTGGCTTTGGTGTCTGCGGCGATTTGGGCGGCTTGGGCGTTGGCGGCATCGGTCTGGGCGGTGCGGAGTTGGAGCATGACCCCGCGGAGCTGGTCGCGGAGTTTGACGGAGGGGTCAGGGGGCTCAGCGGCTTGGAGGAAGCCGGTGAGGAGGAGAATGCTGATTGCGGCGAGATGCCGGAAAGGCTTGAGGTTGGATAAAAGGTTCATGAATGTTAGAATTTGGCGTTGAGATCGACCTGGAGGATGTCGCTGCTGAGGGGGGCACCGATGATTTCATCGGAACTCATCCATTTAAGGCCGAGTCTAACGGCGCGGGAGAGGGCCATGTTTCCGCCGAGGGTGAAGCCTTGGACGTTGGTGCCGCCGCCACCGAAGTCGGAGTCGGTGAAGCCATCGACGACGGCGTCGGACTCGACATAGCGGTAGCCGAAGCCGGCCTGCCAGTCGCCGAAGGTTTCGAGGGCGGGCTTGCCGACTTGGAAGGTGAGGTCCCAGGCGGTGTCGCCGCCTTGGAAGGCGCCGGGGGTGGTGCCGGCGTTGGGGCCGCGGTTGTTGACGGCGATTTTGTTGATGGCGGATGAGTCGAAGGCTATGTTTTTGGTGACTTCGCCGACGAGGGCGAGGCGAATGGGGTCGTAGTGGTCGTATTCGAGCTTGCCGGTGATGGTTAGATTCCGGAACTCGGAGGCGAGGCCGTAGTATTGGTATTGGAATTTGTTGCCGAAGTCGTTAGCGGCGGTGGGAACGATGTCGCGGAGGGCCATGTAGGTGTTGCCGCGCTGGGCGAAGCCGGGGCGGGTGGTGTCGGTATCGCCAGCATCGTTAGGCGTTAGAGGGGTGAAGGGTGAGGAGAGTTGGCCGGAGATGTTGCTGAAGTCGTAGTAGGCGATGCCAAATTTGGCGGTGAGGTCGTCGGTGATTTTCCAGTCGATGCCGAGCTGTGCGCCTGTTAGCCATTTGTCGGTGCTTTCAAATTTCGAGGGTTGGTTGGAGGCGAAGTTGAAGTCGGTGTTATAGACGGGAAAATATCCGGCGGTGAAGAAGGTGGAGACGCAGTCGCTCATTTTCACTTTGCCTCTCACGGCGAGGCCGTCGAAGCCGAGGTCGTCGTCCCATTGGATTTCGGTGGAGAAGAAGGGATTGTCAAAGCGGCCTAACAGCAGGAGGAGTTCCTCGCCATCGCCGGGGCCAGCGTCGTAACTGATGAAGGCGCGGTCGAGCCAGATGGCGTATTTGGAGAAGCTTCCACCAGAGCCGCCGAGAGTTTGGTTAGGAGAGACGGGTGAGTTGGACTCGCCGGTGGCGAGGCGGAGGCCGCCATTGAAGCCGTCGCCTAACATGATGTCGGTGCCGACGCGGGCACGCAGGCGGGTGCGCTGGCGGTCTTGATCGACGTTGTATTGGGGGGAGAACTGGGTGCCGGAGGTGTCGAAGGGGGCGCCGGTGTTGATGGCGTTGAAGTTGGGGAAGGCTCCGGTGTTGTCATTGCTGCCGGAGAAGAAGGTGTTGTCATAGCGGCCCCGGATGTCGCCGAAGGGGCGGAAGCGGGAGGTCCATTCGGGGGCGGATTTTTCGCTCCATTTTTCCTCTCGGGCAGCGGCCATGAGTTCTTGTTTGATCTGGTCGCGCATGTTGTTTTTCACGACTTCCGGGATGTAGGTGACGCGCATGTCGTCGGGTCCGGCCACGGGTGGCAGGGCGGCGATGTCGGCTTGGGCGGCGGCGTTTTGCGCGGCGGTGGCGGCGTCGGCTTGGGCTTGTTTGATCATTTCGTCGGCCTCATCGCGGGTGAGGACTTTTTTCTCCACGAGGCGGTTGATCAGGTTGATCGTGGCGTTTTGCGTGGGCGCGGCGGCGTGGGCGGGCGCGGGTTCGGCAGGTAGCTCGCTTGTGAGAGGGGCATCGGCGACCGGATCGAGCGATTTCGAGAGGGGCGTCTCCGTGGCAGCGGCGACCGGAGTGGTTTCGGTGGCGACTTCTTCGGCGGGGAGCAGGCTGGACCCGGCGAAGAGGGCGGCAATGAGGAATGGACGAGTGGGAGACATGGGGAAGCAAGGGAGAGTGGCTAACAGAGCTTAGATGGCTTTGCGGGCGGCGAGGCGCAGGTTGATGGGCATGGGCATGCCTGCGGGTGGGGGCTCGGTGAGCTGGAGACCGGTGAGGACCTGGTTTTTAATCGCTTGGTCCACCGCCGGATTCCCGGAGGAGCCGACGAGTTGGGCGCGGGTGATGCGACCGCTGGGATCGGCCCAGACGCGGACGTTCATGCTGAAGGTGGCGCTGCGGGTTCCGGAATTGCGGCGCAGGGCGTCGGAGATGGTGGATTGAACGGCGACAGCGTAGGAATCCCATTTTCCGCCGTGACGACCGCCGCCGATTCTGGGACCGCCGCCGCCATTTCCGCCGCCACGGGTGAGGCCCATGTCGGGGCCGTTGCCTTGGACGTTGGTGCCAAGGGCTTCGTCCGATGGTGCTTCTGGAGGGGCTTCCGGGGGTTCGACTTTATCCACCGGTGCCTGCTCGACCATTTCCTCCTTGTCGGGAGGTGGCTCGTTCTTGGGTGGTGGCGGCGGTGGGAGTGGTGGCGGGGGTGGCGGCGGCAGGGTGATGGAGATGGGTTCGGCCCTTTTCGCGGCAGGGCGGGTGCTTTTCCCGCCGGACAGGAGGAAGGAGCCGACGCCGCCTAACAAGACAACGGCGAGCAGGATGCCGATGACCAGACGGCTCTTGTCCGGCTTGCGGGGGATGGGTGGTTTGGGCGTCATGGCGAGGTGTTATTTGCCGCCTTTGGCGGGCTGGGTGGCGAGGCCGATCTGGTTGATGCCGACGCGGCCTAACACGTCGAGGACGTCCATGATGCCTTGGTATTGGCTCTGGCGGTCACCGCGAACGACGACAGGCACGGCAGGCGTGGCGGCTTTGAGCTGGCCGAGTTTGGTTTCCAATTCGGCGAGGGTGACGGGCAGGGTGTTGAGGCGGATTTTCCCCTGGGTGTCGATGGTGATGGCCTGGGTCTTGGGCTGGTCCAACTTGGGGGAGGATGCCTTGCTGGCGCTGGGGAGATTGACCTTCACGCCTTGGACGCCGGCGGTGGTCATGATGATGAAAATGAGCAACAGCACGAGGTAGAGGTCCACCATGGGCGTGACGTTGATGTCATCGTAGCTTTTATCGTCGGCGGAGGCCATGGGGATTTGATATTTGAAATTTCAAATTTGAGATTCAATGGCTAGAGCCGCCGGGGGATTCGGTCTCGATGGCGGGGCGGTAGAACTCGGCCATCTTGGCGACGAACTCGTCGATGAAAACCTGCATGAGGCCGAGCGAGTTCTTGATCCGGCCATTGAGGTAGCTGTAGATGAAGAGCGCGGGGATGGCGACGACGAGGCCGACGACGGTGGCAAGCAGGGCGGAGGCGATGCCGGGAGCGATGGAGTTCACGTTGACCTCGCCGGAGCGGGCGATGATGGCGAAGGTGATCATGACGCCGACGACCGTTCCTAACAAGCCGACGTAGGGGCCGCCCGCGATGCTGATGGTGAGGTAAACGAGTCCGTCGGAAAGGCGGTGGCTTTCATGGACGAGGCCGGCATCGAGGCTGGCGCGGATGGCTTGGATGGAGCGGCCGGAAAGTCCTTGGACGCGGTTGTTATCCTTGTCGAGGCGGTGACGGATTTCCTCGGAACCAATCTGATAGATGTGGTAGAGCGGCGACTTTTCAATGAGTCCTTGGTTGGAGGGATCGACTTGGCCACCGAGGCTGCTCACATTTTCCGTGTCCTCGGGCTTCAGCGCGGTGAGGTCGGTGGAGAGGGATTTCCACTGGTGGAGAAAGACCTTGGTGCCTTTTTCGATGGAGTTCAAATACAGGAACTTGCGGATGGCGACGGTCCAGCCGACGATGATCATGATCGAGCAGATGCCGATGGCGATCCAGCCGTCGAACATCATGTTTCCGGCGATGTCGCTGAACAGGGAAAGGTGCTCCATGAATTTACTTTGCTCCTTGGCCCCACCGCCTTCGAGCGCGCCTAACGAAAGCGTGCGCGGGGCGGCATCGCTGGGTCCTTGGTTGATGGCGGCGAGCTTGATCCAGCCAGCGGAACGCGCGATTTTCGAGATGGAAAATTCGTCGATCTCACCGGCATAGGGGCTGGTGCCGGGGGCTTCGGTGGCGAGGCCGCCAAGGGTGAGCGGAGTTGTTAGGGCGGGGAGTGCGCCGTCGATGCTGTTATAGAGTGCGCCGTTGAGAAAAAGTTTCAGGCTTTTTCCATCCGCCACGAGAACGAGGTGGTTCCAAGTAGCAGCGGCGATGGGAGCCGCAGGCTGGCTGCGGACAGTGTCGAGCTGGACGACGGGGATGCCTTGGTCGAGGAGCAAGCGGAACGAGGATTTGCCATCGGCACGGCTGGCGATGACGGCGTTGTCCTGAAGCGCGCCGGGCTTGATCCAAGTGGAAATCGTGAGGGTCTGGCCAGCCTTCCATTCGAGGGTGGCAGTGTTAGGGATGCTGACGGGAGCGGCTCCTAACAAGCGCAGGCCGTTGCCGATGAGCGAGCCCTCGGCGGTGGCAGCGGCCGTTTCCGCGTTGTTGGCATTCGCGGTGGAATCCGCAGGCGCGATGCCGCGACCGGCGAAGTGATAGACGAGGCTGGTGTCCGCATCGTAGGCATCCGTGGATTTCGCCGCAGCGGGCATCGCGGCGTCCGGATTGCCGAAGTAGAGGTAAACGGTTTCCTTGGCGGAGGGCTTCACGCCGGGCAGCTTTACCCAGATGAAGCCCTCGTTGAGGAGGTTGTCATAGCTCTCGATCTGGTGCGGCAGGACAGTCTTGCCATCTGCGGCGATGAAGCGTAAATCGCTGCCATCCTCGCGAGCGGAGGCGAAAATGCCCGCGTCTGATAGGCGGACTAGGACCGTCGCGTCGCCCGCAGCATCAGTGAGGGCGGCGGCGTCTGCCCCGGTGTCGATGGTGATCGGCGCCCGCTGGGTCCAAGTGGTGTTCCACCATGCGACTTCCGCGTGCAGGGGGCTGACGAGAGCAAGCACGGCGGATAAGCTGCCGAGGAGCGTGAGGGTGGATCGTTTCATCATGTGGGAGGTGTGGAAAAATTGTGCGTTAGAAATCGGCCCAGCCGCGGAAGGTGACGCTGACATCGCCGGTTTCCGCATCGGTCTGGTCGATGAGCGGCACGGC
>JANYFB010000162.1 GCA_025362955.1 Akkermansiaceae bacterium
ACGGCGGCAGGTGGCTTCTCCGCCACCAATACGACATTTTATCTAGACCTCTCGAATTCACCGACGGGGGCCAATGATATAATCTACGTAACAGGCGGCACCAGCTATGTGGGGGGCACAAACACCTTCAAGGTTAATTTCACAGACGGCCTCCTCGGCGCGGGTGATTACAAGCTCCTCGAATGCGCTCCGACCATTCCTGCAACGGCACAGAGCGGAGTGGGGCTGAATCTCGTCACCAGCGCCCCCACCGGCACACGGCAGACTTTTGCAATGGGCCTCGATAGCGGTGGAACCGCTGGCGGCAACGTGAGGCTGACCGTCACGGGCACTGCCGCGAACCTCGTCTGGACCGGCACCCTCAACAGCGCGACATGGGATTTGAAAACGACCGCCAATTTCACGGGCGCGAATCCCGCCACTTTCTACAATCTGGACTCGATCCTCTTTGATGATACGAGCGCAAATCGCGCCGTCACCCTCTCCGGTAGCCTTACCCCCCGGATTATGACAGTCGATACCACGCTCGGCTACACGTTTGGCGGTTCCGGGGTGCTTGGTGGCACCACAGCTTTGGTGAAAACCGGCTCAGGCCCTCTCACTTTCGCGCCTGTTTCGCTCGTTCTAGCCACCACAACTACTGCCAGTAGCGTCACCGCCACTGTTGGCAGCACCATCGGACTCTATCCGGGCATGAGCATGTATGGGACCGGGATTTCCACTGGGACCACACTTACCGCCGTCGTCAATGCCACCACGATTACGCTTTCGCAGATAGCCACCACCACTGCCACCAGCACGTTGACGTTCACAGGGGGAAATTCTTTCAGCGGCGGAATCACTCTCAACTCCAGTACCATCGTCTTGGCAAACGACCTGGCAAACGGCACCGCGCTCGGCACCGGTCCCATCACAATAAATGGCGGCACCATTTCCATGTATGATACGACCAGCTACAATAATTTCTTCGCCAACCTTGTGGTCCCAACTGGAGCCACCGCCCGACTCAATGCGGACTCGCGCGTGGACATGTACGGCACTCTCAAAGGAGCCGGGACGCTCAACCTTTACATTCCTTGGATCCGGACCAATCTCTTCGTGGACTGGTCCGCGTTCACCGGCACGATCAATGTGCTGACCGGGGCCGGGGGAAATTTCCGGATGTCCACCAGCTACGGTTTTCCCGGGTTTCCCCATGCCGCGATCAATCTCGCGGATAATGTCGTGGCCTACTATACCGGCACTCTCGCCAGCGGCGCAGGAACCACCATCGAGATCGGCGAACTCTCCGGCACCGCACTTTCCGGCCTCGGTGGGGGCGCGACTGGCGGACGGAATTTCATCTACCGCATCGGCGGGCGAAATACCGATGCCACATTTGCGGGAGTCATCTTTGAACAAAACACCGCCACCACGTCCTCATTCGTGAAAACCGGCACCGGCACCTGGACACTCAGTGGCCCTTGTTCCTATAACGGAAGCACCACCGTCGAACAAGGCACCTTGAAAATCTCCGGGTCGCTTACCAGCCTGAATCCCATCAGCGTGCAAAGCGGAGCCGGGCTGAACCTCGCGGGTGGCACTCTCAATGTCGATGCCGTGAACATTTCTTCCGGGGCCACACTCACCGGCAATGGCACCATCACCGGCGACCTCAATAATGACGGCATCGTCACCTCGATCTTAGGTGGCACCCTAACGGTTACTGGCGACATCGTGAATAACAGCACCATGCGCATCGCAAGCGGGACGTCCCTGGTTGCTAACGGGAGCTTTGTAAATAATGGCATTCTCGACCTGCTCACTGGCCTGCAGAGCCTGCCACCCAATCTGGTGAATAACGGCGTCGTCATCGACTCCAGCACTCTTCAAATGTCCAGTATCTCTAAGTTAAATGATGTAGTCACCGTCAAGATCCCAACCCACGCCGGTCACACCTATCAAATGCAGCGTTCCGTCTCCATGGCGTCGGGCAGTTGGATTGCCGTCGGAACTCCCCAAGTCGGCCTGAGCACCGTGACCGGTGCTCCCACCGAGCGGATCTTCACCGATTCCACCGCAACCAATCCCCAGTGTTTTTATCGAATGATCGTCATTCCCTAGCGCCGTGGGCAGCTTCCCGACATGTTACTAAAAACCCTACCTATCAGTGTAGTCAGCCTATTTTTAGTTACCGGGAACTACGCATGCGCCCATGATTTGTTTGAAACCACGGTGGTAGGCCGGTTGCAACACGGGCGGCTGGAAATGGTAGTCACGATGACCTCGATCTTGGGAGCATTGCTCGCGGCAGACTCTGCGGATTCGGAATCTGTCCAACTCAATCCACAGACCTTCGAACGCTATCGCCCACGACTGTTGGACCGCGCCCAAGCTCTCTATGAGGTGATCGACGGTCAAACGCATCTCGCCCCCCAGCGCAGTTCGGTTAGCCTGGATCCGTCAGGGCATGTCGCATTCGTGCTCATCTATCCACAGCCCGCCACATGGCCTCTCACCGTTCGCCCCCGCCGCCTTGAGAACGTGCCTCCAGCTTACCGTGCGGACATCGAACTCTATGCCCAGGATGAAAGCATTCTTGCCCACCAAGGGGCGAGTCCTCAAAAACCCGGCAATCATGATGTGATCGTGACGCCTTCAGCCCCAGCACCATCGGCAGCTTCCTTGCCTGCCCCCCCGGAGCGGACATTTTCGCCTTGGTGGGAGTTGGGCGCGGCAGCTGCAGTGGGAGTGGTTTTTCTAGCAACTCGCCGGTTTGTAGCCACCCCAGAATCGATTTCATGAAAACCTTCTTCAAACGTGCGATAACAGCCTTTTTGTTAGGAAGCTGCCTTTTCCCTCTTGCCAGTCATGGGCAGCGTCAGATGGAAAGGCTTGGGCGTGGAATGATGGCCTTGCGTGCCAGCAGCACCCAGGTTTATATCGGCTGGAGATTGTTAGGAAACGACCCGGAGGGCATTGCATTCAATCTCTATCGCTCTGGCGCCACCGCGCCTTTGAATGGCAATACTCCTCTAATCAATACCACTGATTTCACCGATACGCCCCCCAATCTTAGCACCACGGCCTACACTTATTCAGTCCAGCCAGTGGTCGGCGGCGTGCAAGTCCCTGACACCTGGGCGAATCCGCTGAGTGGGCCGTTCACCTTGCCCGCCAATGCAACCATCCGTCAGTATTTCCCGGTGCCCATCCAGCCCACCCCCGATGGTGCGCTCGATGTAAAATTCTGTTGGGCCGGCGACCTAGATGGCGACGGGGAATACGACTTCGTGATAGATCGCCAGCCTCCCGGCGACACCCGCCAATTCCTCGAAGCCTACAAACGCGACGGCACGCTGCTTTGGCGGATGGATATGGGGCCTAACAGCACCAACCACTATAATATCGAACCCGGTTCCTCGGCCATTAGCATCGGCCACGGCGACAATGTGACGGTCTATGATCTCGATGGTGACGGAAAAGCCGAGGTCATCGTGCGAACCGCGAATGGCGTGGTTTTTGGAAATGGGGCGACTCTAACTGACGCTGATAATAATAAACAATTTCTCTCCATCGTCAACGGTCTGACGGGTGTGGAACTCGCCCATGCACTGGTGCCGAATGCACGTCTCTCGGACGGCCCCATGAACGGCCACATGGGCATTGTTTACTTGGATGGCCAGCGACCCTCGGTTCTTCTGGCTTCGAAAAACCGAGCTACGGACAACAGCTTCCACGGCAGCACGACCACTTGGGACTATCGAAACAATCTTCTTACGCAACGCTGGTCATACAATGCGGAGACCCTCAACCAGCACGCACCCGAGGCTCATCAAATCCGCCTTGGTGATCCTGATAACGACGGTAAGGACGAGTACATCGACATCGGATTCGGCATCGATGACAACGGCCTTCAGCTCTTCACCATCCCGGAAGTCGAGCATGGTGACCGCTTTCACATGACCGACATTGATCCTGATCGGCCCGGCCTCGAAACTTACCTCATCCAGCAAAATAACGGAACCGGCCTGGCAACCGCACTCATCGAGTCGGATACCGGCAAGATCATCAAAAAATGGTATGCCGCCGCCGTCGTTGACGTGGGCCGGGGACTCGCTGCCGACATCGACCCCACCCGCAAAGGCTGCGAGTTATTTTCCACCCAAGGAGGGACTTTCGATAGTAAGGGCACTCAGATTTATAGTGACCGTCCCTTCCCCCCGGAGGCCATCTGGTGGGACTCCAACCTCAGCCGCGAGTTCCTCGCCACTGTCGGTTCTACATCGGAGTCGCCAGCCATCGCCCGCTTTGATACTAACAACCCGGCCAACCAGTCCCGCATTTACACAATCTACAATGAGGCGGGCGGATGTTATTGGGGCTATGGTGGGCGTCCCCAGCTCACCGCTGACATCCTCGGAGACTGGCGGGAGGAAATTGTCGTAGCGGCTAACGACAATTCCGAGCTCCGCATTTACACCACCAAAAACGCCGCGACTAACAGGCTCTACACCCTGATGCACAATCCCCAGTACCGCATTCAGACCACCACCAAGGGTTACGTTCAATCCAGTTATGTTGACTACTACCTCGGTGATGAAATGACTCCGCCACCACCACCGCCGATGGTTGATGCGAAGCTCGTCTGGCGTGGCGGCGCGGGCGCGACGACCTGGGACGCGGGCGTGGCCCCCAGTTGGCTTAACAACGGCACGAACAGCCCTTTCGCGGATGGCGACACCGTCCGCTTCGACATTGGAGGGGACAACTCCACGACCGTCGCGCTGAACGGTCCGCTTCAGCCCGGCGCGGTCACGGTTTATTCACCCAAGAACTATACATTCGATGGCACTAACGGTTCGCTAGGCGGTGCGATGAAGTTGGTAAAAGCCGGCGCGGGCACACTCACGGTTTCAGGCAATCACAGCTTCAGCGGGAAAACAACCGTTTGGGACGGTGGACTGTATGTGAATGGCGATCTCCAGACCAGCCCTCTCACCGTCTGGGGCGGCACTTGGGGCGGTGCTCTTTCCGCCGGTGCCAAGGGCGGGCGCATCGGTGGCAGCGGGCGTTTTAGCCAGCCGGTAGCGCTGAAATATCGCGCGGCCATCACGCCCGGCGCGGGAATGGGAAATGCAGGCACCTTGACCCTCGGATCGGGCTTGACGGCAGAGGATGGATCAGTTTTCGCGCTCGATCTTTCCAATGATCCGGGCGGCCTAACCACCCCGAGCGACCGCATCGCCGTGACTGGAAATCTTGTTCTAACCGGTAAGGTCGCGATCGTCGTGAAGGCGCTCAACGGCCAACTCGTCCCCGGCACTTACACCCTGGTCACTTACACGGGCACCCTCACCGGGAGCCTCGCTAATCTCACCGTCACGATGCCGGTAGGCACGCCTTATACTCTGGCTGTCGGCTCAGGTGCGATCACCCTGACAGTGCCAGTCACGCCCGCGCCGGGAGCCATCGTTTGGCGCGGATCCGGTGCGGCATGGGATCTAGCTGCGAGCCAAAACTGGCTGCGCGCGGGGGTGCCCGGGGTCTTCGTCGCTAGCGATGCGGTGACCTTTGACTCCACTGGCGTAGCGGCCACTACGGCCACGCTCTCCACCGCGCTGCCAGTTGCCAGCGTCACGGTCAACGCCACCAATAATTACACCTTCAACGGCACTGGCTCTATCAGCGGAACTGGTGGGCTAACGAAGAGCGGTAGTGGCACCCTGACCATCGCTACGACAAATGATTTCACCGGTGCCACCACGATCAACGGCGGCGTCCTTGCCATCGACAATCTCGCCAATGCCGGCAGCCCCAGCTCGATTGGTGCGGCATCGGCAAGCGCCGCAAATCTTGTGATCAATGGCGCAACCCTCCGCCTCACCGGTGCCCAGACTAACACCGACCGTGGTGCGACTCTCGGGACGGGTGGCGCTACCATCGATGTGGCCTCCGGCAGCAGTTCCATTCAGATCAGTGGCGGTGTGGTTGGCAGTGGCACACTCACGAAATCAGGCCCCGGCACGCTCCTGCTTGCCGCCACCAACACTTTCAGCGGCGGGACGGTGATCAACTCCGGCACCATCTATCTTGCCGGATCTAACGCTAATAGGAACGCCCTCGGCAGCGGCTCGGTCACCATCAACAACGGCGCACTCACAATGGCTGATGTCCAAAATAACGACAATACCTATTGGAATCTCATCGTGCCCACCGGTGCGACCGCACGGCTGAATGCGGACGGACGTTGCAGCCTCCACGGCTCGCTCACCGGGGGCGGCGTATTTACGTTTTACACCGGCTACATCCGGACCGATGTGAGCGGGAATTGGTCCGCCTTTAGCGGCCAGATCAATGTCCTCACGGATGGCGACGGCGGCGATTTCCGAGCGACTAACAGCACAGGATTTCCGAATGCGGCGCTTAACTTAGGCCCCGAAGTTAATGGACAATACAACATCACCGGTAGCGCCACCATCGACATCGGTGAACTCTCCGGCTCGACCACATCCTCGCTGTCTGGCGGCATCAGCAATAATACGGTAACTTGGCGCATCGGAGGAAAAAACACAGACTCCACCTATTCGGGCGTCATCATCAACGGCAGCGGACCCACCGCCATCACCAAGCTGGGCACGGGCACCCTTACCCTCGCCCCGTCCACGAACTACAGCGTTGCCACCGTCACCGTTCTCGGCAGCACCACCGCCACCTTCGTCAGCCCCGCGAATACCGCCGGATTGCGGGCCTTCATGCCGATTATAGGGACCGGAATCGCACCCGGCACCAGCATCGCGGCAGTGGTCGATGCCCAAACGCTCACACTTTCCAAGCCCGCTACAGCGTCCGGCAGCGCCACACTCGCCTACTTCGAGACCAGCACCTACACCGGAGTTACCACCGTCTCCGCTGGCACCTTAGTGGTAAACACCGTGATCACCGGGTCCGCCCTCACCGTGTCCTCCGGCGCGACTCTCGGTGGCACCGGCACGTTGCGCGGAAATGTCACCGTCAACACCGGTGGTACGCTTGCTTTTAACTTTTCTAACGGTATCGTCACCGGCCTGAATTTCTTAGGCAACCTCACCCTCAATGGCACAATTTACATCCGGCCTAACATCCTCTCCGGCAGCCTTTCAAACGGCACCTTCACCATTGCAAACTATGCGGCCACCTTCACCGGAAATCCCACCTTCATCCTAGTGCCTCCTGCTGGCTCGCTCATGAGGGCTACATTCGATACTTCTACCGCTGGCGTGATCAAGGCTACCTTCACCGACACCGCGCCTAACCTCACATGGACCGGTGCCACCAGTAACGCTTGGGACACCTCCACGCTCAACTGGCAGGACAGTGGAAATTCCGCGCAGTATTCTGATAGCAGCAACCTAACATTCAACGATTCCGCCACTTCACCCACCGTAGTCATCAACGGTCCTTGGACTCCGGGAACTATAACGTTTAATAATTCAGTCCTCAACTATGTTGTCAGTGGCGCGGGATCTATTGGCGGCTCCAAAAACCTCACCAAGTCCGGCACGGGCACCGTCACGCTTTCCAGCCGGAGCACTTACACCGGTGCTACCATTATCAACGATGGCACGCTCAAGATTCTCGGTGCCGCCCCGTCCCATCGCTGGAGTTTCAATAACAGCCTCAACGATTCAGTAGGCACCCAGAATGCGAGCATCGTCGAAGTGGGTGCGAACAATGCCACGCTCGGGACGAATTCCATCACCATGGTCGGCGGCACCCGGACGGCTTCCGACTACATCAGCCTCGGCTCCAACCTGCTACCGAACGACACCACTCCCGTCACGTTGGAGTTTTGGGCCACGCAGAATGCCGTTCAAAATTGGGGGCGTATCTTCGACTTCGGCTCCACCACCGCTGACAATTTCTACATGAGCTGGACCATGTCATCCACTCTAGCAACTGATCGCGTGAAATGGTGGGGTTCTACAGTCAGCGCGGTCGATAATTCGAACCAGCCCTACACGCTCGGAGCGGAATTCCACATCGCCTTGGTCCTTGAACCCGGAGCGGGAGCGGGTGGCACGACGCGGGCGACATGGTATCGCGCACTAAGTAACACTTCCACTCTCGGTGCGGCACGTGGCACCTTCAATAGCACCAATACGCTCGCTAATTTAAATGATACGAACTGCTGGCTCGGCCGGTCCGAATTTCCCAGCGATTCCACCGCCAGCGCGACCTACAATGAAGTTCGGGTGTGGAATCGGGCGCTGTCTGCTGCGGATTTACAAACATTGCACACGAACGGCAGCGAAACTTTAATGAACGGCTGTCTGCCTGCCGCCACCGCAGTCAGCCTCACCAGCGGGACTGCGAAGTTGGACAACCAAAGCAGTAGTATGCAAGCCATCGGATCTCTAACCGGCGTGGCCGGCACCGAGGTCAAACTTACCACCGGCGGGCTGTCCACCGGGAGCGACAATTTATCCACCACCTTCGCCGGGATCCTCAGCGGCCCATACGGCTTTACCAAGCTGGGCAGCGGGAACATGATACTGTCCGGTGCCAGCACCTATGCTGGCACCACCACCATTTCAGGCGGCACCCTCGTTCTGGCGGGTTCCATCACAAACACGAGCACCGCCGAGATCGCTCCTGCCGCCACCCTCAATCTCAGTGGCGGCACTTTGAGCATGGCGTCCGTTCACATCGCGCTTGGCGGCACTCTGGCTGGCTGCGGCACGCTCAACGCCGCTCTCGTCAACGACGGCATTGTCACCTCCAGCTGCGGCATACCGGGCGGACTTACCGTCAGCGGCAACATCACCAACAACGGCTCCATGCAATTCACCGCAGGCACCGGCTTCCAAAGTTCCGGCACCTTCACGAACAACGGCATCCTCGATCTTCTAACCGGCTTCCAAAGCCTCCCGTCCAATTTTATCAACAACGGCATCGTCATCGACTCCAGCACGCTCGGAATGTGCAGCGCGTCCAAATCCGCCAATGTCGTCACTGTAAAAGTGCCTACCCACTCCGGCCACAGCTATCAAATGCAACGCTCGGCATCCATGTCTGCCGGAAGCTGGGTCAACGTCGGGACTCCCCAAACCGGCCTCACGACCGCCACAGGAGCCCCCACCGACCGCACCTTCACTGACTCCTCCGCCAGCGATCCGAAATGCTTCTATCGGTTTGTCGTCACTCCGTAATAGGCCGGGCTCATTTAAATGTGAGTTCTTGCCCGCTCCATTCTATTGGTAAGGAACGATTGCACACTTCGGTGAGAGCACCGCAGACAACGCAAAGAGTATTAGCGCAATCAAGATTCTCCGTCCACAGTTCTGGACCGGCTAAGATCGGAATGGCCCGGTGCTTTTCCTCGTTTAGTTCGTTGTTCAAATGAGCCCGCTGGGAAAAATCTGTAATCGGTTGATTTTCCGGTTGTCAAAACTCATGGGGCGACTCTTACTGCCGCCCCGTCCGCAAGGGCGGTTGGAGATTATGGCCCGATAGCTCAGTCGGTAGAGCAGTGGATTGAAAATTCACGTGTCGGCGGTTCAAATCCGTCTCGGGCCACCTTTTCCCTCCCACGAGTGTAGGAAATGCGTGAATCAGCGCGTGAGCACGATCAAGTGATTATTGAATGGCGTCTTCCCCCAAAGCGGAGAAATTTTTAATCTTCCGAAAGGTCCGAGGATTTTTTCAAAATCGCCCGCAGTCGGATAGTGAGTCGGTGCGGCTTTCATCCAGAAAGTCCCCTTGGCTAACAGGTCACCCGCCACCGTGGTTTTGAAACGCCACGAAGCATCGCGCAGTCCCGAGCGGATGACAAGCTTGCCACCGAACGCGACACGAGACGCCGCAAGTTTCAACAAGGATTCCTGTTCCTCCGGGGTGAAGAACTGGAGGATATCGAGAATGCTCACGTTGCCTTCGTGCTCGGGCAGGCCCGTGCGGACATCGTAGTGGGAAAATAACAGATCCATGGCATTGGAAAAAGGCGCGGCTTGTCGTGCGGCCTCGATTTTCCGTGAGTCGTAATCGAGGCCATGGATTGGCACCTCGACGCCCGCCTGTCTTAAGTAAAATGCCAGCAGTCCCAGCCCGCAACCGAGGTCTAACAAAGGCAGTGATGAACCCCGTAAATTTTCTGCGAGAGTGGCATAAACCGGATCGGTCATGAGTTTGGCGGCGACGTAGTTCCGATCCCAATGGCCCGCAAATAAAGCGGCGATTTTCCTAACATCCGGAGCACTCATGAGGAAGGAGGGCTGAGGTGGTCAAGCGGGTTCGAGCCACGGGCCACCAGCAGGGGAAGGCGGGCGATAAATCCGAAAAACAAGCGGATGTGCATCCAAGAGAGCAGGATGTTATCCCGCACGTAACGGAATTGGGAAACGCCACCCTCTTCCTTGCTTGGATAGCGGACGGGCGTTGGCAGGTTGATGATCGGCACGCCGCTCCAGGCGAGCCGGACGGCCACCTCGGGATCGAAATCGAAGCGACGGGCAAATGTCGTGGATTCCAGCACTTCTAGCAGATCGTGCGCTGGATAGAGTCTCATGCCGAATAATGAATCATCCACGCCCCAACCGAGGGTTTCCAAATTGGCGCAAAAATTGGAAACTTTCCGACCGTTCACCCGCAGGGAAGGAGCGGAAGCATCGAAAACCGGCCGTCCAAAAACTGCCGCTGCCGGGTGAGCTGCGGACCATTTGAAGAAATCCGCAGCCTTATCCGCCGGATGCTGGCCGTCGGCATCCATGGTCAGGACGTGGGTGAATCCGGCTGGAATCGCCTCGCGCAGTCCGTGCAGGATTGCCGCACCTTTGCCGGAATTAACCCTGAGAAATATGATCCTGAATCCGCAGTGATCGGCTGTTTCAAGGTGCTGGATGAGTTCGGGCGAGCGATCTGTGGAGCCGTCGAAGATGACCCATACCGGGGTATTGAGAGCCAAGGCTGCGGTCACCGTTTTCAGGAGAATCGGTCCCGTGTTATAGCTGGGAATCAGAATCAGCGGTCGCGCATCGGCCATGTGCGGACTGCTTTAGAGGGCGAAACCGGATTGGGCAAGCATCAGGGAATACCGTGAGCGGGATGACTGATGGAAGAGATGTCCCAATTGTGGATAAATCCATAAATCAAAGTCTTTTCCATGCCCCATGGCTTCTAGGCCGATACCCTGTGGGTATTTCCTGCGTCCGCGTTTCCGGGATACAGGGCGGATTCCCGCTTCACTCCGGGGCAATCTGCCGCCGCAAGGGATCTGGCTTTGAAAGGTCTTGCTCGTAAACCGCAGCTAATCTCGCGGTAAATTCCTGCGACGACTCGCCGACTTGCGGAAGCAGCGGCTCGCCGAGATCGAAGCGCATGAGGATAGGGAAAACCGGTCGCCGCCAGAGCGGCCAGCCTTTTTGCAGGAAGCGGGTATTGCTGCGGATGAAAATCGGATAGACCGGCACCTGCGAGTGCATCGCGATGATCGCACAGCCGCCTTTGAGCGGATTGATCCATCTGGCATCGGGTTTCGTGCGGGTGCCCTCGGGAAACAGCAGGAGCTGCCCACCCTCTGCCAGCGACTTTGAAGCATCCCGGATCATGCGGGTGATTCCGTCGTTGGCGATGTAGCCGGCCAGCCGCGCGCCACCTCCGAGGGCGATGTTGTGGAGGATCTGTTTTTTCATCACGCACACGGCGGATGGTAGTCGGGCAATGATGAAAACCACATCCCACAGCGAGGTGTGGTTAGGCGCCGCGATGAAGGAATGCTTGATCCCTTCCAGCTTGTCGAGAGCGGTAAGATCGGCCCGAACCAGATCCGAAAGCCTCAATAAAACGACGAATTTCCGGAACAACTGATGAAGGAAAAACCGTCCGAGCCGCTCGCCCGCCCGCCTCGGCAGCAACCAATGCAACGGCCCGCCGATCAAGGTGAGAAGCCCGCCAAAGACGCCCCAGTAGAGGAGTCCCAGCGCCATCATCACGTAATCCCATGGAGCACGCAGCCACCAACGGAGCGTCATCGCCTCCGGAGACGGGAGCGTGAGGGCGCTAGGATCGCTGGATTCCACTGACACCGAAGGTAATGGCTATTCTTCTGACGGTCGAATTGATTTTTTCGCAGCGATCCGGCTTGTCACCTCCAGTCTCATCCACAAGATGCGGTTTCTTCGATGAATTCTGAAATCCAAACCGCTCTACAAGCCCTTCCGCATGGACCCACGTTCCGCTTTGTGGACGAACTCATATCGCTTGTTCCCGGTCGTGAGGCGGCAGCACTTTATCAGGTCCGCGGCGATGAGACATTTCTCGAAGGGCATTTTCCCGGCAATCCGATGATACCGGGCGTGATCCTCATCGAGGCCATCGCGCAGCTCGGCGGCGTTGTCGCGCAGTCAGACCCGGAGCATCCCGCAATGTCCGATCTGCGGCTAACAGGAATTCGCGCAGCGAAAATCCTGGGTGCCGCCCTGCCGGGAAATCTATTGGAAATCCGCGCCAAGGTCGAAGGCCGGATGGGTGGACTGGTGCAGGTGGAAGGCGAGGTGCGGGGACCGGAAGGCGTGCTTGCGACAGGGAAAATCACTTTGAGCGGCACCTTGTCGATAAGGAGCGGGAACGCTTCCGTCCCCGCTTGATTCGAGGGGCGTGAACGAAGGCTTCGCCTTCATGATCCTTCGTGTCATTTCCCGTCTTTCGTGGTTTCTGTTTTCCCATTCAGGATAAAAAACACACCCGCGTCCGGACACTTGCCAAACGCGGGTGTGAACCCAGCTCCATGAAAAAATGTTAGCGATCAATGATCGCCAGGGTCCGGTGGCGCGGCTTGACGCATTTGCAGGCGCAGTCCGTTGCCATTGAAATTACTGTCGATGTTCAGGCTCTCCACCCGCTGGCGTGCGTCAGCCGGGGCTGCGGCCTTGTCCTGTGCGGTATCCCAGGGGCCGCTCCAAATGACCTTGCCCAGACGATCACGGATGGTGACTTCCTTGGCTCCGTCCGTGGATTTCACTTCGACGCTGCCTTCCTGGTCATTCATTCTAACGGTCGCACCGCCTTGGATCTGGAACTTGCCGCCCGCATCCACAGCGGGTGGGATAAGACCATTCTGCTGCATTGCCCCTTGCATGCGTTTTTTCACGTCACGCAGGGCCTGCTCCACGCGTTGATCCACTTGAGCCTCATCGCCTCCGAGTTGGAGATCGAGTCTGCCGATGTTGCCGGCGATGGCATCCCGGACCCGGTCGGCCAGTTCCTTGGGAAATCCATCGAGATTGAGCGGGTCTAACGGCTGTGGTCCGGCTGCCGCAATCTCGGCGGGCCTAACCCCGAGTGTGACATCAAGAGAAGTCGGCTTGCCTTTGTGAATGAGATCGAGAGAGACTTTCTCGCCCGGCTTGTGGCCGGAAATTTGATGGGAAACATCTAACGACGAACCAACCGGCTGTCCCGCGACCTTGGTGATCACGTCGTTGACGACGACACCGGATCTCGCGGCTGGACCATCGGGAACTACCGAGCGGACCACAATCCCTTCGCCGGGTTTTAGGTCGAGGTGCTCGGCTAACATTTCAGGCACTTCCCCGGAGACGACTCCAAGGAATGGGGCTTCCGCTTGTGGCTCGGCATTTGGCAGAACAATTTTGCCTTGGGGAAGTTTGATTTCCGGGAGCTTGGGAGCGTGTTGATCCACAGCGGGCGGAGGCGGCGCGTCATCCTCCGGTGCTTCCAAAGCGAAGATGGGAGTCACCAGGAAGGCAGTTAGCGCAACTTCGATGAATGGGAATTTTTTCGTTTTCATGACTTACTTACGAGAAGCGTAGTAGTTCGGATGGTTTGTTTAATGAAAATCTATCAATCAGTTTTCGCGGGCACCAACATATACTCGACTCGTGGTTGCTCCACTTGGTAGGTCCGACCGGTTTCATCCTTCAAGGTGATGAGGTCTTTGTAAACGACGCGGACCACACTATGGGGCTGATGGTTGGATTTCCAGATGACGCCTTCATCATGCACCTCGCTGAGGCCACGGTTGAAGCTGGCGGGAACGAAATTTCCGGTCGCGGAGTTGCTGGCCGGGTGGAAAATCGGGGCGGTTCGAGCAGCGATGTTAGAAGGGGCTTTTCCAGCAGGGATCATCAGGGCGGAAACCGCGCCGAAGAGGGCAACCGCTGCGGCCGCGCCCCACATCGAGCGGGCTTGGCGGGATCTGGGAGCGCTGTTAGCCTTGGGGAAGAGCACGATTTTTTCGTTCACGGAGAAGGGGACTTCGTGGATGATCGTTTCGAGCTTGGCGAGGAAATCGGCTGAAAGAGCGGTAGGCGAACAATCACGTAAAAACGCCTCGAAGCGGATTTCTTCATGCCCGAGCTGGGTCAGGCTTCCCTCCGCCGCAGCTTCGAGTCGCAAGAGCAACGCTTCGTCGAGCGTGGCGGCTTGGAGTTCGCGAAGTTCCGCTTCGAGGGTTGCTTGATCAGGAGTCATGACGGTTCAGTTAGAAAAAGTTAGATTGAAAGATCGCCTCGTCGGCGGGCACTGCCGAGATTTCGTTTGAGGGCTTCAAGTCCATAGCGATACCGGGAGGCCGCCGTGTTTTGGGAAATGCCTAAAGTTTCACCTATTTCGGCAAACGTGCGCTCGCCCCAGATTTTCATGAGGATGACTTCGGAAAATTTCGCGGGCAGTTCTTTGAGGCTTTTTTCAAGTTGGGCGCGGGTTTCATCGTCGGAGGTCTCGCTCTCGAACCATGGATGGAAGGCTTCGTATTGCTCGGTTTCCGCATCGGCAGTAACGTTGTCCTCGCGCCGTTTGCGGCGGTCGTCGCGACGGCTCAGGTCGATTGCCAGACGGCGGATGGCGGTATAGAGATAAGGCTGCCAGGATTCCTGCCCGCCGACGAACTCGCCGGTGCGGACTTTTTCCACGAGTTTCACAAGAGCGTCTTGAAAAATGTCTTTCGCGTCTTCGTGGGAACGGGTTTGCTGGCGGGCGAAGAGCAGGAGTTTCGGGCCGTGCAGTTCCAGCCACTCACGCCAAGCGGAAGCGGCGGGCGATGCTTCGGTGACCGCAGTAGTAGTTGCCATAGGGGTAACTTCATCCATAAAGCGGAGTGGGGTGGGGGATTTGTCTCCCGGTTTTTTATATAAAAATGCGGACTGAAGTCAGCGCCCTGTTTTCCAAGCAGCGAGCTTGCAGACGCGCTTGAAGTGCAGCGGATCGACCGGGGTGATGGAAAGGCGGGTGCCGCGCTGGCAGACGATCATTTCTGATAGAACAGGATCCGTCTTGAGAGCCTCGAGTGTGAGCATTTCCTTGAATTTGCCTACAAATTCAAAATCTGCTAGCCACCACCTTGGATTGTCCAGCTTGGACTTGGGATCGTAGTAATCGCTTTTCGCGTCGAACTGCGTGGGATCCGGGTAAGGGGCACCGACGACTCGGGCTATACCGGTCACGCCGGGTGGTTTGGCGTTTGAATGGTAGAACAGGGCGAGATCCCGAGGTTTCATTTCCTTCCACATATAATTCCGCGCCTGATAGTTCCGGACGCCGCTCCACGGTTCGCGTTCGACCTTGGCAAGGTGGTCGATGCCGAAAACGTCGGGTTCGGATTTGATCAGCCAGTGGCGCATGGTAGTCAGGCGATGGCTTTGATGAGGCCGGGCTTGGCGGCGGGCAGGGATAGGTGCTCGGGACCGAGTTCGAGCCCCCGGCTGGCGCGGACATCGGCCTCGATGGCTTCGAGGACGTCCAGCTCGGGTCGGAAATTTGCCGCATGATAGGAGCTGCGGACCAGCGGGCCGCTGGCGACGTGGCGGAAGCCTTTGGCTAACGCGATGGCCTTGTATTCGTCAAAAGCGGCGGGCGTGATGTATTCGACGACCGGCAGGTGCTTCTGCGTCGGACGCAAATATTGGCCCATCGTCAGCACGGTCACGTCATGCGCAAGCAGGTCGTCCATGGCTCGCAGGATTTCCTCGGGGCGCTCGCCTAGGCCTAACATGATCCCGCTTTTGGTGGCGACCTTGCCATCGACCATCGCCTTCGCTTTTTTCAACACGATGAGACTGCGTTGATATTGGGCTCGGGAACGGACGAGCGGAGTGAGGCGCTCCACAGTCTCCAGGTTGTGGTTGAATATGTGCGGGCGGGCATCCATCACCATGGAAAGCGCCCAATCGCGGTCATTGAAATCCGGCACTAGCACCTCAATGATAATCTCAGGATTCGCCTGGCGGACGGCTTCGATGGTCCGCTTGAAATGCTCGGCCCCGCCATCGCGCAGGTCATCGCGGGCGACGGCAGTGATGACGACATGGCGGAGATTCATCCGGCGGGTGGCCTCGGCGACACGAGCGGGTTCATCGGATTCCAGAGCGTCGGGCTTGGCGGTTTTCACGGCGCAGAATCCGCAGGCGCGCGTGCATTTGTCCCCGGCGATCATGAAAGTCGCGGTGCCTTGGCCCCAGCATTCCCAACGGTTAGGGCACTGCGCTTCTTCGCAGACGGTGACCAGTCTCAGGTCGGTAATCAGCGATTTCGTGGACCAGAACGCCGGATTGTTTGGTAATCGAACCTTGATCCAGTCCGGCTTCTTGTCCCGGTGCAAGGCTGGATCCATCTTCATTTTCGGCCCGCAACTACTCATGTCGCCGGGAAGCTAGTCCTGCACCTGCTTGCGGGAAAGCGGAAAGTGCCCGAGCGGTTCATACAAATGGGCGAAATTTCCTAACACGTTCGGCATTCACGTCGCAGCGAAGGTTGAATTGAACGGTACCTTGGGCGACTTGGAGCGATGGATTCGGAACGTCGCAGGCAATCTGAAAAATTTAGCTTGGCGTGCAAACAAAGATCGTGCATTTAGCAAGGAAATCCAAACGACACGATTAATTATGTTCAAAGAATTCAAAGAATTTGCGCTGAAAGGTAATTTAATCGACATGGCTGTGGCCTTTGTAATGGGAGCGGCTTTTGTAAAATTATCGGGTGCCTTCATTGAGGACCTCATCATGCCGCTTGTCGGAAAGTTGTCGGGCGGGATGGACTATACTAATAAATTTTTTGCGCTTTCCGACTCGGTGACCGCTACCAATCTCGTCGAAGCGAAGAAACAAGGTGCTGTCATTGCCTATGGGGATTTCGTTACAGTAGCCATTAATTTCGTGATTGTAGCGTTCGTGATGTTTTTGGTCGTGAAGGCAATCAGCAAGGCGAAAAAGCTGACGGAGAAAGAGGCGGCGGTAGCGGCCCCTGCAGCACCGAGCGCGCAGGAAATGTTGCTCACCGAGATCCGCGATCTTCTCCGGCAAAAGTCCTGAGCTGAAGTGATTGCTGGATGGGCTTAAACAACATGCTTGCAACGTGAGAGTCGCTTGAATTCCATACCCTATTTGTTGGGCCTGCCCGGATGAACCCGGTATGGCTTGGAAGCTGAGAGGGGGGATCAGTTCTGGGGAAAATGAGCGAATCGCTTTAATTTTCATGATCCGGGGACTGTCTGTGCTGCCTAAAACCTGGAATGGGTTGGTCTCAGTGAAAAAATGCGTGGGATGAATTTTTTGTAGTTACCCAAGGATGATCGTATAAATTTAATTAACTTTTGTTGACAATCAGCAAAAATTTTGGGAATGAGTTCTATCGTTTGCGAAGATGGCAAATGCAGCAACTCGTCCGTCATGGACAATCCTCCCCCGGATTTATGCAGTTTAGGAAGGATTGTCAGGGTGACCCTGGGGGCTGCGTTGTGCCAAAACGCCAGCGATTCACCCCCTGCTAAATTTTTCTCCACCCCTACCCATGACCCAACACTCGGTTTTTGTACAATGGTGCCCACTTGTTTATTTTCTAACATGGATGTTGGTGCCGATTGCCGGGATGGCAGCACCGGCACCAGCACAGATTTTTTTCGTCCCACTGACTGACACCGACCTCCAGACCGCGTGGCAGGCGATTGGTACTGGGGCTACCATCGGTAGCAGTATCAAGAGCGTCATCTCGATCGCTGTGCCAAAAGCCGGGACGGTGATTTACTATGATCAATGGGAAGATGGATATGATGCGGATCCGTCCGCTCCGGCCGTAGCGTCCACCCAGATATGGGGTGATGGTAACACATCCAATGGCACGGCCCCCGGCTACCCATCGGACATTATTCCTGCTGGCGGAGTAATCGTTCTGAATAATAGCGTGACCCTTCCAAGGGTTTCCACGAGCCTGTTTTACGATGGCCGCGACCGTATCAGTTCCACGAACAGTATCGCGGTGGCTCGTGTGGGATGGCCTATCAGCCCTGGTCCTCTCATTGGTACTTCGGCTGAAGCGTATGACACGCGCAAGTTCGGCACGTCCTTCCAGATGCCGGTGGGTACTGCGACGGCTGCCTATCAGCAGTTTGAATACACATCGATTCATATCATGGCGTCGCAAGATAACACGTTGGTGCAAGTGGACTCGAATGCAGATGGAACATTCGATCAATCCCAGACTCTGCAAATGGGGCAGACAATGTTCGTCAACGGCGGGGTGGTTGCGGGAGCCACCGTAACGACAAGCAAGCCGGTACAAGTTCACGAAGTGACAGGAGATATCGGATCAAACTATGAGTCGCGGACCTTCGCTGTGCGACCGACCGCTCAATGGTCCTCGGGCTATTTCGCACCGGTAACCACCACAACTGCTTCACAGCCCCACGTGGTCTTCCTTTACAATCCGCAGACCAAGCCCATTACCGTGAGCTACGAAGGTCTCTCCACCACCGGAACGATCACCGTGCCGTCAAAAGGGAATGCCACTTTTAACATGCCGCTGGGTTCTGCCGTGCATTTTTTCACGGTGACGGGGGAGTCCTTTTATGCCGTCGGGGCGAATGATGCAGGCACAGCCTCAACCTCTGCGAACCAGAACCAGGATTGGGGCTACGCGTTGATGCCCGATACGTCACTAACTACTTCGATCATAGCTCCCTTTGCTCCAGGAGGTGACGATACCTCCGCGCCCATCGGCACTCCTGACGCAAACGGCAGTCCTGTATGGATCACCCCGACCTCCACCACTACCGTTTACGTGAACTATAGTGGTGATCGCAGCACCGGGCCGAACACGGCACCCGACGGATCGAAGTACGATGTCTCGTATCTGGTCCCCAAATTAGGTGTTCAGACGATTTATAATCCGACCACCTTTGACATGTCGAAGGCATTGCTTTTCACCACCGACTCAATCGGTCTAGCTGGAGCTTGGGGTGAGGATCCCGCTACTTCGGGAGTTGCGCTACCTTATCTCGATCTGGGGTATGCCATCCTTCCGTTTGCGGCACCTATTTTTTCAAAATTCGCCGCATTGGCTACGGATTTGAATGCCAATGGCGTAATCGATCAGGCTGATACTGTTTTATTTACGCTTTTCCTTAACAACGACGGCGTCACCAACCTTGTTAACCCTAACTTCACGGACTCTATTCCCGCAGGTACCACTTACGTTCCCAACTCCACTGTACTCAATGGCGTCGCAGTTTCGGACGATGCCATAGGCACAGCGTTTCCGCTGGATGGCACCGGAATTGCCCCGCCAGATCTGGCTCCCGGAGCCTCCGCTACTGTCAAATTTCGCGTCACCATCAACAACGGGACTAAAACAGTCACCAATAATGCGGTAGCCAACAGCTCCAGTGTGGCGGCACCTATGTTGGCGACCGTGACATTTCCTATCAGTCCTGTAATCATCACCGGTAATGTATATAATGATGCCAATGGTCTCACAGACGGAATCGTCAATGGCACTGTTACCAACGCCGGCGGCACTCTCTATGCGAATATCGTAAGAGATGGCGTTGTCCAAC
>JANYFB010000169.1 GCA_025362955.1 Akkermansiaceae bacterium
GACGAGCGATTTGTCATTATTGAATGATTCAAACGGTCGTACCAGTCTATTGTGAGGGTTACGGCAATTTATTTTGGCAAAGGGTCTAACTACGAGCCCATCGCCCGCCCGGCCGCGCATGCCATGGTCAAGGATGCCATCCGCTTCGAGCAGTTCACCCCGCCACTGCGGAAAATGCTCACCGCCTTCGTGGAGGCGGAAAAACCAGACTATGTTGTGAGTTCGCACCAGCCACGGATCGTCGATGGTAAACCGACGAAGAATCCCCGCTACCTGCAAAACCGTCCTGACCTCGAAGACCCGCGCTCAGTCTATCTGGCAGTTCTGGGCGCACGTTTCTACCGCCGCCTGCCGCTCGATGCCCCGGTGCCAATGCCGGTCAATTCCGTTCTAGCAGGAAGGCGCAACAATCCGCCGGACGAGGCGGCTGGCATCCGTGCTCTCGCGGTTTATGGCCCCATCCACTATCAGGAATTGCCGGAACTGTTCATGGATTTCATTTCCTCGCTCACCGGGAAAAGCCCATCTACCACCGGCGCGGGCAGCGAGGGCGCGCTCACCAAAGGCCCGTTCAACGCGATCCTTCCGATCCACGACGTGAACGCCGCGCTCGTATCATTTCTTCTAACGAACTACCACGGCTTCACCAGCGCCGCCGGTCACATTGGACGAAAATACCGGGTCGATCATGACATCAGTTTGTTAGTTCCCGAGGTCTGGTCGCGCATGTTCATCCCGGAGCGCGAGCCGGAATATCTCATTGAAAAGGGTTATCTCGAAAAAATCGGAAACTTCGAGCATAGGGGCAAACTCATCGAAGCCAGCCGCCTCGGCTACCGTATCACCGAGACTTTTGTGACCACCTTTTTCGGGCGGATGTTTTCTGCGGCAGATACCGTTTTTACCGCAGACATGCTGCGGCCCGAGTTGCAATCCATGGAAGACTTTATCGACGGCCTCGACAACATTATCGAAACCCAGCGCACCGTCGCCCTCAACTATTTCAAAGACGGTAGCATCGACCTCGCCTGCCCGCCGCTCAAAGCACTGCTCCACCTCATGGCCTACGGCGAGTTCGAGGGAAAAACCCTCACCGACCCCGCCATCCGCGCCCTCTTTACCCGCGAGTCCCTCATCGCCTCCGACTGGTATCAAGCCCGCCTCGATGCCAAAGCCTCAGTGGATCAAGCCCTGTGGAAACGTCACGTCACCTATCTGGAAACGTTCCTTATAAAACCAAACTACGAGAGCGAACTCAAGCGCCTGAAAATCCAAGACCGCCTCGTCAAAGCCAAGTCCGTCTTGGAAAAAGTGAGTTCGCCAGCCCACCGCGCCAGTCTCATCGGTATGATCGGCACCGATCCGGCGCTCATTTGAAGCCCATGGACTCCTCATTTCATAAGAAAGCGAAAAAACCGGCGGACAAGGCACCCGTCACCACTTCTACTGCGCTCCAGTTTAGGAGTGCCGTGTCACCGTCCAGATGACACATCCGATATTCACGCACCTCAGGTGTGTTAGGTGCCACTAACGGGCGGGTGTCCACGAAGGGGCTAAACAAGTCCATCCCCAGATCCGTCCAGTCCACGGTGCCTTGGGCACGCGCTTGCACTCTCACATCTGTCCAGCCGTTCTTGGACCAGCCCAGTGTCACGTTGGTGGCTTGGGTGTTTCCCACAGACAAGGTGGGCGGGGCAAGATCTGCGGCCGGAGCGGCAGCAATGATCCCAAGATCCGCGCCAATGTTTGCATTGTAAGCCGGCTTGTTTTTAATTTCCTGTACCAGCATCCGCAAGCGGGGCAAGACTCCAGACGCCACCGTCGCCGGAGCTGCGGGTAGCGCGGCGGCCATCGGCACCGTCCCGCTTGGCGTGCCAATCGGACCGTTCTTAATCAGATCTTTATATTGCAGGGCAGCAGCCACATTCTGGCGCGTCACCGCCACATAGGTCTGGACCAGATAGATGAGCATGTTGCAATCGGCGGTCGTGGCCGTGACCTGCGCGGGGAGAAATCCCAACCCCGGCCCTTGAACCTGGAATTTGAGGAGGAAGTTTTGGAGCCACGGTAGGACGTTTCCGTCGTTGGTGGGTACTGGACTTTGCATCTTGGATTGTTTCTTTCTGTTTTTTGGATGTGATAGTCGGATGTTAGGAAAAATCGTGTATTCAACCTTTATCCAACCAAGCCGCGATATCTACCAGAACAGACCTGATAGTCTATCTGTTTTCAACTATACTTTTCTCGCCCGTCTAACTCCCTGATAGACATGCCTGTCCGGCTGGTATGCTTGCCGCACAAGTGGATACGCTTGCGCTTGCCTTTCTCACGCAAGCGTCATTGTCGGAGGCGCTTGCACTATCCCTCTTCATGTTTGCATCGGCCCCTTTGAGGCATGCGTGATTGCCAACGGCGTTTGCGCCGCAGCGGTGATCGCGTGCAGATCTCGCGGATCCGCTTGCAACATCCGCACCCACGCAAGAGTACGACGCTTCGGCGCATGCAAATCTGCTGGATTTGCTGCGGCGCCGCGAGGCCATCGCTCGGAATCCATTGATTTCCAATAGATTTCACATTTCGGGCGTATTTCCAATACTCCGCCCTCCGCGCCCGCTTGATCGGCCATTGGGTTCGATATTTTCTTGAAGGGGAGCACTCGCGCCTCGCGTGTTGTCATGGGCGCCCCCGCCGATGACATGGGTCGCACGAGAAGCGACGCTATTTTCGGCGAGGGCGCCGAAAACCACACGCGAGGGCGCAGGTGTTCCCCAACGAACCCGAATTCACCTCTCAATCGCCACCAAAATTGACCCTTGCCAATCTGCAGAAAATTGAGCCTCCTTCAAATGTCTGCCCAAGGGAGACGAGGGCTTCAGAATCCTTCCACACAAAGCGGTCGGCATCGACCGCAACGATGCCGCCAAACCGACCCAAAGGCCGGGGAGGCGG
>JANYFB010000196.1 GCA_025362955.1 Akkermansiaceae bacterium
GAAAACGATGGAAACCAACCCTCAGACGGAAAATGGCATGAATCGCAAACGCTTCATCGTTCTAACGGCCACTTCCCTGGCCGCAGCGGGATGTGCGGGGTGTCAAGCACTCGGCTCCGGAAGCGCCCCCTCCGGTTCGAAGAACGTGCGGATTGTCGATGCGGGGCCGGGCAGCAACTATTCCACCGAGGGAGTGTATGAAGGCTTCCGGCAACAGGGCTTTTTCCTGGTGCGGAGTCATGGAAAACTGAGCGCCATTTCCTCCTACTGCACGCATCGGCATTGCAAGCTGGAAGCCGAAACGGACCACTCCTTTTACTGCCCCTGCCACGGTTCGACCTTCGACCCCGTCGGCAAAGTCACCGATGGCCCAGCCACGCGTGATCTGCCCAACTGCCCGCTATCGATCGACGCGAGGGGTCATGTAATCGTCAAGATCATCTGACAACCTGTTTCCGAGGACCCGGCGCTTCCCTGCGCTCGCGCGAGGAAACACCGCGCATTCACGCGCAGCAAACGGAAGTCCATTGCCTCAATGGTAGCTGCTCATGAGTCAGCCTGTGGAACTCTCCGATACCCTGGTCTTGGATGCCCGGCTCACTGGCGAAATTGCGGAACGCTGCGCGTTTCACAGGGCGGTCATGACGTGCCTTCGGAAACTGATCACCCGTTACCACGCACCCTAGCAAATCTCCAGGCCGCTATCCGGGATCTGCCACATGTCTGGATCTTCGACAACGACGATCTGCGGACCCCCTTCGGAAAATCGCGGTTTTAGAACGAGAGAACCGCATCTCCTTGAAAAAGCCCGTGCCGAAATGGCTGGGGAGCATCCTGGAAACGTGAGTAGCAACTGCCTTCAGGGCCGAAAGCTGCTGCGATTACGGAGGCTTTGCCAGTGATTCTTGCCAAAAACAAGAGGGAGAAAAATCACAGGAGACCGTTTGAAGAACAGGCAGGAATGCCTTGTATCACGCTCAGACAAGCTGGGTCTCCACCAGAAACCGATAGGTGCCGTTGCGGGCGATGAGTTCGTCGTGGGTGCCGCTCTCAACGATTTTTCCGTGGCTGAAGACAAGGATGCTGTCGGCGTGGCGGACGGTGGAGAGGCGGTGGGCGATGACGAGGCTGGTGCGGCCTGACATGAGGCGTTCGAGGGCTTCGTTGACGAGGCGCTCGCTCTCGGAATCGAGGGCGGAGGTAGCTTCGTCTAGCAGGAGGATGCGTGGGTCTGCTAGAATGGCACGGGCGATGGCGATGCGCTGGCGTTGGCCGCCGGAGAGCTTGGTGCCGCGCGGGCCGACGAGGGTTTCGTAGCCCTCGGGCAGGGCGGCGATGAATTCGTGGGCGTTGGCGAGGGTGGCGGCGGACTGGATTTCCTCAAGGCTGGCACCGGGTTTCCCATACTCGATGTTTTCCCGAATGCTGCCGCCGAAAAGGAGGACTTCCTGCGGGACGATGGCGATCTGGGAGCGGAGGGCCTGGAGGGAGAGGCTGGAGGCGGGCCGGGAATCGAAGAGGATCTGGCCGAATTGGGGATCATTGAAGCCGAGGATGAGGGAAAATACGGTGGATTTCCCGGCTCCAGAGGGACCGACGAGGGCGACGCGCTGACCGGGCTGGACGTGGAATGTTAGATCGGTGAGGACTTGGGCCTCGGGGCGCGAGGGGTAATGGAATGAGACGTTCTGGAAGGCGAGGGAGCCGCTGAGTTTCACCGAGGAATCGCCATCAATGCGCTCGGGGGCGGTGTCTAGCAGTTCGCGGAGGCGCTCGGTGGCTCCGGCGGTGAGCTGGAACTGGGAGATGATTTCTGGAAACGAGCCGAGCGACGCGCCGACGAAGATGGAGAAGAGGATGAAGGAGACGAAGTTGGTGCCGTTGATCTCGCCATGGGCCAACATCCGCGCACCGAACCAGGCGACGAAGGCGATGGTGCCGAAGAGGGCGAAAATAATGAAGGCGAGGAAGGCGGCACGGTGTTTCGCACCCCGCATGGTGACGCCGAGGAATTTGCTCAGTGAACGGTCGTAGCGGGCAGCCTCGAAGGGCTCGTTGGTGTAGGATTTCACATCGGCGATGCCTTGGACGGTTTCCTCGATGACGGTGCCGGCCTCGGCGAGCGAGTCCTGCGCGGCCCTGGAGTAACCCCGGACTTTCCGCCCGAAGAAGGCGATGGCGAGCACGACGAAGGGGACGCTGCCGAGCATGATGAGCGATAATTTCCACGAGGCGACGAAGATGAATATCAGGCCGCCTATCAGGATGACGGTTTGTCTAACAGCCTGCGGGACGGTGTTGATGAGAGTGTCGCGGACGACGCCAAGATCGGTAGAAATGCGGTTGCTGAGCGCGCCGGAGCGTTGTTCCTGGAAAAAGCGCATCGGCAGGCGGACAAGGTGGGCGAAGAGGTCGCGGCGCAGGCGGTTGAGCGCGGACTCGCCGGAGCGAATGAAGCCCTGGACGCGGAAAAACGCGATGCTCGCTTGGAGGGCAAGGACAGCGGTGAGTTCGAGGACGACGCGGTTGGACTTGGCGAGAACTTGTGCGGGATCGACCCCGTTTTTCAGGGCGTCGGTCGGATTTCCGATGAGTTCCTTAAGGAACCACGGGAAGGCCAGCGAGAGCATGGCGGTGAAGAAGAGGGCGGCGAGCGAGGGGAGAAAAATCGCCTTTTCCTGCATCAGGTAGCCGAGAACCCATCGGTGGGAGGAAATGGGCGGCTTCGTTTTCGGCTCGGACATGGGCGGATGGGAGACGATGAAGCGGGCGGCGTCAATGATTGGGAGGATCGGATTTGCCGCTGAGTCGCTACTTAGGGACCTCTCCCGGCTTTTGCTGCGTCTCCAATTGGATTACGAACTGATGTGAGCAGAGCGCGAGAAGGGGGAGAGGATCAGGCGCGAGGTGCAGCCGCACGCGGCATTAAATGAGGCGAAAAT
>JANYFB010000031.1 GCA_025362955.1 Akkermansiaceae bacterium
CGCGTGGGCCGAGGACATCGGACCGGATGGCAACAAGCGCCGCGTCACCGGCGACATCCATCTCGTGCAGGTGCGGAATTTCGACGAGGAATTCTATCAAAAAGCAGCCCCGCCCGGTGGCGGCGGCCCGCCTCCCGGAGATGCATTGATCAAAATTCAGACGAAGATCATGAGCTCCACTTGGGCTCTGCATCGCGACCACGCGGAAATCGCCATCACTCCGCCGCCCGCCGCCGAGCTCGACACGCTTCACAAGTCCCAAGACATCGCCATCGAAATGGCCGCCGCCATGGAGGCCGAAGTGACCGATCCCGCCTTACGCAAGTTCTTCACCGACGCGCGGTTGGAAATGAAAAGCGCCTCCACCCTTCTCGCCGAGGCTCATACGAAGGTTTCCGCCGCGCCGCTCGAACCCGCCATCGGCCATGAGCAAGCCGCACTCCGCCATCTCTATCGGCTCATGAGTTCCAAGACAATGATCATGCAAAGCCAAGGTGAGGGAGAATCCTCGCCATCGGAGGACAAGCCCAAGGAAGATCTCGATTTGAAGCCGTTGGACAACCCCTACAAGGCCGAGAAGACCGCGAAGCCCGAGGCCGCCCAACAGGCAAATGAGGCGATGGAAATTCTCAAACGCCTCGACGAACTGGCCAAGCGCCAGCGCGATCTCAACGAGGAGATGAAGGCTCTGCAAATGGCGGCCAACGAAGCCGACACGCCCGAGAAAAAGACCGAGATCGAGCGCCAGCTCAAGCAACTCCGCGACCAACAGCAGGAACTGCTGGCTGATGTGGACAAGCTCCAAGAGAAAGCCACCGAGTCCGCACCGGAGCAAAAGAGCGCTCTCAATGAAGCCCGCGAGAAGGCCCAGCAAGCGGGCGAACAACTTGAAAAAGAAAAACTCGGCGACGCTCTGGCCGCCGGTCGCCGCGCTCAGGAAAGTTTGGAAAAACTCCACGACGATTTCCGCGAGACCAGCGCGGCCAAACTTGCCCAACAGCTGCGCGATCTCCGTCAGGAAGCCCGAGACCTCCAAGAACGCCAACGCCAAGTCACCGGCTCCACCCCGCAACCGGAGGCGCCCAAGCCCGCCCGCCTCAGTGAGAGCAGTGCTTCACAACCTAACATCGCCAGCCAACAGCAAGATTATAAAAAGCTCACCGACGCCCTGCGCGAAACCGCCGAGACCGCCGAACGTGCGGAACCACTCGTCGCCAAGGACCTCGACGAAGCGCTCCGCCAAGCGGACCAGAACGGCATCGCCAAGGCTCTCGAAAAGGCAAGCCAATCGGGTGACGGAAAAGCCGCCGAACAAGCCACCGAAGGCATCGCCAAACTCACCCGCGAAATTGAGACCGCTGCGGAACGCATCCTCGGCAATGAGGCGCAAGCTCTCCGCTACGCCCGAGACGAACTCAATCGCCTCGCGGAGCAAGCTGGAGCCAGGCCCGCCGAACCATCCGGAGCTGGAAAATCACCCGGCCAAGCCAAAAAACCGGGTGAGGGAGAACAGCCTGGCGAAGGCAAGGAACCTGGCCAGACCGCAGGAGAATCCAAAAAGCCCGGCGAGGGTAAGCAACCCGGTGAAGGAGGAGAAGCTCCGGGCCAAGGCGATGGGAAAGCTGCCGGCGAGGGCAAAGGCGAAGGTCAGGGGCAAGGACAAGCCGCTAGCGGAAAAACCGGGCAGGGAGATGGTCCCGGGGAGGGCGGCGAGAGCGGAACCCCCCCCGCCTCGCGCGGCGGCACGGCCATTTCCGGCACCGGCTACGAGGAGTGGCGGGATCGCTTGGCCGACCTCGAAGCCGTTGTGACCGATCCCGACGCGCAATCCGCCGTCGCCCGAGCCCGCAAGGCCGGTCAGGAGATGCGGAAGGATTTCAAACGCCATGCCAAGGAACCCGATCGCACCCGGATCGAAGACGAAATTCTCAAACCGCTCGCCGAGGCTGCGAAAGAACTGGACGCCCGCCTGCGAGATCTCGACCACGAGGATCCGTTAGCCCCCGTCGGCCGAGATCCGGTGCCTGACCGCTACACCGAAATTGTCCGCCGCTATTTTGAAGAATTGGGAAAATGAAATTCACCGCGCAGTTGCCATCCCTCACACCCGATTCCCAGCCATGACGATTGTCTGGACGGAACAACAATGGCTCGTCCCCGGCCTGATCCTGCTGGCCATCGTCGCCATCGGCCTGTTTCTCAGCTACCGTCGGAAGCATTCGATGCACCTCGGACTGCGTTGGCTTGCCGCCGGTTTAAAACTCGCGGGTCTCGCCTTGCTGCTCGTTTTCATTCTCCAACCGAAGGGGGTGAAATCCTTCAACCGTCCGGGCACCAACCATTGGGCGATTCTGCTAGATACCAGCGCGAGCATGACACTCAAGGACCAGTCCGGCGACCTTTCCCGCGCGGATCGTTTGAAACAAATCGTCCCGCCCGAACCTTCCGACTGGCAGAAACGCCTGGCCAAGGAGTTCGTCGTGGACTCCTACACCTTCGACGCCCGCCTACGCCAGCCGAAGCCTGGCGCGCCGCTCACATTCGATGGTCCCGGCTCCGCTCTTGGCCAGGCGCTTGGCGATTTGCGTGATCGCTATCAGGGCCGCCCGCTCGCTGGTATTCTGATAGTCACTGACGGTAGCCCCTCTGACAGCACCGCCGGACTCAAAGGCCTGCCAGCCACTTTTCCGTTAGTTATCGCCCCGGAAAAACCGCTGCTCGATCTATCGATTCCCACCGTCACCGCGCAGGCGACTTTGTTTGAGGACGCGCCGCTGATCGTCGATGTCACCGTTTCCGCCAGAGGCATGGCGGGCAAGTCGTTCCTCGCGATCATCCACGAGCACGACGGGAAAAAACTCGCTGAAAAAAGCGAACCCGTCACTAGCGACGACATGACGTCCGTGGTCCGTTTTCAAGTCCGCCCGGAGGCCACGGGGACCGCCTTCCTCGATGTCGAGGTGGCAGTGGAAAATCCCGGTGAATTTCACGAAGCGACTCTTGAAAACAATCGCCGCCTCGCCGCCGCGAACCGCGATACCGGCCCCTACCGGGTGCTCTATCTGGGAGGGCGGCCGAATTACGAACACAAGTTCCTCCAACGCGCGCTCGAAGAAGATCCGGAAATACGCCTGACCAGCCTGATCCGCATCGCCCGCCGTGAACCGAAGTTCGACTATCGCGGCCGCCAAGGCGAACGCAGCAATCCGCTCTATCGTGGCTTCGAAGCTCAGGACGAGGCTGAGAGATTTGACGAGCCTGTTTTCATCCGCTTGAAAACCAAGGACGCGAACGAACTTGCCGCCGGATTTCCAAAAACTTCCGCCGAGCTTTTCCCATTCGACACCGTAATCCTCGACGACGTGGAAGCCGCGTTTTTCGACCGCGAACAACAACGCCTGCTCCAGCGCTTCGTTTCCGAGCGCGGCGGCAGCGTGATTATGTTAGGCGGGTCGGAATCGCTCGACGCAGGCGGCTATAACGGCACGCCGATCGGCGAAATGCTCCCCGTCTATCTGGATCCCGGCACCCCGCCAGGCGCACCTGTCGCAGGTCGCTACGATCTCACCCGCGAGGGTCGTCTGGAACCATGGGCGAGGCTGCGCGCCACCGAGGAGGAGGAGGCGGAACGGATCGATAGTATGCCGGAATTTGCGAACATCCACCGCCTCCCTGCAATTCGCCCCGGTGCCATCGAGATCGGAAAATTTCATACTGCGGACGGCACCAGCCCCGCCCTCGCGACCCGCCACTATGGTCGCGGGCACACCGCCGTGCTCGCCATGGGCGATCTATGGCGCTGGGGTTTGAAGAATCCAGCCGCCCGCCGCGACATGGACAAGACCTGGCGGCAGCTGACGCGCTGGCTTCTATCCGACGTCCCGCGTCCGCTCTCCGTGAAGACGGAAATTTCTAACGGCGGCGAGAAAATCACCACGGAACAGTTAGGCGACGATTTCCAATCCAGCGAATCCGGCGGGGTCAACCTGCGCGTCCGCCGACCCGACGGCACATGGACTCATCTTACTCCCCACCCGCACGCGACCAAGGCCGGAACTCTCGAAGCCATCCACAACGCCACCGAGCCCGGCCCCTATCTCGCGGAGGCGACCACCCGCTCTACCGACAGCAAGCCCGCGCTCACCGCGCAAGCCGGTTGGGTGGTCAATGCCTTGCAGGACGAATACCTCGCGATCCGCCCGGACATGCCTGCCATGGAGTTGCTCGCCGCCACCACCGGAGGCCGCGTCATCAAGCCCGACGGGCTTGATGCATTTGTCGCCAGCTTGAAAAACCTGCCATTGCCCGTTAGAGAAACTCGTTCCGAACCGCTCTGGAACACCTCCGCCTGGCTCATCGCCGCGCTCGGTTGTTTCATCGGGGAATGGTCGCTGCGCCGCTGGAAAAAACTCCCATGAAGCTCTTCGTCACGCTGCTCCTGTTATTTTCCGTCACGCACCTGTTAGCACAGGAAGCGCGGGAAATGCTCATCGTCGTCAGCGAACCGGGCGATGCGAACTACGCTACGGAATTCCTCCGCCAGGCCACCGCCTGGCAGGGTCTCGCTGCCAAGGCCAAGATGAAGGTATGGACCATCGGCGTCGAAAAGGAATCTGCCGATGGTGACTTGCCGCTATTGGAAAAATCCTTCACCGCCCTTCCTAAAACCGGCGGCGACCTATGGCTTGTCTGGATCGGCCACGGCAGCTTCGATGGCCGCACCGCAAATTTCAACCTGCGCGGCAAGGACATCGATCCCGCCGCCGTGAAGGAGCTGCTCAAGCCCTTCACCCGCCGCCTCATCATTCTCAACCTCTTTTCCGCCAGCTCACCGTTCCTTGCACCGCTCGCTGGAAAAGAACGTGTGATCGTCTGCGCCGCCCGCAGTCCCGGCGAACGGAACTACTCGCGCTTCGGCGCGAAATTCGCCGACGCCCTCACCGATCCCGCTGCCGATCTTGACCTCGACGGTTCGCTCTCGCTGTTAGAAGCCACGCTTCACGCCTCCGCTGGCACCCGCGCGTTTTATGAGGACGCCCAGCGCGTTCTCCAAGAGCACGCCATCATCGACGACGACGGCGACGGCCAGCCAACTTCCACGGATGCCTTCAAAGGCCTCCGCGCCACCCACGGCTCCGACGGCGCGACGGTTAGGGAAATCTATCTGAATTCGCCTTCTGTCGATCCGCTTTCCCCGCAGGCCAAGGAGCAACGTGCGAAATTAGAAATCGCCATCGACACGTTGCGGAAACGGAAATCCCAGATGGCGGAGAATGACTACTACAGGGAGCTTGAAAAACTCATGGTCAAAATGGCGGCCTTCTATCGGAAATAAGCGGGCGGCTTAGTCACGGGATAATTCTCACCCGGTCGCCAGCTTGGGTGATTGCGAACAGCTTGGCCGCATTTCCTTCTGGCACCCGGATGCAGCCGTGGGAGGCAGGATAGTTGGGGACGACACCTTGATGCAGACCGAAATCTTGACAACTCAATCGTTGAAAATATGGCATACTCGCGTGATAAATGGTGGAGGTCCAATCGCGGTTTTTATCCGTGATTACAAAATCGCCCGTGGGGGTGGAGAAGCCCTTGCGACCCGTGGAAACGCGGGTGTTGAAGAGTTCGTTGCCATCGGCATCGTAAAGTCGGGCACGCTGCTCGGACAGGCGGATCTCGATGTGGCGTTCCTCTCGCAG
>JANYFB010000035.1 GCA_025362955.1 Akkermansiaceae bacterium
GGTGTGACCTTCATCGACGAGGCGATGGAGGACGTCGATGAGACGCTGGACGTCTTCCAGGTGGAGGCCGACGGTGGGTTCTTCGATCAGATAGAGATTGCGCTGCGCGAAAAACGCGTTGTTGAGAGTGGCCTTGGTGCCACGGCCTTTGGTGAGTTCGGAGACGAGCTTGATGCGCTGCGCCTCGCCGCCTGATAGAGTGGGGCTGGGTTGGCCGAGCTGGAGGTAGCCCAGGCCGGTGTCGGCCATCAGTTTGAGGGGATGGGAAATGCGCGGCTGGGATTCGAAAAAAGCGGAGGCTTCGTCGATGGTCATCGCGAGAACTTGGCCGATGTTTTTCTGGCGGAAGGTGACTTCCAACGTGGCGGGGTTGTAGCGTTGGCCATTGCAGGATTCGCAATGGACCCAAGTGCTGGGGAGGAAATCCATTTCCAGCTTTACGCGACCGTTGCCTTTGCATTCGGGGCAGCGGCCGTTTTCGGTGTTGAAGGAAAAACGCGATGCCTCGAAGCCGCGCATCCGGGCTTCGGGGAGTTGGGCGAAGAGGGCGCGGATGTGGTCGAAGACTTTGACGTAGGTGGCGGGGCAGGAGCGCGAGGTTTTGCCGATGGGGGATTGATCGACTTCGAAGCAGGCTTTGATCGATTTCTCGCCGCTGGTTTTGCCGAACGGCAGATTGGATTTCTTGACGCGCGTGGTCTTGGCTTCGTTCTGGAAAAGCGCGGCGATGCAGGAGTGCATCAGCGAGGATTTTCCGGAACCGGAGATTCCGGTGAGGACGGTGAGGCGGCCTAACGGGATGGCCGCATCGACGGCTTTAAGATTGTTGGCGCTGCAAGCGGCGAGAGTGAGGAACGGATGATCTTTGCCCACCGGACGGCGGGCGCCGCGGATTGGGTGGGAAATGACCGCAGAGAGGGCGCGGTAAGTGGGAGAGTGGGGATTTGAGATTTGAGACTTGAGATTTGAGATTCCGGGAGGTTTTCCCTGATAGACGATTTCACCGCCCAAACGCCCGGCTCCAGGACCAAGGTCTATCAGATGATCCGCCGCCGCGATGGTGTCCTCGTCGTGCTCGACGATGATGAGGGAGTTACCCTGGTCGCGGAGGGCGATGAGGGTTTTGAGGAGGGCGGCGTTGTCGCGAGGGTGGAGGCCGATGGTGGGTTCGTCTAACACGTAGAGGACTCCACGGAGGTTGGAACCGAGTTGGGCGGCGAGACGGATTCGCTGGGACTCGCCGCCTGATAGAGTATTGCCGGAGCGGTCGAGCTGGAGATAGCCGAGGCCGACTTCCTGAAGGAACGACAAGCGCTGGCGGATCTCGGGAAGGATGTCGCGGGCGATGAGAGTTTCGCGTTCGCCGGGAAATGTTAGGTTTTTGAAATGGGTGGTGGCGGAGTTGATGGAGAGGTGGCCGAGTTGGGAGATGGGGGTGGAGGACTCGCGGCGAGACGCCGCGAGCACGGCCTGCGGCGAGACGCCGCAGCCACTTTGGAGACGGACGGCAGAGGCGGTGGGGTTGAGACGGGAGCCTTGGCAGGCGGGACATTCTATCAGATCCGTTTCGTCCATGCGGTCGATGGCACGGTCGGCATCCATCTCGGCTTCTAACACAGACTCGAAGCGGGCAGTGTCCAGATGCTGGCGGCGTTTGGGGACGCGGCCATGGCCACGACATTCCTCACACCAACCGTGCGGGGAGTTGAAAGAAAATAGCCGTGGGTCGAGTTCCTCGAAAGATTTGTTGCACGACGGGCAACTGGATTTGGTGGAGAGGAGGATGAATTTCTTGTCGGCGGTGAAGAGTTTGATGAGGCCTTTGCCAATCTCGAGGGCGCGTTCGATTGACGATTGAAGATTGTTGATTGACGATTTGGAGATCTCGGAAACGACGACGTCGATGTCGTGTTCCTTGAAGCGTTCCAAGCGGGTGAAACCTTGGGCATCTTTGAATTGCTTGTCCACTAACAGGCGGGTGAATCCTTGCTTGAGCGCCCACTCGGCGATCTCGTTGTGGAAGCCTTTTTTGCCACGGATAATCGGGGCGAGCAGGGCGACAGGGTCTTTTTTGAGGTGGGCGCGGATGGTGTTTTCAATGGCTGCTAGAGATTGTTTTGCGACGGGGACGTGACAATCGGGGCAATAGATGGTGCCGAGTTTGGAGTAGAGGAGGCGGACGAAATTCCACACTTCCGTGACCGTGGCGACCGTGGATTTCCCGCCGCCTTGGGAGACGCGCTGTTCGATGGCGACGGTGGGTGGGAGGCCTTGAAGTTGGTCGATCTCGGGCTTTTCCAGTTGCTCGGCGAACTGCCGGGCGTATGCGGACATGGAGTCGAGAAAGCGGCGCTGGCCCTCACGAAAAGGATGTCAAAAGCGAGGGTGGACTTGCCGGAACCTGATAGACCGGAGATGACGACGAGCTGATCGCGCGGGATATCGACGGAAATGTTCTTCAGGTTGTGATGGCGGGCGCCTTTGAGAGAAATGTGAGATGTGAAATTCGAGATTTGAGATTTGGGAGAAGAGGGAGCGGTGGGGAAGTGGACAGTATCGAGGGCTTGTTTGAGGTAGGCTGCGGTGGGGGTGTCGAGTTTGGCGACCGTTTCAGGCGGGCCTTGGGCGACGAGCTGGCCGCCGTGTTTGCCGGCTTCGGGGCCGAGATCGAGAATCCAGTCGGCGGATTTGATAACGTCGAGGTTGTGCTCAATGACAAGGAGGGAGTGACCGGAGCTGACGAGTTTTTGGAAGACAGCTAGCAGATTTTCGATGTCGGAGAAGTGGAGGCCGGTGGTGGGTTCGTCGAGGATGAGTAGTTTGCGATGGGAGATTGACGATTGAAGATTGGAAGAAAGGAGTTGGCAGAGTTTGAGGCGTTGGGCTTCCCCGCCGGAGAGGGTGTTGAGGGGCTGGCCGAGCTTGAGGTAGCCCAGGCCGACCTCGACTAACGGGGAGAGGAGTTTGATGATTTGGTGGTGGCGCCGTAAGAATGCAGGCGAGACGCCTACTCCCCCTTCATAGAAGGCGATGGCGTCCGCGACGGTTAGATCGAGGATGTCATAGACGGATTTTCCCAGGTAATGGAGATCGAGGGTGGAGGATTTGTAGCGCTTGCCATTGCAGTCCGGGCAGGTGACATAAAGATCGGATAGAAACTGCATTTCGATTTTTTCAAAACCATTTCCAGCACAGCGGTCGCAACGGCCGGCACCGGAGTTGAAGGAGAAAAAGCCGGTGTTGAGATCAAGGGCCTTGGCCTCGGGAGTGCAGGCGAATAGCTGCCGTATGGGATCGAAGGCTCCGAGGAAAACGGCGGGCGTGGAGCGCGGGGTGCGGGCGACGGCGGTTTGATCGACGAGTTCAACGCCTGATAGGTGTTGGGAGCCTTTAAGTTCCTTGATGGGCGCGGCGTCGCCTTCGGCTTGCTGGCCTAGCCGGCGCGCGAGGTTCAGATAGAGGACATCGTGGGCGAAGGTGGATTTACCGGAGCCGGAAACGCCGGTGAGGACCGTGAAGAGGCCGAGTGGGAGATCGACATCAAGTTTTTTCAAATTGTGCCGGGTGGCTCCACGGATGGAGAGGAGCTGTTTGCTGGGCTTGCGACGGGTAGCGGGGATGGCGATGGATTTTTGGCCGGTAAGCCAAGGAAGAGTGCCGAGGTGGAGTTTGGATTTTTCCCCCGTGGGCGGGACTTCCACGCTGCTTGGCGGTCCCTGATAGATCAAGGTGCCGCCGAAGGAACCGGCACCCGGACCGAGATCCACGAGGTGGTCGGCGGCGAGCATGACGGTTTTCTCATGCTCAACGACGACGAGAGTGTTCCCTTTGTCGCGAAGACCATGCATGACGCCGACGAGGCGGGCGATGTCGCGCGAGTGGAGGCCGACGGTGGGTTCGTCCAAGACAAAGAGGGTTCCTGTTAGTGCCGCCCCGAGACAGGTGGTCAGATTGACGCGCTCGACCTCGCCGCCGGAGAGGGTGCGGGTCTGGCGATCAAGTGTTAGATAGCCAAGGCCGACTTGGTCGAGGTAGGAGAGGCGTGAGGTGATTTCCGTGAGGACGAGAGTAAGGGTCGGGTCCGTGGGGCGATTTGACACTTCAGATTCCAGAATCAAGAACCAAGCCAAGAGGTCGGAGATGGAGAGTGCCCAGATTTCGGGAAGGGTCTTGTGGTTGACTTTGAAGCAGAGGGACTCGGGTTGGAGACGCTTACCACGGCAGGAATTGCAGGTGGTGTAAGAGCGGTAGCGACTCAGGAAGACGCGGACGTGCATCTTGTAGGCCTTGGTTTCCATCCAGTCGAAAAAGCCCTTGATACCATACCAATCACCGGATTGCCAAAGAGCTTCGAGTTCGTCCGGGGTGAGGTTGTCAGTTTTACGATCTCCATAGTAAATCCATTCCTGCTCATTTTCAGTTAGGTCTTCGAACGGACATTTGATGTCGATGTCCCGCTCCTTGCAGTTTCTAACAAGATCGCGCTGGCACTCGTCGCCGCGCTCGCCTTGAAAGGGTTTGATCGCACTTTGGGCGATGGACAGGGATTTATCGGGGACGGCTTTTTCAAGGTCTATGCCGATGATGCGTCCGAAGCCACGGCATTTAGGGCAAGCACCTAACGGAGAGTTGAAGGAGAACAGGGCGGGTGTGGGTTTGCGGAGGGTGAAGCCGGTTTTTGGGTTGGTCCAAGTGGTGGAGAAGGAACGCTGAACATCAAACATCGAACAACCAACATCGAAGGAAGAAGGCAGGACTACGGTTGCGAGACCTTTGCCGAGGGCGAAGGCGGCTTCGAGGGCTTCGAGGAGGCGAGCATGATTTCCGGGTGTGAGGGTGAGACGGTCTTGGATGACGTGGATGAGGGCTTGTCCGATGGAATCCGCCGCCACGGGTTCGTCGGTGCGGGTGATTACGCCGTTGAGGAGGATACGGAGGTAGCCTTGGGCATTGAGGAAGGGGAAAATTTCTTCAGTCTTTGAGCCCGGCGGAATGGGAATGGGAAAAGTGACGAGAAGTGGCTGGCCTGCTAGATTTTCCATGGCCCACGCGGCGGCGGATTCGGGGGAGTCGGGCTGGATGGTTTCGCCGGTGTTAGGATCGTAGCCGATGGCGAGGCGAGCGAAGAGGAGTTTCAGGTAATCGTTGATTTCGGTGAGTGTGCCGACTGTCGAGCGGGTGGTTCGAACGTGATTTTTCTGCTCGATGGCGATGGCTGGCGGGATGCCGTCGATCTGATCGACTGCCGGCTTGTCCATGCGGTCAAAGAATTGTCGGACGTAGGGGGAAAACGTCTCCACATAACGGCGCTGGCCCTCCGCGTAGAGCGTGTGAAAAGCCAGCGAGGATTTTCCAGAGCCGGACGGACCAGTGACAACAGTCAGTTTCCCGAGCGGGATATCGAGGTTAAAGCCTTGGAGATTGTGCTGGCGGCAGCCGCGCAGAAGGATCGCAGGAGGGGGCGCGGATTGGGCGGATTTTTTCTTGGCAGCTCGTGGCACGCCGCAGGGTAAACAGGAAAGACCTGTTCGCCAGTGGAAGTATCAATCAGTCGGGTGAAATCCCGGCTATTGATTGCCGCTTGAGCCGTCTCCCATCATTAATCCGGGGAAATATTCGGGGGCGTTCTTCGTCTGCTCAATTTCATGCTCGATGAGTGAAATCGCGCCGGAGTCATTATCCGCCTTAAGCCGCTCGATTTGCTTTTCCAGGCCCAGAATGTAGGTGCCCCCGAGTTGAGAAAGTGACTGCTGGAAAGCGTCATCGAGTGCCACCTGTTTTTTGATATACTCCTCATGAAGGCTATCGGCGTTATCCACCATGTTGAGTTTGTCTTCGAGTGCTTTGGGCATCCGTTCGCCCTCATCTCTCCAGTCTGAAAACGCCTTGTCCACAGCCTTGTCCACAGTCAGGCTATTCAATTTCATTTTACGCACCTGCCGTTTGACCGCACCTTCAAAGTCCGAAACATTGTTTCTCACACTGGCGTGATAGACGTTGATGATTGGGGACGCGCGGTCCTGCATGATCTTGCGGGCCCGCCCGAAGAACTCGGTAACATCGTATTTCGGTGCAGCGGAAACCGCAGGGGCTGGATCCACTCCAGCAGTTTTTTCCGGGACAGTTTCGGGGTCGGTAGGGGTGTCATGATGCGGTTTGGGTTCATGCCCGGCATTCGGCACCGGTGTGAGATCCGGCAAGGGCTCCATGACCGTGCGTTCAGGATTATTTGAATGCTCAGGGGCTGGAATCACTATGACCGGCGGGACTACTGCGGCGGATGGTTTTTTAAGATAAAAGTAGGCGGCAATCGCGGCCACAAATACCAACAAGGCGAGCATCGGGGCGGAGGACGATTTTTTGCTCTTTGCAGCATACGTGCGTCCTGGTTGCACTCGGCGGGGAGCAGCGATTGCCGCAGTGCGGGGAACTTTGGGAGTGAGTGACGCGGCGATCACCTGGAGGTCGGCGGCAATCTGCGAAGCGCTGGAATAGCGGGCGGCGGGCACCGGCTGGGTGGCACGGCGGATGATTGTATCGAAACGCGGATCACAGCGGGAGATCGTCGAGGCAGGACGCGTGTCATCCGAAGGGAGTTTCCCCGTGAGGAGTTCGTGGAGCAGAACGCCGACCGAAAAAATGTCCGCACGATAGTCCACGGAATGCGGAGAATCGACCACTTCAGGCGCGGTGTAATGAGGGGTCCCGAAAATTTCCTCACCCTCCTCGATTTTCCACTCGATGGGCCTCGCAAGTCCGAAATCCCCAATCTTGGGTTGGGCGTTGAGATCGAGGAGGATGTTAGAAGGCTTGATATCCCGGTGGAGGATTCCATTTTCGTGAGCGTGGGCGAGTCCATTGCAGACGCCGGTGACCAGGCGGACCACTTCCGAAGGATCAATCGCAATGCCGTGCGCCGAATGATAGAGTGATTTCCCCGGTACAAACTCCATGATGATGTAAAGCATCCCGTTCACCTCACCGAAATCGAAGACGCCGATGAGATTCGGGTGATTCAGGCGGGCCATTGCTTTGGCCTCGGCTTCAAAACCCGCGCAGAAGGCGGCGTCCTTGCTGAACTCCATCGGCAGGATTTTCAACGCTACCATGCGATCCAGCGAACGCTGCACCGCACAATACACCGCCCCCATCCCCCCGGTGGCGATGAGACCTTGGATCTCATAGCCCGGGAAAAGGGGCGCTAGATCGGCAGGTTCCGGTGCCAGAAAACCGGCGGATGCATGGGAATCGCTCATGAAAGGGGTAGGATGTCTTTGGCAGGCGCGGAAGACTAAGCTTCAACTACGTTTGATTTCAAGATCAATGATCCGCGATCCAAGTATTGTTAACTTATCCGGATCAAGCAACCTTTGCTGATGGAATCCGTGCTTGCCCGCCGGAGTATAAACCTGAATCAGTTCGCGGCATGAATGAAGCGGAAGTGATGAAAATCTGCGGGGAGGAAGGAATCCGGCGGATGGTCGCGGCATTTTACCAACGGGTCCGCGCGGATGACCTCATCGGACCGATGTATCCAGACGGCGATTGGCAGGGCTCGGAGGAGCGTTTGGCGGAGTTTCTATTATTTCGGTTAGGCGGCTCCACCCGCTACTTGGAAATGCGTGGCCATCCGCAATTGCGAATGCGTCATATCCCCTTCAAAATCGGGATTTCAGAACGCGACCGCTGGCTGCAATTGATGACTTCCGCGATGGAGGAAACCGGCGTGCCCTCCGCAGTCCGTGGATTTCTCGATCCTTTTTTCGCCCAGGTCGCAGATTTCATGAGAAACCAAGCGGACCGGTAAATCGCCCTTTTTCCTACCCCAGCGGCGCGTGATAGAAAATCCAATCTGGAATCTTGATCGCCGAATTATACAGCATGTGGAGCGCGATCACGGTCAAAAGCGAGCCGGTCCCGGAATAGAGCAGCGCACAGGAAAAACCAAATACCCCCACGCTGACCAAGCCGTAGCCGTCGTAAAAGTGCAGGGTCGCAAAGACGATCGACGACACCAATGCCGCAGGGATCACGCCCAGCCGATTTTTACAGGAGCGGAACAACACCCCGCGATAGAGGATCTCCTCCGAGATCGGCGCGAACAAACAGGCGGACATCACCGCAAACGCCAACCCCCAAAGGCCCGCCTCACCGGGGTTAAGACCGCCTCCGGGATCGCTTGAGTCCGCAGTCCCCATCGACGCTCGCAGGATTTGGTCGAGGATCATCAATAATGAAAACATGCCTAAAATCGCCCTCAATTCCACCCGCCGATCCACTCCCATCACTCGGCACGCGTGGCCCGGTCGCCTGAAAAGCAAGCCTAGCGCGATGAGTGACGGCAGCATTCGTGCGGCGGAATCCAGGAAAATCCCCACCAGCGGATGCATTCCCGGCAAGGCGTCGATGCCCAATTCAAGGGTCATGGTAAAACCGATCCATGCCAGCGTCGCGACCAGGAAAACCACCAGTCCGAGCGAGATCGACCAAGCACCGGCGTAACCTCCCGGTCGAGCAGACAAGCCCTTTTTCAAAAATCCCAAGGTCCTCGGAATGAATGCCAGACCGATCAGTCCTAACAACCAAACCGCCGATCTCGCCACCACCGCACGCGTCCTTAACTGGATCGTGTCTTGTCCGTAAACCTCCCTCCAATGCGTCACGGGCAAAGCATTTTCTTCCCAAGATTCGATCAATCTCGCGTGCCACCAAGTCCCGCGATGTTCCGCAAGATCCTTTGAAGTTTCCTCAAAACTCGAAATCATTTGCCCCTGCAACGCTTGTCCAAGCGCATCTCGCATCGGCAGGCCCTCTTGCTTCGCCTTCACGATGGCAAAGGCCTCCAGACCTTGCGGCGTGATCGACTTGTCTTCCGCTAATTTTTGAAAAACTTCCAGCGCATTTCTCCGCACATTCACCGGCTCTTCCGCCCCGGCCAGCCATTTTAGCCATGGCGGATCTTCCCGCATCGCATCTGCCAGGCGCAGATCACGGTCGATTTTCACCAACGCGATCTCCTCCGTGCCTGGCGCATAGCCCACCGGCGTATGCACATAATGATCCCACAGCCAAATCCCTAGAATAAATACCAGCAGGGCGATGAACGGCTCTGGATAATCCCGATGCAAAATCGCGCGATAAGGATTTTTCTGGAGGGCTGGTGGCATCAGTTTCTGAATAAGTTCATAGCATTTCTTAAAAAAGACGATTTAGCAAGCATTGGTTGACTATCATTTTTTATAAATCATCGGATTTAACCAGATCGAATTTTTCCATTGGCGGCCTTGGGCGGGCCATCGCAGGGTGCCGCGAAGCTTTTTTCAAAAATGTCAGATCCTACTGAATTCGTCATCACTACCGCTTTCATCTCCGCTCTCGGCATTTTCGCAATCACTACCATCGCCCGGAAGTTGCTCAGGGAAAAGCCAGTGTTAGGCGGACAAACCGAACCAGGTTTCATCGACGAGGGTTCGCCTTATCAGCCGCCGGTGCTTTGCGAGCAACCTCCCCCCTTCCCTGTCGGCAGGGTTTCCACATGGTTCTATCACCCGCTGGATTTGCTAGGAATTGGCTTCATTTTCACCACTTTTTTCGGTTTGGCCATTGGTTCCGTGAGGGCGTCCGGCAAGCCGGATCTGGATCTGGATGTGAATGCCTTGGTGCAATCCATCGCATTTCAATTCATCAGCGCGGGCATCGTCACAGCCTTCGTGATCACCCGCATCCGGCCGGTCGAATGGCTGGGTTTGAAATGGCGGGCCTGGCCGTGGGTATTTCTAATCGCTCCTGGCACCGTCATCGTCATGTGGCTCTTATTCGTCGGCATTCAGGCCACGGGCTTCATGCAGTGGATCGAATCCTTCGGTGTCGAGACCGTGCAGGAAACCGTGAAAATTCTCCAATCCTCCACCGATCCCGTGATCCTCGGGCTGATGACATTTGCCGCTGTCATCGTCGCCCCGATCTGTGAGGAAATCGTTTTCCGCGGTTATTTTTATTCCGCCTCCAAGAAATTCGCAGGTCCGTGGGTGGCCGGCATTTGTTCGGCGCTGGTCTTCGCCTCGGCCCACGGCAGCTTGGCCGCGTTGCTTCCCTTGTTCATCTTCGGTTGCGTGCTGGTCTTCGTTTACGAAAAAACCGGCTCTCTATGGGCACCCATGGCGGTGCATTTTTCCTTCAACGGCGCGACCGTCCTCGTGCAAATGATTGCCCGCCATTATCACCTTCCGCTTGATGGAGCGCCGTGAAAACGCTGCGTGACATCGGCGAGGACGCCCTGATCGCCCGCCTCGTCGGCCTTGTGCCACGGGACGAAAATCCCGCAGCGGGGCCAGGCGATGATTGCGCCGTGATCGGCTTCGGTCACTCCTTGCTCCTGTTAAAAACCGACGCCCTGGTCGAGCACATCCATTTTCTACCCAGCGCGCCCGCCCGTGCCGTCGGCTGGAAGGCCGCTGCCCGCGTCGTCTCGGATTTCGCCGCGATGGGTGGAAATCCAGCGCATTTCCTAGTCACCCTTGCCCTGCCTCCAGAGACCGACGTCGCGTGGGTGGAAGACCTGTACCGAGGAATCGGAGATTGTTTGGAGAAATTCGGCGGAGTTCTCGCTGGTGGAGAAACCTCCAGTATTCCGACAGGGTCCGCCGCAGTCATTTCCATCGCCGCGACTGGAAATGTCCGCCCAGAGCACCTCGTCCTGCGCTCCACCGCCAAGCTCGGCGATGCTCTTTTCGTCACCGGCTTGTTAGGCGGCTCGATTCATGGCAAGCACCTGGATTTCTCTCCGCGTCTCACGGAATCCACCTGGCTTGTCTCCCATTTCAAGCCCACTGCCATGATGGATCTATCAGACGGCATCGCGAAGGATCTGCCGCGCCTTGCTGCCGCATCCGGGTGCGGATTTTCAGTCGATCATTCCGCCCTCCCAATCACTCCTGGCTGCACCCCGGCGCAAGCCCTGGGCGATGGCGAGGATTATGAAATCCTTTTCGCCATCGAAGCCTCCCGCGTCCCGGAACTTCTAGCCGCATGGCCATTCGTGGACATTCCCCTCACCCGAATCGGCGAGCTGGTGGAAGCTGAAAATAGCGATGAACTCTCGGGCGGCTGGGAGCATTTCCGGGGCGACGCTTGAAATCCGCCGCACGATCATTCGCTGCGAAGCGCCTCCAGTTCCTCCCACCGCGTGTAAAGCCGCGCCACTGTTGCCTTCGCCGCGTCCAGCTTACTAACCATTTCAGGAATCTCGGCAAACCGCTTCGCCTGAAATTCCGGATCATGCAACAGCGCCTCAATCCCCTCGGCTTCCTGCTCTAACGCATGGATTGCCGTTTCCATCCCTTCTAACTCATTCCTCTCTTGAAACGTCAACTTGCGCCCCTTTTTCGCCACAGGCACCGCTGCCGCCGCCTTCTGCCGAGCTGCCACCTCACGCGCCGCAGCTTGTGCCTGGATTCGCTCGGCGGCTTCGCGAGCCTGACGTTTTTCCAAGTAATAAGAATAATTTCCTGCCTGCACCGCGATACCATTATCCTCGAAGGCAATGATCTGGTCGCATATCCGATCAAGAAAATAGCGATCATGGGAAACCACGATCACTGAGCCGTCGAACACCGCGAGCGCTTCTTCTAACATCCGCAACGACGGTAAATCCAGATCGTTCGTCGGCTCGTCCAGCACGATGACGTTGCCGCCATTTTTCAACACCTTGGCCAGCATCAGCCGCGCCCGCTCGCCGCCTGATAGAAGATCCACCCGCTCGTTGATCCGTTTGTCCTCGAAGAGAAAACGCCGCAGATAGTTCCGTGCGCCGAGCGGCTGATTACCGAACATCAGCTTCTCGTTGCCATCAGAAATTTCGTCCAGCAACGAACCCGTGCCGTCCAGCACCATCCGCGTTTGGTCAATGTAGTTCACCTTCACCCGCTTGCCGGTGATGGCAGTCCCTTCAGTCGGTTCGAGCTGGCCGAGACAGAGCTTAAGCAAGGTCGTCTTTCCCACGCCGTTGCGCCCGACGATCCCGGTGCACTGGCCCGGACGCAGGCTGAGAGTGAGATGGCGGAACAGCCAGCGCGGCGATTTTTCCGAGCCTACATTCACCCCCGCGCCTTCCAACTCGACAACGACGTTTCCCAAGTCCGGGGCCGGCGGGATTAACAAATCCATCTCCCGTTCCTCCGGCGGCGCTTCGAGTCCCTCGATTTCATAATACTTGTCCAGCCGCGTGCGCTGTTTGGTCCCCCGCGCCTTCACGCCCGATCTAACCCATTCTAACTCCTCGCGCAGAAACCGTTGCCGCCGCCGCTCGGTCTGGCTGGCAATTTGCTGGCGGATGGCCTTGGATTCCAGAAATGCCGTGTAATTACCCGGATGCGAAAACGCCCGTCCTTGGTCGATCTCGATGATCCGCGTGGCAATGACATCCAGGAAATAGCGATCATGCGTCACAAAGATCACCGCCCCGGGGAAGCCTTTCAAATACTCTTCCAACCACCTGATAGACTCGGCATCCAGATGGTTCGTCGGCTCGTCCAGCAGTAACAGATCCGGCTGGCAGGCAAGCGCGCGGCACAGCGCTACCCGGCGTTTCTCTCCACCCGAGAGCGGCCCAACCAGCGCGTCTAACGGTGGAGTCCCCAGCGCCGTGGAAGCCGCCTTGATCCGGGCGTCGAGATTCCAGCCATCCGCGTGGTCGATGAGGTGAAGCAAATCGTTTAGCTCCGCGTCGCTGCCCTGGCCATTTTCATAGCGACGGATCGCCTCCACGATGTCCGCCGCGCCTGAGGCGATATTTTCCTGCACGGTGAGTTCTGAATCCAACTCGAATTCCTGCGGCAAATAGCCCACCCGGAGTGCCCGGCGCAGGGAAATTTCCCCC
>JANYFB010000040.1 GCA_025362955.1 Akkermansiaceae bacterium
CCCCCTCTTCGCTCAAGACGGCGGCCAACTTTTCACCCTCTATTGCTCCGCCTGCCATGCTCTTGATGGCAAAGGTGCCACTGGCGGTGCCTTCCCGCCGCTCGCCGAAAGCCCGTGGGTCGCGGGTGATGCGGATCGCGCGGTGAAAATCGCCCTCAAGGGACTAACCGGTTCGGTCGAGGTTTCCGGAAAAACCTACAACCTCGAAATGCCGCCACAAGGCGCAGTCATTCCTGACGATCAAATTGCTGCCATTCTCACCTTCATTCGCTCCTCATGGGGTAACAATGCAAGCCCGGTCACTGCGGATTTCGTCAAAACCATCCGCGCCTCGGTGGAGGACCGCAAAACACCATGGACCGCCGAGGAAATCCTCAAGCTCCACCCGCTTCCGCTCGAAAAAACTGCTCTCACCAACCTCATCTCCCAAGTCTATCCGGGCAAATGGAACACAATCCCGGACTTTTCCACTCTCAAGCCTGAAAGCGTTGAGGAAAGACACAACGGCATCATCAGCCTCGCTGACTCGCCCCACAAAAACGAGTTCGCCATGACCTGGAAAGCTAACTTCGAAGCTCCCGCTACTGGCGAATACACCTTCGTCCTTGATGTCGATGACGCAGCGGTGATCCGCATGGATGGCAAACCATTCCTTCAAATCGATGGTTCCGGCCCGATGGATGGTTCGCGACTGAAGAAGGCCAAGATCCAACTCACTCAGGGGCCTCACCCTTTTTCAGTCGACTACCTCGAAGTCGGTGGCAACCAAGGACTCGCCATCGGTTGGAAAGGCCCTGGCATCAAGAGCTGGAAATGGCTCACCGCTACACCTGCCATAGGACCCGCCAACTCAACGAATTCCATCCCCATCGAGCCAACTGGCGGTCGCGCTGCCATCTATCGGAATTTCATTGCGGGGACGACACCACGGGCGATTTGCTTCGGCTTCCCCGGTGGCGTCAACCTTGCCTACTCTGCTGACAATCTCGCGCCGGAACTCATCTGGACGGGGAAATTCATGGATGGCGGTCTCCACTGGACGGATCGCGGCATGGGAAATCAAGCGCCTCCTGCTGGAGACGATGTCATCAGCCTCAGCAAATCACGCACCCTTCCCACAACCGCTCGTTTTCGCGGCTACAAGCTCGATGCTGCAGGAAATCCCACCTTCTCCGTCCAGATAGACGAGCAATTCTTGCTAGACTCCTGGCACGCCGAATCCGGAACGCTCGTCCGCAAGCTAACAATCAGTGGAGCCCCACTCAAAATTCAAATTCCCCAAGCGGAGGGAATTACGATCGATGGCACGGCCGGAAAAACCACCCTCACTCTCACTCCCGGCCAGACCGTCACCCTCACCTACCGCTGGAACTAACAGTTTTTCATCTTCCTGAAAAACTGAACACTGCTAACTAGGAACCTCCTTCCCCATGCGCCACATCATCTTCAGCCTCTTCACCGCCGCCTTCGCCAGCGCCGCCACCCAATCCGACTACTACCTTCGCGAGGAAATCCCGCTGCCACCAGGCGAGGTGATGGAGATCGGCTCGATCGCCCTCATGCCCGAGCAAAAAATCGCGGTTACGACCCGTCGTGGCGATCTATGGATCTGTACCGGTGCCTATGGCGACGACCTGAGCAAAGTCACATGGAAAAAATTCACCCAAGGCCTTCACGAGCCCTTCGGCATGTTTTGGAAAGCCGGTTGGCTTTACCTCACCCAGCGCCCGGAAGTCACTCGCATCAAGGATTCCACCGGCAGCGGCGTTGCAGACACCTTTGAAACCATCTGTTCCGACTGGGGCATCAACGGCGACTACCACGAATTCGCCTTCGGCAGCGAACCCGATAGGAACGGCGATATCTGGGTCGTCCTCTGCCTCACCGGATCCGCCTCCGCCAACTCCGACTGGCGCGGCTGGTGCATGCGGATCACCCCGGATGGAAAAATGATTCCCACCTGCTCCGGCATCCGGTCCCCGGGTGGCATCGGCTTCAATGCGGAAGGCGACGTGTTTTACACGGACAACCAAGGCCTCTGGAATGGCTCATCCTCGCTCAAATGGCTCAAGCCCGGCTCATTCCAAGGCAATCCCACCGGCAACAAATACCACACCCTCGCCAATCTCCCCGCCCCTCCTGAGCCGGCAGACCCTTCGCGCATACTCGCCGAGCGACTCAAGCACCCCGAGTTCATCCCGCCCGCCGTCGTTTTCCCCCACGCCAAAGTCGGCCAATCCCCGACCGGTATCGCTTGCGACATGAGCAACGGGAAATTCGGTCCTTGGAAAAACCAACTCTACGTCGGCGAGCAAACCCACTCACAAATCCAGCGCGTCTGTCTGGAAAAAGTCAACGATCTCTATCAGGGCGCGGTTTTCCATTTTCTCGAAGGCTTCGAAGCCGGCCTCATCCCTGTCCGCTATGACCAGCAAACCGGCATGATTTTCACCGGCGGCTCTAACCGCGGCTGGGCCTCGCGCGGTTCCAAGCCCTTTACCTTCGAGCGCGTCAAGTGGACCGGGAAAACTCCCTTTGAAATCGAAACCATGACCGCCAACTCCGACGGCTTCACCCTCAACTTCACCGAACCCGTCGACCCCGCTTCCGCTGGAGACCCTGCCAGCTACTCCATGGCCGCCTGGACCTACATCTTGCAATCCGGCTACGGCAGCCCGGAAGTCGATCAGGCCACCCCAAAAATCACGGCCGCCACCGTCTCACCTGACAAAAAATCCGTGCGTCTTAATATCGACGGCCTCGTCCGTGGTCACGTCCATCACCTCGACTCCAAGGGAGTAAAATCCGCCAGTGGCCAAGCCCTCTGGCACGCTGACGCCTATTACACCCTCAACGAGATTCCCAAATGACATGAAACGGGCATTCCTTGCCTGATTTTCCATTCAAAAGACCGCCAGCCGGATGTCATATAGAGCGTTGTAATTTCCGCGATCCGCGCATTTTTTCATGACCCTTAAACGCATCACCCTTGAAAGGAAGATGATAACCACTGATTTCACTGATTGGACTGATTATAAAGAAGTTGGTTCAAAAATCTCATCCACTCAGTAGATGACGGTAACTTTTACAATCTTGTGTTCATAACTCTCTAAAAATCTGTGCACTCTGTGAAATCTGTGGTTAGATTCTTTTTTCCATTTTTCCTTTTAGGATCACCATTTCCTGTGTGGCCGCTTCTCTGACCTTGCTGGTCGGCGCTTGGGAAGCGGTGTCAACGCATCGACTACATCACCAAGCGCCTTCTTGATCGTCTGCCGAAGCCGAAAAACTCCTGCTCCCGCGATTCCTGCTTCAGAACTCGCCATCATCCTACCCGATGATATTGAGGATCGTAAGGGACTGTGAGGGAGCCGTCCGGCAACGGACGGATCGACCCGGAAGGCTTGGCGTTCTCGGCCTGCCGCAGCCGTGAGCACTAAATGACTTATGTTTTGCACGAACTGCCCTTGCGACAACACACGGTTTGAGGTTTCATATTGTTGTAAGTACACTATCGTCTCTTCTCAACCATCACCTCTCAAAAATCCCGCGCCACAACGCGTGACGAATCTCATTGTCCTCTCAAAACCCGTCTTCTCTCTACAACACCAAAAATCCAATACCGTGAAATCCAAACACAATCCGTTCCGTTCCACCGCCACCCGCAGTGCCGCCATAGTGTTCGCCTGCTTCACCGTGCTCCATACCAACGCCCACGCCGCGACCGTCAATACCACTGGCACCACGGTCAACTACACGGCAGCGCAAAACATTCTCGACACCACATGGATCGGCAATGGCACGCTGAACTTCAACGGATCGGGCACCATCGGCCTCGACAACAGCGGCGGCGGCCACCCCGATTTCTTTAACATGACTGGCGGCATCATCACGGTGCAATCCGGTGTCACTTTGCGCAACGGCGGCTGGCAGGGAGGCGTGTGGACGAATAACCTCGCCTCGATCGCTGTGGCCGGCGCCGCGACGCTGGACCTGTGGGATGGCAATCCGGTGCGCGTGGATGCGCTGACCGGCGCCGGAACGGTGACGATCTCATCGGCACTCGGAGTGAACTGGGCAGGCTCGCACAGTCTCGTTCTCGGAGTCAATGGCGGCGGCGGGACATTCACGGGGAACATCAGCGGCAACAGCGGCAGCGATGGCGGCTCCCTGAGCCTCACGAAAGTAGGCACTGGCACACAGACGCTCACCGGCGCGAACACCTACAACGGCACGACGACCGTCAACGCCGGCACACTGGAACTCACATATGCCAATAGTGCCACTGGCACACTCGCTACCGGCAGCAATATCACGGTGAACAGTGGCGGCACGCTTCTGGCCAATGCATTTAACGCCTTAGGCTATACAAACCACGGCGGAGACACGCTGCAGGTCAACGAGGGGGGCACCCTGAAAGTCGGTGCCGGCCAAGTCGTCTCGATGCCTTACAACTTGAACGTGGTGGGCGGATCACTCACCTCAGCCGACGCTGGTTATCCGGGATTAGGAACATTCTACCTTGGCGGCGGAACGCAAACCTTCACATCTTAGGCGGGCGGGACGGCTTCGTTGATTAGTGCCCAGAATGTCAACCTCGCTGCTTCTACCGTCACGTTCACCGTGAACGATGGTCCTGGCGCGGTCGATCTCAACGTCACCGGCACTTTGATCGGCACCGGTGCCCTGCAAAAGATCGGTGCCGGCACGATGGTCCTTTCGGGCGCGAACAGCTACAGCGGCCAGACCGACATCCAGCAGGGCACGCTGCGGATCCAAAACAGCAGCGGCCTCGGCGTCGGCGGCTTCAATGGCGCCACGATAACTTTCGTCAGAGACGGGGCGACCTTGGAAATCGACGGCAACCTGAGCATCGACGAGCACATGCACCTCTACGGTGCGGGTGTGGGCGGAAACGGCGCGCTGCGCGTTCTGAGTGGCAACAGCACTCTCACCACAGCCATC
>JANYFB010000311.1 GCA_025362955.1 Akkermansiaceae bacterium
CTCGTCGTCACCGGTAATAAGGCTGGCAAGGTCGGTCTCGGTTACGGCAAGGCAAACGAAGTGGCCGATGCCATCAAGAAAGCCAGCGAAGGAGCCCGCAAGGTGCTCGTCGCCATGAGCATCGTGGACGGGACCATCCCTCACGAGATCTACGCCGAATTCGGCGGTGGCAAGGTTCTCCTCAAGCCCGCATCTCCGGGAACCGGCATCATCGCCGGTGGCGGTGTGCGCGCTGTTTGCGAAGCCGTCGGCATCCGCGACATCCTCGCCAAGTCGATGGGTTCCTCCAACCACGCCAACGTGGTCAAAGCTACCCTCAAGGCCCTCACCCAACTCCGCACCCGCGACCAGGTTCTGGGCGCACGCGGCAAGAAAAAGCGGGAAAAGGCAATCTAATTAAAGGAGATTGGATATTGGAGATTAGAGATTGGTCTCCGATCCCAATATTCAATTTCCAATCCCTAATCTCTATTACCCATATGGAACTCCACTCATTCAGTCCGAACCCCGGCTCCAAGCACAAGGTCAAGCGCCTCGGTTGCGGCGAGTCCTCCGGTCACGGCAAAACGTCCTGCAAAGGCAACAAGGGTCAAAAAGCCCGCTCAGGTTCCGGCACCCGTGTCGGTTTCGAAGGCGGACAGATGCCCCTTCACCGTCGTCTTCCAAAGCGTGGTTTCAATAACTACGACTTCCGCTTCAAATTTTGTGTCTTCAATGTCGGTGAACTCGACGATCTGTTTGACGCCGGTGCCACCATCGACGAAGCCGCCCTCAAGGGCCAAGGTCTTCTCAACGGCACCTACGACAAGGTCAAGGTTCTCGGCGTGGGTGAAGTCACCAAGGCGTTTCACCTCGTGGTGAATAATGCCAGTGCTTCCGCTCGTGAAAAAATCGAAAAAGCAGGTGGCACGGTTACGGAGCCAGCAGCAAGTAGCGCAACCACTGAGCCTACTGCTTGATCACTCCGACTGATTTCTGATTTCCGATGAGGAAGCGCATCCCGCGCTTCCTCATCGTCTTTATACCACTCAGCGTCATTTTCCCCACCTTTCAGCCATGATTTCAGCGTTTACCAACACTTGGAAAATCCCGGAACTCCGGGACCGGATTCTCTTTACCCTTGCCCTGATCGTCATCATCCGTCTCGGAGTGCACATCACGCTCCCCGGCGTGGATGCCACGGTGATCAAGGCCTATCTGGACAGCCTGAAAAATGCGGATCCTAAAAGTGCGGCGGGCGGTATCACCGGATTGCTAACAGTTTTCTCCGGCGGCGGTCTCCAGCAGGCGGGCATTTTCGCACTGGGAATCATGCCTTATATTTCCTCATCCATCATGGTGCAGTTGATGACGGCGGTCGTGCCCAAGCTTTCCCGCCTCGCCCGTGAGGACGGTGGTCGCCAGAAAATCACCCAATACACCCGTTACATCACCATTGGCATTGCCCTCGTGCAGGGATTCTTCGTCGCGAAATCGCTGACGAATCCTGGAAATATTCCCTACATGAAAGGGATCGAGAAATTCGGAAATTTGGTTCCGGATCCTTCCTACACTTGGATGGCGCTCACCGTGGTGACGATCGTCGCGGGCACGGTTCTCCTGTTATGGATTGCCGATCAGATCACGGAAAAAGGCATCGGCAACGGCACTTCCATCATCATCACGGTCAACATCATTTCCGCGCTTCCGGGTGCCCTGATCCAAGCTTGGAAATATTTCACCGATCAGGGGAATTCCTTCAACGCCATGTGGATGGTGGTCATGATCGCCCTGCTACTCATCGTCATCGCGGCGACCATCGCCATCACTCAAGCCCAACGGCGGATCGCCGTCCAGTATGCGAAGCGCGTGGTCGGTCGGAAACAATTTGGCGGCCAAACTCAGTATCTTCCGCTCAAGGTGAACTATGCGGGTGTCATGCCGATCATTTTTGCTTCCGCCGTGCTGTCACTTCCGCCCCTGATGCTGCAATGGATTCCCGGCGTGGCAGGCAAGCCATGGGCGGTGAAACTCTACGGTGAGCTTTCCCGTGGCGGACTTTGGTTCTACATCTTGGGTGGCATCGGCATTTTCCTGTTCTCCTATTTCTGGGTGGCAATGATGTTCCAGCCTTCGCAAATCGCCGAGGATCTCAAGCGTAACGGCGGCTACATCCCCGGTGTGCGACCTGGCAAGCCGACTGCGGATTTCCTGGATTTCACGATGACACGCCTCACCTTCGCGGGAGCGTTTTTCATGGTGGCCATCTTCATTTTACCCGTCCTCACCGGGAAATTAGTAGGACTTCCACCCGGCTCGCTGGTGCTCCAATTTTTCGGTGGAACCTCCCTGCTCATCATGGTCGGCGTAGTGCTGGACGTGATGCGCCAAGTGGAAACCCAGCTTCTCCAAAAGCATTATGACGGCTTCCTCCGCAAAGGAAAACTCAAGGGCCGTTACGACCGCCTGAACCAGAACACCGGTGCAGCTCCCAAGACCGCTATCGTGTATCTCTGGACAGTGATCGGCATCCTGATCGTGATCGGCAGCGCGGCTTGGATTTACCAACATTCGCATTGACAACTCCCGCCGCCAAGCTGCTCCGCGTCGTGCTGCTCGGGCCTCCGGCTTCCGGCAAGGGCACCCAAGGACGGCGGCTTGCGGCAAGTCTCGGCCTCGGTTACCTCAGCACCGGCGCACTCCTCCGAGAGCAAGTGGAAGCGGGTTCGGAATTGGGAAAACAAGCGGAACCCATCCTCGCCCGTGGGGAATATCTTCCCGATGACCTGATGTGCCCGATCCTCGCGGATTGGCTATCCCGCCAGACCGATGGGTGGGTGTTAGATGGCTTTCCCCGCAGCCTGCGGCAAGCGATTTTCCTCGAGGATTGGCTGACGCGGCGGGACTTGAAAATCGACGCCGCAGTGTCGTTAGAAATCCCCTTCGAGATGCTCATCGCTCGGATTCACGAACGGGTGGAATGCCCGGAATGCCGTTGGTCCGGGCAGAAAATTCAACTTCTCGCCGCCGACAAGTGCCCCGCTTGTGGCCACCCTGCTGGCCGCCGGGCCGATGACAGCGAGGAAAATTTTTGCAACCGACACGCAGAGTTCATGAGTCTGACCGGGCCTGTCATTGACCATTACCGGCAGGCGGAATTGCTTTTCCCTTGCGATGCCACGGCTCCGCAGGATGAGGTGGCGGCCCGACTGCTGCGGCTTTTCCCGGGCCGTCTTGCTTGAAAAATTCCTTTCTCCATTTCTGTTTCAACATCGTGTCTCGCAGAACCCGTATCCCCATCAAATCACCGCGTGAAATCGAATTCATGCGGAAGGCCGGCACCATCGCCTCCACGATTTTGCAAGCCCTTGCCAAGGAGGTCATCCCAGGTAAGACGACCGGCGAGATCGACCGCTTAGCGGCGGAGATGATGCGCGAGCACGATTGTAAAAGCGCGTTTCTCGGCTACCGGGGATTTCCCGGCTACACCTGCATCTCCGTCAATGAAGAGGTCGTCCACGGCATCGGCGGGCCGCGCAAAATCCAGCCCGGCGACATCGTGAAAATCGACGTGGGCATCATCAAAAGTGGCTTTATTGGCGACAACGCGACCACTGTTCCCGCAGGCGACATCCCGCTGGAAACAAAGCGTCTGTTAGCCGTCACCGAGCAATCGCTTTTCGAAGCCATCCGCCATGCCCGAGCGGGGCGGAAGCTAGCCGATCTCTGCGGTTCGGTAGAGGAATTTGCCAAACCGCGGGGCTTCACCATCGTCCGCGAATTCGTCGGCCATGGCGTGGGACGCCGCTTGCATGAGGAGCCGCAAGTCCCGAATTACCGCCCACACGGCAAATCCCCCACCTTAATGCCTGGCATGACCCTCGCCATCGAGCCGATGGTCAACGCGGGCGTGCCCTCGGTGAGAATCCTCGACGACGGCTGGACAGTCATCACCGACGACAAAAAACCTTCCGCCCATTTCGAACACACCGTTCTAATTACATCTGGCGATCCCGAAATCCTCACCTGGCGACCCCGCGAAGCGCTGCCCGAGATGTTAGGCCTGCCGCCCTGGTAAGGGGCTCACGGTTTTGGGAACTCCTTTCGCTTCAAGCACCGGCCTTCCTCCGCGCAGCGGTGATCGCCGCTGCGCATGGTTAGGCTAAATTTCCCCAGTTTTTGGATTTTTTAAACCGCAGATAAACAGGATCAACGCAGATGAAGACGATTTTTGTCAGACCAGCCCGATTCCGCCGTCTCGGATACCGGATACTGAAAAGCCGCCTGTGATCAGCGTTTCCCTAGGGGAGCACACGCGCCCTCGCGTGTTGTTTGCGGCGGCCTCGTCGAAAACTTACGTCCTGAGTCATTGGATTTTCCGTAGGGGAACGATGAAAAACAGATAACGCGCCAACCTAAGTCCGCCCGAATGAGACGAGGGCGCTTCATGCCATACGCGAGGTCAATTGTGCTCCCCTTTTTCCCTAGCTTGATCGCCGGGAGGTGAGGCATGAAGCTACGCGAGACTCCGCCGACAGAGGGGCTAGTGGGGGTTGCCCACCCACGTCTTGTTGTGCTTCTTGTTCAGACGTGGAGCGCACTCAATACGGACTGCGGCTCTTTCTCGACAACACGTAATAACGCCTTCGCCGGGTCTTCAGGTTCTCGTCTGCCTTGCTCCCAATTCTGAAGCGTTTTGATGCTCACTCCATTCATGCCTGAAAACTGATTCTGCATGAGACCGCTCGCGCAGCGCTTTGACATCCACCCTGGTCAATACCGTGCGACGGTGCGGAATATCCCTCCCCACGCATGATGCCTCCCATCTGTTTTACGCTCTCTACGAGCTTCTGAAAGTCTTTGTCATTCATTGGTGTAAGATTCGATTAGGCTCCTCACCAGCTTCGCTTGGGCTGGTGTCAGATCCTCTTGTTGATTCTTGGGGTATGCGAAAAGAGGAAAAGCTGTGTCTCCTCGCCAAAGGTAATGTCTCTTGGGTGGTATGAACCGGGGGACATCGGTAACAAACTGACCGGGAACATTGGTTACACATTAATCTGGGAGGATGCCTTGGAAAAACATGTCACCAATGGAACAAAAACAACGATTGCTCTAGGTACCGGTCCCCGCATCGCAGTATTTTCTTCAGTTCATTGAACTTGTTTCCCCAATTTTCGATCACGCATCAATCACATTTAGTTGCGATGCGCGGACTGACCCGAATGGCGCTAACTTAAGGAGAGATTGGGCAAAATCAACTAGTTGCAAATCTGTGGCCAACTATCGCGATTGGTCGTGTATTTCCAACCGATTTCACTGCATTATTAGAAATCCTCGATCCCGGAATCCTCATGCGCCGCGCAGCCTTATATGATCCTTAAAAGCGCTTAAGTTAGCGCCATTCCGGACTGACCCAGAGACTTTCAGAGAAAATCAAAAAACACCTTGTATCGATCTGATACTGCTGACCCGAATGGCATTGCGGGGGCGTTCTAACATATATCGACATTTAAATCCAAGGACTGACCCTAAACACGAACGACAGATGCCCAAATGTAGCTGACGCTCGGCTCGCAGAAAGCACGCGCCGTGACACGCGGAGCCGTTCGCTGCAGCGCATGGTTAGGCGTTTCCGGTCGCATTGTGCCAAAGCTCGTTTCTGGTTGGTTCGTCAATGAGTCGGTCGTCAACTCCACGGATGCAGCCAAGGATGCGCTGCGAAGTAAGACCCTCGAAGATGCTGAACATGAAATACGGCGGGAGCGAGAAACCCCAAAGTCCGCACGGCTCTTCTGGGCTGCGCTCAAGCTCGGCAAGTAGCGCCTCAGTATCGGCGATGATGGATGCTGCGTGCGAACTGCTGAACTGACGGAGATGCTCGGCTCGGTGCCGGTAAATGGGAATGAAATGGCTGCATGGTAGCGACTGAGTTCCGTTCGCGGAGTGGTCGAGGACGCAAGCACCGGAACGAATCGCTGCGAACAACTCCGCGCTGTGGCGAAAAGTGGCTCGTCCATGTCTGGTGATGAAGTCATTCGATTCCACGGTGGGCTAGGAAACGTCTAACGACCCCAAGCTCAGCGACCGCGGAGTGCGGCGCGGCACCTGCATGGTGGGCGGAAAGGCGGCGGCGGAAGCAGGTGCCGTGACGCACGGAGCGGTTCGCTGCAGCGCATGGTTAGGCGACGTTCGGTTGCTCATTGGCGATGCAAAATGGATGAGCTTGGCAGATAGTGAGCGCCCGAAGATTTGGTAATCTTCCATTCCAGTTTGTTGTCCTTGAGGGTGAGGGTCGCCTCGCCTGTCGCGTCGCTGTAACCGCTGTGAAAGCGAATATGAGCGTCGCCCCCAACAATGTCTCCCGTAATGGATGGCTTGCCCTCACCAGGTATGACGGCGTCTATGCGGTTGCCGCGGTGTGCGATTGCAGTGTGGTATCCTTGGATGCGGTCGCCGGTCTGAGTGAGTTTGAGCGAGAAGCTGGCGGCGTTGCCTGCGCTGAAGAACCACGAGCCCGCGAAACCTCTCTTCTCGGTCGCGGACGCATCCGCGATCAGAAGCATGAGGGAGAAAAGCGTGGTTAGTAGGCTACGCATGGCTAGTCGCCTAACATGTTATTCGACGACTCGTCGTGAAGTTTTACGACTCGTCGCATAGCAATGAAGTGATTTGAGTGACACGAATAAAAAGTGCATAAATCGCCAAGCCGCAGCAAGGGCTATTTTGCGCGGAGTGAAGAAATATGAACTGGAAAATCGGAGTCACGCGCCGGTCTGGTGGCGGAGGACACGAGGCAGATTCCGTCACCTGAAGGTTGGCACGCGGGCAGGGCGCTGGAGTCGGGGCAAGCGGGGGAGGCGCAAGACCTGCCCAGCCTTCCGGTTTTATTTATTCTTCCAGCGGACTGCGGACGCCGAGCCCGGGTTTATTGAGGACGTGGGTGTAGATCTGGGTGGTGGTGACGTTGGTGTGACCGAGAAGTTCCTGAACGGTTCTCAAGTCGTAGTGGTTTTCCAAGAGATGGGTGGCGAAGGCGTGACGCAAGGTGTGAGTGGAAGCCGCTTTGGTGATACCGGAGGCGGCAATGGCGGTCTTGATCGGGCGCTGGATGACGTGTTCGCCCTGATGATGGCGGCGGACGATTTTTGATCGCGGGTCGGTGGAGAGTCCGTCGGCGGGGAATACCCATTGCCAGGGCCATTGTTTTCCTGCGGCGGGATATTTGGTGGCGAGAGCATCGGGCAAGGCGACACCGGGAAGGTCGTGAGAGCGGTCATTCTCGAAAACCTGGCGAGCAAGGGAGAGTTGTTGGCGGAGGGGGATGACTAGTGGATCGGGCAGCATGGTGATGCGGTCTTTGCGGTTTTTCCCATCACGGATTAAAATGGTGCCTGCGGAGCAGTCGATGTCCTTGACGCGGAGGGAGAGCATTTCCGTGAGGCGCATTCCGGTGCCGTAGAGGAGTCGGGCCATGAGTAGGGGAAGTCCATCGAGGTGCTGGAAGAGGCGGCGGACTTCGTCCTTGGTGAGGACGACGGGGAGGCGCTTGGGGCGTTTGGCGCGGAGGTATTCGAGGTCCGGCACGGGGATCCGGAGAAAGTCCTTGTAGAAGAAGACAAGTGCGTTGAGTGCCTGATTCTGAGTGGAGGGGGCGAGGTGGCGCTCGGAGGCGAGGTAGGAGAGGAAGGGCTGGATGGCGTCTGGCCCGAGTTCTGTTGGGTGGCGTTTGCCGTGAAAGAGGATGAAGCGGCGGGCCCAGCCGTGGTAAGCCTCGATGGTGCGGGGGGGCCAGCCCCGCATCCGCATGGCGGCGGTGAAACGGTCGAGGAGTTTGGGAGGTTGGGCGGACACATGGGCATTAGAAAGTGTTCAAAAGAACATTTCAAGAAAAAGCCTAAGTTTCCTGAATTCCGGCATTCATTTTGTCTGGGAAATTCCCCGCGATTTTTGAATCGTGATTGCGCTGGAAATTCTTTTGTCCTGCGAACGAAGAGACAGGCTGGAAGCCTATCCCCCAAGGCGACCTTTGTTTGACTGTCGAGCACGCCGTCGCCGCAGACTAGCTGGATTTTTATCCTAGAAAAGAAAATTGAACCGCGAATAGAAGCGAATACACGCTAAATTTAAGAGATTTATGAAAATTCTATCTTTCACCCTCAGAGTGAAGAGCGAGGTAATCACAACTCTCTGATCATCTGCGTCCATCCTGTTTATCTGTGGTTCCATTTCTGGATTTAGGGTTA
>JANYFB010000315.1 GCA_025362955.1 Akkermansiaceae bacterium
CTTTTCCTCGCGAGTCCATTTTGCGAAATCATAAACCAGGACGCGGCCACTATGTTTCAGCGTCAGGATCGGGCTGTTGACGGCTTGCGTGACCCATGGATTGCCTTGTAAAGGCCATGATGGATAGTTGATTGCCTTGCCATCGACTTTCGCTTGGTCGGTCCATGGCTTGCCGTGCGCGAGCCAAGTGAGTTCAAGGGTTTTTCCCGACAAGGCGGTGTAGCGCAGCGCCGGAGATTCCGTGTCGATGGACGTTGCCTCAATCTTGGTCTTCGAGAGGATGGCGGCGGCGAAGCGCTCTAGCTCGGCGTCCGTTCCACCGCCTGCAAACGGTTTCAACTCCGACGTGTCGAGAATCCAAGCGTTTTTGCGAGCCTCACACCAGAGCATGTCATTGCCGCTCCATGGCTTGCCCCATTTTGCGGGTTTGATACTGCGGAAGGCCATCAGCATCGTGCCGTTATGACAGAAGATCCAACCCTCCTTTTCGATGCGTTTGACGATGCTGCCACGAGTGGTGAAAGGCACATAGAGTTTAAAATAAGGGTAGGTTTCCGGCACGGCATACACACCTAACACCGTACCTTCATGTTGCATGTACTGGCTGAAAGGATTCTCCCCATAGCCGATGGTGTTCGCGACGTTTTCCTTAAGATTATAGGGGCGTCGGGGATTTTCCATGCACACGGAAAAGGTGGAGGAACCCTTGGGTGATACCCACTTGAGCATGTTCCGTCGGCCTTCCTTGTAGATGCTGTCGGCAGGACCTCCCGCACGGTCCCATTGGCTGCAAAGCCCGTAACTGATAGAATGATAGGTTGTGCGGTGGATCTGCTGGCTACCCGTCACGCTACCAATGTGGGTGAAGGGTTTGTCGCGGTCCTGGGCGATTTTCACGATCAATTCCGGCACTTGATAGACGCCGGGAACGGCCATCCAGAACGAATGAATCCAGCCGGTGCCTGCCGCCGCGATGGATCGTGGCGCGCCGAAGGAAACCCACGCCGCCGCCGCCGTCGCGCCCATGTCATCCGGGCTTGTGTCGGTGGAACCCCAATATTTCGCACGGGATGCCGAGCCGATGTTGTAGCCTTGGTTCCACGAACAGGCGATGTCTAACAACATGGCGTCGAGCGTGAGGGAGGCGCGTTTCCGCATCTCCGTAGATTTGGAAAACTCCGCCAACATCCGGATGGCTGATAGATCGACGGCCAGATAGATCGGACAGCCATATTCGTCGAAATTTTTCCGGGTAATGGTGTCGAAATAACCGAAAAGGCGCTCGCCTGTGGCCTTGTGGATTTCATCAGCGCGCAGGCTGTCGGCATCGTCGATTTCCGGCCACTCCTCGGCGGCGAGGTAGCCCGCGCCGTCGTTCATGAGGCGGTAGTTCATCGCGCCGTAGCCTTTCCAAACCTTGTGGGAGTAAAGAGAGGCGTAGTCGCGGATTTTTTCTGCAGTCGGCTTGGGGATCTTTGCTTTGCAGAGGAAATAAGCGTTCACCAGCGCGACCTTGACGAAGGGATCGAGCACGCCGGGTTTCGCACGACCGTGGGTAAGCCCGTCGGTTGCGCAGCCATCGAGTTTTTTGAGCGCTTCTTCGGTGCCGACATCGAGCATGATCCGCGCGGCGTAAGCGGGAGCGGCGGCTTTCGCGTAATGTTCTTCGGCAGGCTTTAGCTTGCAGGTGGAGACGTAGCGGACAAGCGCGGCGCCGCGTTCCGCTGCCGTCTTGCCGTCGAGGCGCGTGGATTCATTCGCAGGTGGCTCGCCCGGTGCTAGCGGGGCGAGCAATAACAGAAACGCGGCGATGAAGAGGCGCCGGGATGAAATGGGAGGCCGGATTTTTACGGGGTTAAACATTTCATCTGTTTACTGTTTCTGAGGGTCTTTTTCCCCGCCTGTGAGAAAACATGTGGGCGAGACGCCCACTCTCCTTGAGTTCTATCAGATCATGCCTTCGATGAGTTTTTCCAGCTTCACGATGTCCGCCGAGAAGGCACGGATGCCGTGGGCGGTTTTCTCGGTGGCCATCGGGTCTTCGTTGAGCATGAAACGGAAATCGCTCTCGTTGAGGGAGATTTTTTCGTGATCGCTCGCGGCGGCTTCCTCGGCGGTGAGGCGGGGAGTGATCGGCTCATCGGAAGCCTGCAACTCGCCTAACAAGGCGGGGCTGATAGTCAGTAGATCGCACCCGGCGAGGGCGAGGATCTCGCCCTTATTGCGGAATGACGCGCCCATGACCTGGGTCTTGTAGCCGAATTTTTTATAGTAATTGTAAATCGAGCGGACCGAAATGACGCCCGGATCTTCGTCACCTTGGAAATCCTTGCCGGTTTCCTTTTTATGCCAGTCGAGGATGCGGCCGACAAATGGCGAGATCAGCCTTACTCCGGCCTCGGCACAGGCGACGGCTTGGGCGAAGGAGAATAGCAACGTTAGATTGCAATGAATACCTTCCTTGGCCAGCGCTTCGGCAGCCTTGATGCCTTCCCAAGTGGACGCGATTTTAATGAGGATGCGCTCGCGGGAATGTCCTTCCTTTTCATAAGCGGCGATGAGTTGATGCGCCTTGGCGATGGTCGCTGCGGTATCGAACGAGAGCCGGGCATCCACTTCCGTCGAAACCCGTCCGGGGACGATTTTCAGAATTTCCAGACCGAACAAAATGAGGATGCGGTCAAGGATCGCCTCGGTGAGCGCTGGGCCAGCGATGCCGGTGGCCTTTACTTCGCTAACAGCCTGCTCGACGAGGTGGCGATACTCCGGCTTGGCGGCGGCTTGGAGGATCAGCGAGGGATTGGTCGTGGCATCCTGCGGCTTGTAGGTTTTCATCGACTCGAAATCCCCGGTATCGGCGACGACGGTCGTAAACTGCTTCAGTTGGTCGAGTTGATTCATGTTCATGAGAAGTTGGAAATAATCTGACAGACGACGGAAGGAAAGTTGAAAAGCCAGCCCGGCTGCGAACGCGCCTCATGCTCAGAGCTTGCGCATTTCATCTTCAAGCCGTTCCGCGAGCCATTGTTTCATCATCGACTGATAGTTGAGGAACCGCGAGCGGGCGATGCGCTTGATTCGCGAAAGCATCCGAGGATCGAAGCGGAGGGTGATCGTGGTGGACTCCCGCGAATCCGCCTCATGGACGGAGGTGGCCATCAAGCGCCCATCCAGCTCGTGGCTTTCCCAAAAACGGGCTTCGGCGGCTTCGTCGGCAAATTCGGGGATTTCCCCCCAGCGGGTGACTGCTTGCATGGTGATGAAAAAATGGGATATCAGCGGAATTCCGCGTATTTACGGTCGTAGAATTTTTGTTCCGCCTCGGACATCTCGCGGGCCGCGACGACTCGGGTGATTTTCCCGTCGGTCCAGAATGAGAGGAACAAATACCGGTCCGACACTGTCCGCCCCAGCGCGTAATAACGGGAAACCCCGTCGGAACGCTCGTTGTCAGGCAAGAAACGGACGGAAAAAGGATCCTCAAAAGCTTCCTCAAGCTCACGGGGTTTGATGTTTCGAAGGTCGAATTGAACGTCGAGAAGGTCGAGTTCCATGGCGGCAGTCTGCGGATGAGCGGGGAAAGTGCAACAAAGAGTTTGGGTGCTCCTGAGCGAAACCTGACGGTTAGATGCCCGCTACCATGTTGCTTACGGTCGCCTTTACCCTGTCCCACGTCGCTCCTGTCAACGAAACCGGGTCCGGCTCACACTCGGCGTCGTCAAACCAGGCGAGACTCCGGATCACGGTAAATGGATCCGTTCCCGGATATTTCGCTGTGAAAAAAGCCGCGTGGGGAGCCAAGCGAACTAGCAGTGATTTCACAGGTTCTGGGATGGCGTCGAAGCAAAGCATCGGAACGACGATGGCGGGAGTTGGAACCATGCACCACAAAACGAAAATGCACGGGGATCGAGACTGCGTAAACCGATGACTACTTCGGCAAGCTCCGGTTTCCCATAATGCTCTACCAGAATCCGCCAATCCCGCCAGCGTCCGTATTCCAGCACCCGTTTCGCCAGCCATGCCAGATGACGTTCTGGATCAATGCCGGATCGGTCCACATCCCAGAACAAATGATCTGACAATGCTGTGATGCCGGAAAGCTACCTGCTCCGAAGTCCGAGGGAAAGAACGAAGGCGGGCACATCAAGCCCGCAGTTCAATTTTTCAATACGATCCGGTGTCTCGCCTTCCCCGCCCGAAGGTGATCCAGTGCGGCGTTCACATCTTTCATCGCAAAGGTTTCCGTGACGGGGGCGATCTGATGCCGCGCACAGAAATCCAACATTTTGGCCACCGTCGCAGGCGATCCAAGCGGCGAGCCGGAAATCGATTTGCGCGCACCGATCAGCGAAAATGCGGACACGGGAACTGGCTGTAAAACCGCTCCGACGAAATGGAGCCGCCCATCCGGCGCAAGGGCGGCCAGGTAGGAATTCCAGTCCAGAGTGACATTCGCGGTGACCAAAATGAAATCGAGCGAACCCGCCAATTTCCTGAGCGCGGCCCGATCCGTCGAGCTAACAACATGATGAGCACCCAATTTCCGAGCCTCATCCGCCTTGGACTCGTTAGAAGTGAAGGCAGTGACCTCGCAGCCCCATTTGTTCAAAAACTGCAGCGCCAAATGCCCCAGCCCGCCGATGCCGATGACGCCAACGCGGTCGGTCGGTTTGACCCCGAAATCGACAATCGGACCGAATACCGTGATCCCCCCGCAGAACAGCGGCCCCGCGCTTGCGGGATCGAGGTCTTGCGGCAGTTTGATCGCCCATTCCCAATCGGCGCGGACCCGGTCGGCGAATCCGCCATGGCGGCCCACGATCATTTGCTCCGCGTTCGAGCAAAGCTGATGCCGCCCCGAGAGACAGGGCTGGCAGGAAAGACAACTTCCAGAAAACCACCCGAGACCCACCCGGTCACCGACCGCGAGACCCTTTGCCTGATCGCCGACTTTCTCGATAATCCCTACCACTTCATGTCCTGCGACGAGCGGATAAACGGCGTTTCCCCATTCGTTATCGAGCATCGAGAGGTCCGAGTGGCAGATTCCGCAGGACTCGATTTTCACTTGGACTTGGTCTGGCCGCATGGCTCCTGGGTCAAATTCGATTTGGGCAAGTGCCTGCCCGGATTTTGCAGCCGCCCAGCCATGGAATGTTTCAGTCATGGCGGGAAGATGCGTAGGAACTCCGTCCGGGCAAATTTTGATTGGGATAAAATGGCGGTTGCCAACGTTCGGAAAATTGTGATTTGGATGATGAGTTGACATTGATTCTCCCATGGAAAGTTTTGATCCTTACTTCTGATATGAAAAACTCACCGATGATCCGCCCGATTTATTTACCTATCCTTTTGGCAGCTTGTCTCGGCTATGCCCCTGCGGCACCTTACAGTCCCGAGGGACTGGAAACCACTTGGGTCCAGCCCGGCGGCGCGGAACTCCAACTGCGGGTCTTCGGCGATGAATATTACGCCCGCACCGAAACGACGGATGGCTACACCGTGGTTTATAACAGCGCGGACAATGCTTACCACTACGCGGTTCTCTCTGCGGATGGTACCACGTTCGACCTCACCGGAGCCGAAGTGGGCGGAAAGCCTCCTGGCGGATTGGTGAAACACCTGGAACTGCCCAAGGCGGAGATTCTAAAGATCAGTATTGCCGCCCGTGCCGCTTTGGACGGAGACCGTGAAGTGCAATGGAATCGCCGCGTCGAGTCCGCGCACAAACTGCGTGCTGCCGCCCAAAACGGGGTTCCGCTCCCAGCCGCCGAGGCTGCAGAAGCTAACATTCAAGCCGCGCCGGTGATTGGAAATATCAAGGGACTGACGATCCTCGCTCAGTTCTCGAACGACCCGAAAACCAGTGGGGCAGATCCTGTGGACTTCCCTACAGACCGATCAAAAATCGTCCGTTTCTGTAACGAAGTTGGCTACAACGATGACGGGAACAGCGGCTCCGTTCACGATTACTACAACGATCAGTCGCTTGGAAAACTCAATTACACCCAGATGGTCACCGAGGTCATCACCCTTCCCCGGCCTCGGAATTACTACAATTTTTCCGACTACCCAACGAACAAAAAACTGCGGGGCGATGCCAGCCGGGTCCTCATCGCGGATGCCATCGACGTTCTAAAAGGTCTGAATTTCGACTTTTCCAGCCTCACGACAGGTGCGAATAACCGCGTCCTCGCGACCAACGTGTTCTTCGCCGGGCCGGATTCCGGCGTTTATGCGCGGGGACTTTGGCCGCAACAATGGAACCTGCCCTCACCGGTCAACGTCGGCACGGCCTCCGCACCGATGTATATTTACAATTTCCAGATCACGAACAATCGGAATTCGTCACCTGTCATCGGCACCTTCTGTCATGAAAACGGCCATCTCATTCTCGGTTACCCAGACATCTACTCCCTCGCGGGCGAAGGTGTCGGCGAGCATTGCCTCATGGGTTCTGGGAACTACCTCAACGGCGGCAAGACTCCTTCTCCCATTAATGCGTATTTCAAGGATCTGGTGGGTTGGGAAAACGTCACGGAACTCGCGACCGATGATTACCTAACGGAAACACTGCCGACCACAGGGAACGTCGCCTACCGCATCCGCAAGGTGGGACTCAGCTCGGAATTCGTGATCGTCGAGAACCGCGGCGATGGCGACAAATGGGCGAAATACTCCGATGACAAGGGCATCGCCATCTGGCACATCGACGAAACCGTCAGTGGAAACATCAATCCTAACAAACATTACGAAGTCTCTCTGAAACAGGCGGATGGGCAACGGGATCTTGAAAGAGGCAACAACCGCGGTGACGACGGAGATTTATACGATCTTGCAACTCCACTGTTTTCCGATAGCACCGTCCCGACTGCAAAATGGTGGGATGGTAGCTTGTCAACCGTCAGGATTGAGGTGATGTCTGCTGCCGGGGCAAGCATGGACGTGTTATTCGGCTCCCTTCCTAACGATACGATCATCGTGGATAGCCCCAATGGAGGCGAAGTGATTTATCCTGGATCGACCTTTCTCGTAACTTGGAGAGCCAGCATCATCGGCCATGTAAAAATTGATCTCTTCAAAGGAGGCGTCTTGCAGTCTGTGATCGCGGCGGATGTCCCTGACTCCGGCAAATTTGTCTGGGCAGTGGACAAGAACCTCGCGGGATCCAGCGATTACACCATCCGTATTAGTAGCCTGACGAACGCGGTGCGAGCGCAGGATTTCAGTGACTCGGAATTTTCTATCAACGACACGACGTTTCCGATTGGCGGAGTAATTCCCGACGGCTGGATCAAACCCTCAGGTGCGGCCAGCGGTTGGAAAGTCACTAACAGCATTTCCTATGAGGGAAGCCGTTGCCTCGTGAACGAACCCTTGCAAGATGGCCGGACCGCAGCCATCGCTTACCGCTCGAACTTCAAAGCGGGAACGGTTGGCTTTTACATGAAAGTCTCCTCGGAGCAGGATTTCGACTTTGCCCGGTTTTACATCGACGATGTGCCGCAGCCGCTCGGTCCGAGAAGCTCGGCCAAGGGAATTTCCGGGCAGGTCGATTGGACCTATTCCTCATTTCATGTCACCGCCGGAAGCCACACCTTCAAGTGGACCTACGAAAAGGATGATAGCTACTTCGGCCTGAAGGATATGGCTTGGTTGGATGGAGTCACGTTGCCCCCCACTAGCCAGGAAATCGCGGTGGAGAAACCCGTTGGTGTGGATTTGATAGCTGGGCATAACACGAGCACTTTCCCCGCCACTTACCTAGGTGCGTCCACTAAGGCTCAGGTTTTCACCATCTTCAACCGCGGGAACTCCGATCTCACCGGGATGAAAATTAATATGATCGGTAAAAACGCAGGGGATTTCCAAGTCAGCCCTCTGCTCAAGACCACCCTGGCTCCCGGAGCAAGCACCACCTTTAAAGTCGTGTTCAAGCCCAGCGGCATCGGCGCCAGAAAGGCAGTGATTAGAATTCTGAGCAATGATGCCGACGAAGGAATTTTCGCAATCGGCCTCAAGGGACATGGAACCCCACCACCGCCCTCAAGCTCAACTTTCGCATCCACAGTGCTAAATGGGTCGCTCATCAGTGGCACCTCGTCGTCAGATGCCATCGTGTGGCTAACAGGCTTAGAGCGGAGAATTTCGCCAATTCCGGTGACTGGCGTAAATCAAATCTGCGGCCAGAAATTTCTAACCCTCTCGGTCGCCAAGGAATCTGGAATCACCGGCATTGTCGAAGTATCTCCCAATCTTCTCGATTGGTACAGCGGGAAAAACTACACAACCGTCCTCGTGGACAATGCGGAATTGCTGAAAGTGCGCGACAATACGCCTGTGACTCCAGGTTCGAAGCGCTACATCCGCTTGAAATGATTCACGCTTGGGGGTGAAATTCTCGCCGCCTAGGTATGGACAAACTGCTGAGAGGTCCGATGTTGCGTTTGGATTTCCACTGACAACAGTTTTTATGTGACAAAATCGAAGTTTTCTCTTCCATTGGAAATCAACGTGTCACACAGTTTCGCTGCCACGCTTAAACCCAAAAAAACCCAAAATAATGTTAGATTATGAAGCTCAGGTGAATCCACCTGCGGAGGAGAAAAACGGTGCCGCCTCAGTCGTCGGCAAGGTATTTCGCAAGCGACATGCCAGCCGTGAAGAGCACATCCGGTTCGTCGGGGAAACCGAGTTCCAACACCGGTTTCTTGATCAGGAGGTAGTCCATTGGGGAGATACTCATCCCCGTTTTGTCCGGCACAACGGAGATTTCGAGCTGGATTGGGGCCATGGAGATGTGATTCTGTGCCAGTTTCTGGAATCGCGGAACTACTTTCTGGAATTCAATCCACAAGCGATCTATTACTGGGAGCTTGATACGGACGCCTCAGCCTGACTTTACGGGAGTTCTGCCGGGCGCACGGCCACTTCATCGCCCACGCTTAATCCGAGTTCGTCGAGCTGTTTGCGCGAAAGTTCCACATCGAGGAACTGGCCGTTTGATAACTTGACGGTGAGAGTCGCGACGGGACCAGCCGAAAACAAATGCTGGACCCGTGCGATGGAATCTGTGGCGGGATCACACTCCGCAGCGAACAAAATCTCGATTTCGTGCGGACGCACGTAGCGGGCTTCGCCTCCCAAGAGCAGTTTATTCACGTTGCCGAGAAATTCGTAAACAAAAGGGCTGCGGGGGTTGTCATAGACAGCTTGCGGCTCGCCGACTTGTTCGATCCGAGCGTTCCGCATGACCACCACCTGATCAGAAAGCTCCAGAGCTTCTTCTTGGTCGTGGGTGACAAAGAGCGTGGTCAGCCCAATTTCATCATGAAACTGGCGGAGCCAACGCCGGAGATCTTTTCTAACTTGTGCATCCAGCGCGCCAAATGGTTCATCCAACAACAAGACCTTGGGTCGGATCGCGAGCGCACGGGCGAGGGCGACACGCTGGCGTTGGCCACCCGAGAGTTCATGCGGGCGGCGTTTGTCGAGGCCTTCGAGTTTGACGAGTTTGAGCAACTCCATCACGCGGTCGAAGATTTCGCATTTCGGCGGGCGGGCGGCACGCGGAAGAACGCTCAGGCCGAAGGCAATGTTCTGGGCCACCGTCATGTGGCGGAAAAGCGCATAGTGCTGGAAGACGAAGCCAACCCCGCGTTTTCCCGCCGGGATTTCACCGACATCCTCGCCGTGGAAGGCGATTTTTCCCGGCCCTGGGTCGGCGAATTCCAATCCGGCGACGATGCGTAAGAGCGTGGTTTTCCCGGAACCTGACGGCCCTAACAGCGCGGTAAGTGAACCGTTGGGAACTTCGAGGGACACATTTTCTAAAGCGGCATAAGCGCCGAAAGATTCGCTGATGGATTGGATCGAGATCGACATGGAGATGATTATTTGTGGCCGGTGGATTGATGGCCGGTGAAGCATTCCACGGCACTTTTCATCCCGAGGGTCACGAGCGCGAGAAAGGCAAGCAAGGTAGCGCAGGCAAAAGCAGAAGGGGATCTATCCCACCCTGCC
>JANYFB010000351.1 GCA_025362955.1 Akkermansiaceae bacterium
TTTTTCCGCGTGGGCGCAGCGGCAGGCACGGTGGCCAAGAGTATTTCCGCTTACGACATGATTGTTAGCGACGCGATTTACGGCAGCGGCGACCGCTACGTCTCGCGCTCGCGCTTGCAAGCGATGCTCGACCGGGAGTTCCAGCTCAATGTCGAGCGCCTCAGTGACAAGCGCGGCGACACCACCGCCTTTTTCGCCTTCGCGGATACCGTGGTGGCTCGGAGTTTCAAGGGCGGCAACGAGTGCCATGGCTGGATGGGCGTGAAATTCCAGTCCCGCCCGCGCGATGAGCCGAGCCAGATTCTCATCCACGTCCGGATGCTCGATGCCGAGGCCTCGCTCCAACAGGAAGCCCTCGGCGTCGTGGGCGTGAACCTGCTGTACGGTGCGTTTTTCCTCCATCACGAGCCGGAACTGTTAGTAGAAAGCCTGCTGGATAAATTGACTACCGGGCGCATCGAAATTGACGTGATCGAGTTCAAAGGCATCGAGTTCCGGGCCGTGGATAATCGCCTGATCAGCCTGAAACTCGTGCAGCTTGGCCTCAGCGGCGCGGCGATGTTTGGCGCGGATGGGGAGGTTCTGCAACCGTCCGAAATCCTTTATAAAAAAGCGGTCCTCGTCGAGCGCGGCAGCTTCCGGCCACCCACTCATGTGAACTTCGACATGCTGCAATGCGCGTTAGAAAAATTCCGTGAAGACCCAGCCGTGCAGGGCAAGGAAATCTTACCGATCTTCGAGTTGACGATGCGCAATCTCCTCAACGGCGGGGATGAAATTGACCGTCGGGATTTCCTTGCCCGCGCTGACCTGTTAGCGGCCTGCGGGATGACTGTGCTGATTTCAGATTATTTTGAATACTATCGCCTAGCAGCTTACATTTCCTGGCGGACCAAGGAGCGGATCGGCATCGTGTTAGGAGCACCCAGCTTGATCGAATTATTTCAGGAGAAATACTACACTCAGCTTCCCGGCGGCATCTTGGAATCCTTCGGGCGCTTGTTCAAAAACGAACTCAAACTCTACGTCTATCCGCTCAAGGATGGAGTGACTGGTGAGCTGACCACCATCGAAAATCTAGCAGTCGCGCCCGAGTTGAGGAAACTCTACGGCTATCTAGCAGATCGCGGAAGTTTTGTAGCCCTCGACAATTTTAATGCGGAATACCTCAGCATTTTCTCGCGGGACGTTTTGAAAAAAATCGCAAGCGGCGACGAGGCATGGAAAACGATGGTGCCGCAAGGAGTGACCGATCTCATCGTCAAGCGCCACTTCTTCGGCTGCAAGGGCTGACGCGACAGCGGTGGGCAGGGAGAATTTCTGGACAAGCATCCGAATAAACCTTCATTCTTCTTGACTCGTTTTGGCCGGGAGCCTAAATCGCCGCCCCCAAACGAACTTTTACCTCTGATTCTCATGGCCAACGCACAAGTTATTCTCAAAGAAAAAATCGAAGGCCTTGGAGCCGAAGCTGATGTCGTCAAAGTCCGCGCGGGATACGCCCGGAACTTTCTGATCCCGCAAGGGAAGGCGTTCGAAGCAAGCCGCTCGAACCTCCGCCATGTAGAAGCCCTCAAGGCGAACCGTGCGGCCCGCGAGGCGGAAGAACTGGTAGGACTCCAGGAAATCGCCGCGAAGATCTCCAAACTGAAACCCAAGTTCGTGCTTTCTACCGGCCAAGGTGGCAAAGCGTTCGGCTCGGTGACGAGCATCGACATTCACAAGGAGCTGGAAGCAGCAGGCATCCTGATTGACCGCCATGCCATCGAATTGGATAAGCCGGTGAAGAAGTCTGGCAAAACGGAAGTGCAGATCCGCCTCCATCCGGACGTGATCGCCACGCTGACCATCTCGGTGGACGCTGGCGCGGAGGAGAAGGAATCCTGAGTTTTCCCTCCCGATTCATTTTAAGAAAAACCCCCGGTCCGTTAGACGGATCGGGGGTCTTTTTGTTGGGATGCGAACTCCAGACAAAAAATGTCAGACGAGGCCTTGGCGAAGGGCCTTGGAAACGGCCTCGGTCTGTGAGCGGACTTGCAATTTCCGATAGACGGAGCGCAGGTGCATGTCCACGGTGTGTTGGGAAATTGAGAGTTCGTCGGCGATTTCCTTCTTGATGAGACCTCGAACGAGGAAGCGGAGGACTTCCTCCTCACGCTGGGTGAGGGGTTCGAGGTGGGTGACGGGGCCGTGGCGAGAAAATCCTTGGAGAATCATGCTGGCAATGGGGGCACTGAGGGCGGAGGTGCCGTTAATGACGTCGCGAATGCCGTTGAGGATTTCGTCAGGATCGGCGGACTTCAGGAGGTAGCCGGACGCGCCGTTGCAGATGGCTCGGTAAACTTTTTCCCGATCATCCGAGGCGGAAAGGATCAGAACTTTTACGTCTGGGAGGATGGCCCGGAGATCGCTGAGAACTTGCAAGCCATCGCGGCGGGGCAGGCCGAGGTCAAGCAGGAGAAGATCCGGGCGCTCGTTGGTGAACTTAAGCTTGTCGTATAAATCCGCAGCGGTGGAGAAATGGTAAGGACAGACAAGGTCCGTTTCATTTCCGATGAGGCGGCGGATTTGTTTGGCGAAAACCTCGTGGTCTTCGAGAATCCAGATGCAGTGGGTGGCGGTGGCGATCATGCGAGGCTGGGGTGTGAGGTGAGGTGGGAACGCTTGACAAGCAGGCGGATGGTGGTGCCTTTTTCCTTGGAGGAAGCGATGTGGAGGAGGCCGTCCAAGACACGGGCGCGGTCTTCGAGTTTCTGGATGGGCGCGGGAATGGATTTTTCGTTCAGCGGGAGGCCGATGCCGTTGTCGAGGATTTCGAGGGCGAGTTGATCATCCACATCCCAGAGGCGGATGGAGACGCGGTCGGCCTGTGAGTGCTTGAGAACGTTGTGGATGGCTTCCTTGTAGAAGAGGAAGAGATGGCGCTTGGCATCGAGAGAGAGCTTGGCGGCGGTCTTGTTCGACTCGCATTCGAGGGTGTAGTGGATTTCCCGCAGGAGGCGGCCGGCGGTATCGCGCATCCGCTGGACGAGATCGCCGATGGAGTCCTGGCGGCGCTCCAGTAACCACACGATGTCGCGCATGGCGAGTGAACTCTCGCGGGCGATGGATTCAACCTCGCCCAGATCGTCCGCGACTTCCTCGGGACCGTGGAGGCGGACGAGATCCTTGCGGGCGGTGCGGGCGATGAGAGAAATGCTGCCGAGATTGCTTCCAATGTCGTCATGGAGATCTGAGGCGATGCGCTTGCGGAGATTGTCGAGCTGCTCCCGAGACATCAGGCGGCGGCGCTCCACAATAAAGACAGGAATCAGGAAGGTGAGGCCGAGAACGACGGCGGAACCCCAAGTGGCGTTCAACTCGCTTTCCGAGGCGAGTTCTCGGTTTACGGGGCGGAGGAGTGTGAGTTCGCGTTCGATTTTCCCGCGCTCGGCGAGTTGCTCCAGCCAAGCGGAGACAGGCATGATTTCCTTTTCCGAAGTAAATCCGTCGGTGAGGGAAGTGACCGGAGACTTGTCAGTGCCGCGGGTGCGGGTGGCGGGTAGGCCCCGAGCGAGATTTTTTCCATGCGACCAAACTTCGATTTCCGAAAGTGCATGGATTTTCATATCCCCCATCAGGTAGGGGTGGGTGCCGGTGAGGCGGATGCTTTTCGCGGATTTTCCGCCTAGGGGAATGACCAGAGGGGTCATGCTGCTGGCACCAGGAAGGGGATTGGTCCATTCGCAGGCGAGTTGCTCGTCCTTCCCATCGGCTCCCTGGAGATGGACGGTGAGGGACTCGGGAAAAACCGAGGACTCGAAGGAGCGATCAAGCTGATAGGGGAAAATCACGAGGCGGTCGAGCGGGGCCGTTTGATTCAGCGCGATGGTCCAAGAAACTGTCTCGTCCGAGCTGGAAACTGCCACGGAATCACCCAGCCCGTGGGTGGTTTTTTCGCCATTTTGCCAGATGCCAAGCGGGGTCCGGCCATCGGTTAGAGCCTCGGGATACCAGATACCCGGCGCGTTCAAGTCACCCACGCAGGTGACGGATGCACCGAACGAAACCGGGTCGTGGTTGGAAGTAACGACAATTTCCGAAAGGCCGAAAAGATCGAGCATCCCTTTGTTATATCCCTCGTGGACGGTCAATTTCACATAGCGTGCGGTGCCGCGAGCTGGGAATGGGACTGGATTTCCATCACCAGAGCGCAATGATGGCGTATTGGGGGCTGTGGTGAAAATGATTGTGCGCTGTGCGAAATCTTCCCGGCTGGAAAGTTCCAAGGTAAAACGTTTGGGGAAAATACCGGGATCTTCTAAAAATTCCCGTTGGACCGGGACGAGGAAGATTGTGTCGATGGAATGTTCGCTGCCCAGATCCAAGGTCACTGAAGGGTCAGGCGCGCCTACCTTTGGACGGCAGCCCCGGTAGCCGAGGCCCACCTTCATGGCGTGCTCGCGATGCTCCGACAGGGTAGATACCCGAGTGTCTAGCCAAGACACTCTGTCCTCTGTCTTAACCAGTTGTGAATCGAAAATCCGGGCAATCCTGCCGATTGGATTCGCAATTTGCGCTGGCTTCATGGCAAACGCTTGATTCGGCCAGAGACATGCCAACGCCGATACCACGAAATGGCAGAGATGGCGGGCATGAGGGCTGGCGGTCATGGTTTGGTGAATCAATACGCCACCGATACTGATAGTTTTTTGAAAATAATCAATCTTTTTTAATTAAAAACTTATCCGTGATGAAATTAGCCATCAATCCGCAGGCAGAAGGAAGCGTTTAACCGCCTCGCGTTTAAGTCGGAGTTCCCGCCATTCATTGACGAGTCGGCTGGCCTCGATGATTCCGCAGCCTGCCGGAAGCATCAAATTTCCCCCTTTCCACCAGATGCCGCGGATGGCCACGACTGCCTGAAATGAGCCATCATCCCACAATCCGAAGGGTGCGCCAAATTCGTCGGGGCAGCCCAGGCGGTTTCGCCAATCGAGCAGCATCGAAAGGGTTTCCAAGGTGCGGGGCAGGGGACCCAGCGCGGGCGTGGGATGGAGCCGCCGGAGCAGTTCCTCCGGAGTTTGAGGGAAATCCAGATCCAGCCGAATGTGAGTTAAAAAATGCACGATGGACCCGAGATCGATAATTTCACGGGGACTGCGTGCGATGGTTCCGAGTGCGAGAAGCTTGGCGACCAAAGTTTGCGCGACATACTCATGCTCGCGGATTTCCTTTTCGTCCACGGCGAAGACTTCCCGATCCTCGCTTCTAGCAGTGCCGGCAAGGGCCATGGTTTCGAGGTGATTTCCTTCGAGAGAAAATAACAGTTCGGGAGTCGCCCCCGCAAATCCCGAGTCGCCCTGGAGCCAACCGTAGGAATGGAGCGGCGCGGCTTGACGGGTCATGGCTGCAACGATGGACGCCCTTGGAGACTGCAGTGCGGGACCGATTTCCGTGACCACGGGGACGGTTTTTTCAAATTTCCCGCTACGAACCGCAGCCATGACCTCTTGGAAAACCACGGAAAACGGACCTGCATCGAGCGGCGCCCAATCGCAGACGAGCGGCGGTGCGTCATGGAAATGGAATTTGAGTTGGGAGATAGTCGTCCTCTCGATTCGGGCGGGCAATTTCCATGGCTTGTCATCCTGAAGTGCGAAATTTTGCACATAAAACGCCACCCCGTTAGAAGGCGGCATTTCGGACTCCGAGAATGGGCCGTGGCCGATCACGACGGTGCCGTTCCGTTTCGCGAACCAAGCCGTAAAATCCGAAAACTGTTCCATGAAGTGTTGGCGCAGGGTGGGCTTGGCGGGTGCGTGCCGCAAGCGTCCGTTTGCTAGAAAGCGTCTTTCACATGGTTGATCCGGGGCTTCTCACCTTCCTCGACGTTCACCTCAATGACGTCGAAGCGCCATGGCATTTCACGGGTTCCTAGGCGTTTGAGCCATGAATTCGCACCGCGCTCGATCAGGGCCTGCTTGTCCTTCCCGACGGCATCGAGCCCTCGGATTTTGCTTCCTGCGCGGCGGGTTTTCACCTCCACAAAAAGCAGCAATTTCCGATTCCGCGCGATGATGTCCACTTCCCCACGTCGCGGGCTGCGGTAATTTTTTGCCAGAATCGCGCAGCCTTGCGAGCGGAGCCAAGCTGCGGCGACTCGTTCGCCGTAATTCCCTAACCAGATCCGGTCACGGGCGTGGCCGTCCGGCGTCGTTAAACGGCAAGGCGAGTTGAGCGATCGGCTGAAACGTCCGACGATGGTGGCAACAAGGGCCGTGAATCCGAAGCGCTTCAAGATGCTGTTTCGTGCCATATCCTTGGTGTTTCGCAAAGCCGAATTGGGGAAACTCCCGGTCGAGGTGAAGCATGATCCGGTCGCGGGTGACCTTGGCGATGATGCTTGCAGCGGCGATGGAAAATGATCGCCCATCGCCCTTCGCGATGCCGTCATGGGGGTAAGGAAAATTTCGAACTGGCAGACCGTCGATCAAACAATGCTGCGGCGCTACGGCCAGGCTCTCTACCGCGCGCCGCATTGCCAGATGGGTCGCTTTGAGAATGTTCAGGATTTCGATTTCCTCCCGACTGGCGGTGGCGACTGCCCAAAAGACCGACTCGTCCGTGGTGAGCCGCTGGTATAACAGCTCCCGTTTGCCGGGACTGATTTTCTTAGAATCGTCCAGTCCCGGGCAGGTGAAATTGTTAGGTAAGATCACCGCCGCAGCGGCGACCGGCCCTGCCAGCGGCCCGCGGCCAGCCTCATCGATACCCGCGATCCGGTAAAGGCCGCGGGATTGAAGGGCTAACTCGAAAGTAAAATCAGGCATCCGGCCCGATTAATGTATATCAAAGCGCCCCCGGCTAGCGATTTGTGAGTAGGCGACCGTTGCGAAAAGCTGAGTGGAAAACACCATTCCGTCGCTATCCACCACCACGCCGACGCCGGTGTGGGTCCAGGAGGCAAGCATGTTGTAATTGTGGCTCTCTGACTCCGACCACAATTTCACGAGGATGGGAGCGGGGCTCTTGCCTGGATAATTAGCGGCGGCCACATTTTCGCTACAGCTCTGCATTTGGAAGCGTTCGCGCGCCATCATTGCGCGCCCTTCGAAACCGAAATGGCTGACGTTTGCACCATAGATTCCGAAGCTGCCCCGGTGTTGACGCAGGTATTCACAATGCTCCTGGGCGAGACGATCCAGTCCGGCGTGGCGTTGAAGTTCGGACGCGCCGTGGCTGCGGCGGTAGGAATTGACTTCCTGAAGAACCTGCCCGGAGAGCGAATGATCAGGATGAAGCGATGCCGACATTGGCACCTTGGTGGTTTGAGGCGGTGTCGCGCAGGATGCCAAGACACCGGCGCAGGCCACAACGATCACTTTCAGATAGGCATTTGTTTTCATACAGGGACAGCACTAACGCATGGAATGCCCGATTCCCGGTTGATTGTAAATAATTTTTAACATTTTACGCGATCACGTTATCTAGAAAGCTGAATATTTTAGAATTCTGACTCAGAGGGCATTTGAACAGCTGGCAAACCGCATTTTTTGTTAGAGTTGAGTGTCTCAAGGTTTTTATTGCGTCATCTCAATTTCATGGTTTAAGCTCGCTTCCCGGCGATGCGTGGCATGGCAAGGTGCCTTACGCGGTGATTTCCGGGCAAATTCTTCAATTCCAGACGCGATGAATCCAGATCGAGCGACCCTCAATTTTCTCAACAGTTTTCCAGAAGAGGCCCGAAAGCGGGGTGAAATGCTTCAAAAAGACGGTGCCGTTACGCAGATTTTCGGAAATCATCTGTTCATTCAAGGCCGCGTTGAGGACGAAACCGGCATTTTCCGAACTAGCCTCCGTCTCCAGGGGAACCGCTGGTTTGGCTCCTGCACCGCCGAGGACGAACTGATTGCCGGAGCCTGTCAGTATGCGACGATGATGGAGCGAATGCACCGCGGCGAGGATCTCCCGGAATCGCCTAACGAGTTTGATGACACGCCCGTGCTAGACATCATCGAGGAAAAGCTTGGCCGCGAGTTGGACGACAAGGAGGCGGATTTCGTCACTAAAATCGAGAAACGCTATCGCCGCTACGTCATTGAGGGCGAACTTCACGACCACGACATGGTGCGCATTACCCCGCGTTGGGAAATCACCACCTACGAGCCGTTAGAGCTGTGGCCGATGCCACCCGGCGATATCCTCGAGTTCTGGAACTACATTGCCTACGCCTTCTATAAAAAGAAGCTCCCTTACCCGGAGTTTATGAGCGTGATCACCGATCTCGGTCATGTGCAGAAAAAAATGGCGGATTGGGAGCAAGAGCGGGAAGTCGCCTCTTGGTATGAACGCATCGAGCAAGTCAACGAGCGTCCGCCGCAGGACGCCCCGCTCAACGTGGCCTTCCGCCTCGTCGCCACGATTAACGAAGCACGCCTCGAAGTGAAGGAGGAAAAATCCGGTGTTTGGACCCAACTCCGCGAGAAAAATGAGATAGAGCACTACGTCAATCTTCACCACGAGGCCGCCCTCCTGATGGACGCTTCCAGCCAAACCCTGTGGGAACACTATCTCGCCTTTTTCCGCAAATACGGCGACACCACTCTCGATTTCGATCAAGAGGAATCCTGCCGGTTTATGAACCGCGTTTTTCGCCAGCCCGCCCTCCAAGGCTACATCGTAAACCTTGACGAACGGGAGTTCAAAGTCTCCGAGGAACGTCTCTCATGGGTCTGCGAGGATGATCCCTACGATCCCAAAAGCTTCGCCCTCCAACTCGTCACCGCTGTTGGCGAAAACGTTTCTCATTCGGTTCGTCTTCTTCCAGGCCGCAAGGAACTCTATCAGTCCGACGAAACAGTTTTCCCCGGCCCGCCGCGTTGGCTGGAGGAAACCGACGTGATGCCGCGTTATTTGATCCCGATGCGCGTGATCGACTCGTTAGAAGGAGTTGAGTTCCTGCGCAAGATCGGCGCGACGCTTCCCGAGTCGCTTAAGAAACGGGTCGTCGATCTCGAACTGAAACCGCGTTTTGAAATGAAGCTCATCGCCGGTCTAACCGCTGCTGAAACCGAGCACCTCGTTATCGACGTCAATGCCATCGAAACCAAAGGTCGCCGCACGGAGCGCCTGACCAAGGAAGGCTGGGAACTCGCCGAGCAACAACCCGTCAAGGGCAAGCAACTCCTCCGTTTCGCACGCGAGGATCTCTATCCGGTCCCATCCATCCTCGATGAAATGGGCCTCAGCTACGATGAAAAGCTGTTAGCTTTCAAATCCCGCATTACCAAGCAGTTCCCCGAGAAATTCGCGGAATGGATCAAGGCGATGCCGGAAAACATCGAGTTGGACATCGACCTGCGCCTCAAGTCAATCCTCGCCGATCCCGTCACCGCCGCCGTTCGATTTGAAGTCGTCGGCCAAGACATCGACTGGTTTGACCTCCGCATTGTCATCGACGTGCAGGGAGCGAATCTATCCAAAGCGCAAATCCGCCAACTCGTCGCCGCCCGCGGTGGCTACGTCCGCATGGACGACGGCACCTGGATGCGTCTCGAAATCAAACTTGACGCGGACCAACGCGAAGCCGTCACCCGTCTTGGCCTTGATCCGTTCGATCTATCAGGCGAGACCCACCGGATGCACGCCCTCCAGCTATCAGATCCCAAGGCCGCGGAGGTCTTCGATCCCAAAGCTTGGGAACGCATCAAGAACCGCGCCGGCGATATCCAGCTTGAGGTCAACCCTGAGGTTCCAGAGGCACTCAACGCCACACTCCGGCCCTATCAGGTGGATGGTTTCCGTTTCCTCGCCTACCTTTCGGTTAACAACTTCGGCGGCATCCTCGCCGACGACATGGGCCTCGGAAAAACCATTCAGTCCCTCACGTATCTGCTCTGGCTTTTCGAGGAACATCGTCTAACTGGCGGCATAAAAAAGCCAGCCCTCGTGGTTTGTCCAAAATCCGTGCTTGATGTCTGGTATAGCGAGGCCGGGAAATTCACTCCCGAGTTGCGCGTGAAAATCCTCAAGAATCGCGACGATATCAATGTCGAACACATCCAGAACAACATC
>JANYFB010000352.1 GCA_025362955.1 Akkermansiaceae bacterium
CGGCCATTCCCGCGGCTTGCCATCGACTGTGCCTCGAAGCGGTCCCTCGGATTCGTTCAGCGGAAGGTGGATCGCAAGGGTCGAGTCGATCTCATGTGTCGGCGCGATGGTGGCACTCGCCAGCCATGCGTCGAACTCGGGTCGAGCGGCAGTCGCACGAACTGCGAGCTGTTGATCCATGCTGGAAATTTCGTCTGCGATGGATTTCCAGCGGTCTCGGTCTTCTAGCAGTGGAACGAAAACATTCGGCGGATGTTCCGCGTTATTGCCATCAAGTGGGGCCATCGGGGTATTCCGAAAGAAGGCCGTTAGGGAGTAAAATTCCTTACTGGAAATAGGGTCGAACTTGTGATCGTGGCAAGTCGCGCAGCCGGTGGTTAGGCCGAGCCAGATGGCGGATACTGTTTCCACCCGGTCCTTGGCATAAACCGCATCGTATTCCGCAGCGATCGCTCCGCCCTCGCCCGTGGTGGCGACGCAGCGGGAAAAACCAGTGGCCACGAGTTGATCCAGCGTGCGATTCGGCAGCATGTCACCGGCAATTTGTTCGGTCGTGAATTGATCCCAAGGCATGTTCGCCTGAAAGGCACGAATGACCCAGTCCCGGTATGGCCAAATCGCCCGGTAGTTGTCGATATGGATGCCGTGGGTGTCCCCATAGCGGGCGGCGTCCAACCAGTGGCGGGTGAAATTTTCGGCACTTGCGACGGTGGCCAACATTCGGTCGGCTTCGGCGTCGATAGCCTGGTTCGCATTTGTTTCGCAGGCTTTGACGAAATGGTCGGTTTCTTCCGGCACTGGCGGCAGGCCCGTTAGATCCAAGGCGAGGCGGCGGTGGAAACGACGCAAATCTTCCGGCGGGTTGACCTGCAATCCTGATTTCTCGAGCCCGGCGGCAATGAAACGATCAATCGGATTTGCCGCCCAATCTTTCCCCGCCTCGGGCACGTCCGGTTTTTTGACAGGCACGAATGACCAATGCGGCTCGAATTCCCCACCCTGCTCGACCCAGCGCTCCACCATGGCGATTTCCTCTGGTTTCAGCGTTTTGTGGCTTTTCGGCGGCGGCATCATCTCGTCTGGATCGGTCGTGAGGATGCGCTTGATCAGAGCGGATTCGGAAGGCTTGCCCTTGATGATGACTGGTTTGCCGTTTTCGCGGAGAGCAAATGCGTCGGCCACTCGATCTAAGCGCAGCGGCTCCTTCTTCGGCTCGCGCGTCCCGGAATCCGGGCCGTGGCAGTGGTAACAATTCTCCGAAAGGATGGGCTGGATATGCTCGTTAAACGAAATTTTTTCCGGCAATGAAATTTTGACTACCTCCGCGTGACTGCCCGGTTGCTTTCCCTCCAAGGCCGCAGATTTGTTAGAATCTTTCGACGGTGAAGGGTCGCATCCGGTGAGGAGGCCCATGGCCAAAAGGCCCAAAACGAAAATGCGATTGAAGCAGAAGTTCATGAATGCGGAATAAAGGATTCACCATACGCCCGATTCATCATGGGCTTTTCAAGAAGATAAGTTCCCCAAGGCGGGTTTGGGGCCGCAAAGCGTGGCTGCCTTGCATAAGGATAACCGGTTGAGCTGCTGATTCAACCGAAAAGCTTGCGATCCATCGCACGATATTGGATGGCCTCAAGGATATCGTTGGGCCTAATGTCTGTCGCGCCTTCCAGATCTGCCAAGGTGCGGGCGACCTTGAGAATGCGGTCGTGGGCGCGGGCGGAGAAGTTCATTTCCTCCATGGCGTGTTCCAGATAGCCGTTACTTTCCGCAGTAAGTTGGCAGTGCTGCCGAACTTGGCGCGAGCCCATAGAGGAGTTAGTCGAGTTCGAAAATTTTCGGAACCGCTCGAGCTGGATCCCTCGTGCGGCGACCACCCGCTGCCGGATGACATCGGATTTTTCGCCTGTATTGGTATTGGAAGAAAGCTCGCGAAAATCGACGAGTGGCACCTCGACATGTAAGTCGATCCTATCTAACAAGGGGCCGGAAATCCGCTGGCGGTAGGTTTCGATTTGCCGTGGCGAGCATCGGCATTCCCTTTTCAAATCTCCGTAATAGCCGCACGGACACGGGTTCATGGCAGCCACCAACATGAATCTCGCCGGAAACGTCAGAGACCCCGCCGCGCGGGAAATCGTGACATGCCCGTCTTCTAACGGCTGACGCATCACTTCCAACGTCTGCCGTCGGAATTCGGGAAGCTCATCAAGGAAAAGGACGCCGTGGTGCGCGAGAGAAACCTCGCCCGGCCCCGGATTTGTCCCCCCGCCTAATAATCCAGCGTCGGAAATCGTGTGGTGCGGTGCGCGGAACGGGCGGGTAGTTAGAAAGGATCGTTTCGAGTCCAACAGCCCGGTGACCGAATGAATTTTCGTCGTTTCGATGGCGTCCTCCTCGGTCATGTCCGGCATGATGGTGGGGATTCGCTTCGCTAACATGGATTTGCCCGTCCCTGGTGGCCCAACCATCAGTATGTTATGTCCACCTGCCGCCGCCACTTCGAGGGCGCGCTTGACGTGGTGCTGGCCCTTTACCTCGTCGAAATCCACTTCATATGAGCGATGCGAATTGAAAAACGCCCGGCGGTCGAGGTTGAAGGGCGGGATGATGATGTCGCCGTTGAGGAAGTCCCATGCTTGTTTCAAATTGCGAATAGGAAACACCTGGATGCCCTCAATTACGGCTGCTTCCGGTGCATTCGCCTCGGGGACGAACAAACGGCTCCTCCCGCGCTTTTTCGCTTCGAGCGCGATGGATAACACTCCTTTCACCGGTCTAACCGCGCCATCCAAACCAAGCTCGCCGACTACGCAACAATCCTCGGCATTGAAGGGCTTGGTCCCACTCGCAGCGATCATCGCCAACGCGATAGGAAGATCGAACGATGGCCCTTCCTTTTTTAAATCCGCAGGGGCGAGATTCACCGTCTTAATCCCGTCGTCCAGATAGAGCGCGGAGGCACCGATGGCGGAAATGACGCGTTGCGAAGATTCTCTAACCGCCGCATCCGGCAGTCCGACGATGATCACGATCGGCTTGTCCGCGCCACGGGCGTTGACCTCCACTTCGACTTCTTGGGCATCGACCCCACGCAGCGCGGCTGAAAATAAACGGGTAATCATGTGAACAGCAAAATCTGTGAGGAATTTTGCCCGGCATGGCAAGCGCGAAGATATGTCACCCCGGAGATTGGCATTGGATCATGAGTGGTTACATGCCAATGATGCGCGGGTGCAAACATCCTGGATCGAATGGGCGGCATGTTTCGTCGCAGCGGCAGTCGCAGTGATCTCGCTTCGCCATGGGAAATGGTGGCTTATGTTAGGTTTGGCGGTGATCACCGCCGGATGGCTGTTAGGAACGGCGAAGGGTCTGCTGTTGCCCGTGGCGCTGGGAAGTCTGGCACTATGGCCCACGTTACGTACGGGAAAGTATATCAAATCGGCCAGCCTGATGCTTGCGCTTGGAGGAGCGGCGGCAAGTGCATTTCTGTGCTGGCTTTTTCCCGTTCCTGAGAGTCCGGTGCTGTCCGGGAGTTATGCTGTCGGGACTCTGACATTTGAATTAGCCCAAGATGGAAAGAAGCAGGGATTGATCGCCCAAGTCTGGTTTCCGGCGAAGGAGGGCGAGAACGTGAAGCGCTCGAAATGGTTGCCAGACCCTGAACTTGCTCCGCATTTTCCGTATCATCGAATGCGCGATGCCTTGTCGAGGTCGTGTATTGGAATGACGCTATCAGCAGCAGCAAAACGCTATCCGGTGCTTTTTTATGAGCATTCTTGGACCGGGCATCGCGCGGAAAATGTGGCGCAAGTCGAGGACCTGGCGAGCCGGGGATTTGTTGTGATCGCCGTGGATCATCCCGGCCAAGCCGCGCGGACGAAGTATAAAGATGGCAGCGTGATCCTGGGGAAACTCCCGGCATCGCTAGATTTTTCCACCGATATCGCAGTCCTGGATTTTGAAAAACTAGCCGAGAAATGCTTATTGGAGCGGAGGGACGATCTAGCAAGAATCAAGAATACGTTAGCACAGGGGGTGGTGCCGATGTTTGCCGGAAGGTTAGAATTAGAAAAGACCGGGGTCTTCGGATTTTCCTTCGGCGGCACCTGCGCGTTAAGATTGTGCGCGGTGGATTCTTCATTCTACGCGGGCGCGAATGAAGATGGATTTTTCCTCGGGGAGCAGGATCCGTTAGGAGCATTCTTGTTTTTCGACGAGGAAATGCCGCCTTGGATGCTCAAGGATGTCCAATCTAACGAGGGACCGGGTGAGGTTTTAACGAGACGCTCCGAGAGCCGGATTTTGAAAGCAATGAAACAGCCGGAGCGGTTCCGAATCATTTTACAAGGGACGCGTCACGAGTCGTTCTCCGACCTAATTTTTGCCTGCCGGATTCCTCGCCTGGCCCACGCCGGAACTCGCCCGGCGTCCGATGTGCATCAGATTGTCACTACCCAACTCGCGGAATTTTTTACCAGGGAGTTGGGTGTGATGTCGCTGAACAACCAGCGATGAACTCTTTACTTCTGGAGCTTCATATTCCTCAAGCGGAGGGCGTTAGAAATCACCGAGACGGACGACAAGGACATAGCCGCACCCGCGATCATCGGGCTGAGCAAGGTGCCAGTGAATGGATAGAGAATCCCGGCGGCGATCGGGATGCCGGCGATGTTATAGATGAAGGCGAAGAAGAGATTTTGGCGAATGTTCCGCATCACCGCTTTGCTGGTGCGGATGGCCCGGACGATGCCTGATAGATCGCCTTGGACCAAGGTGATGTGGGCGCTCTCGATGGCGACATCCGTGCCGGTGCCCATGGCGATCCCGACATTCGCCTCTGCCAGGGCGGGAGCGTCGTTGATGCCATCGCCCGCCATGGCCACGCGGCGACCACTGGCTTTCAATTCGGTGATAAGCTTGATCTTGTCAGCAGGTGATAGACCGGCGTGGATCTCGTCGATTTTCAATTCCCTTCCAACCGCGCGGGCGATGGCCTCGTTATCGCCGGTGGCCATGACTAATCGAATGCCTAGGCGATGCAGCTCGGCGATGGCGGCGGGTGCGCTTTCCTTGATAGGATCGGCGATGGCGAGGGTGGCGACAGCCGTATTTCCCCGCGCGACCCATATCACAGTTTTCGCGTCGCGTTGGTTGTCCTCGGCGGATTTGGTTAGAATTTCTGACAGCGCGGCACCTTGGGATTCGATGAATGATTGTTTTCCGACATGCCAGATTTCTCCATTGAGCGTGCCGGAAATGCCACCGCCGGTGGTGGATTGAAATCCGCTCACCGCAGGTATGGTTAGATGTTTCTCACGTGCATGGTCGATGATGGCGCGGGCTAACGGATGTTCGCTTTGGCTTTCAAGCGCGGCGGCAGCGGCGAGCACTTGGTTTTCCTGTAACTCGGACAAGACGGTGAGCTGAGTCACACGCGGCTTGCCGGCGGTAAGAGTGCCGGTTTTATCCATGACCAGGGTGTCGATTTTTTCGGTAGTTTCGATGGCTTCGGCATCCCTAACAAGAATTCCTTCCTGCGCGGCCCGCCCGATGCCGACCATGATGGAAACTGGAGTTGCTAGACCGAGCGCACAAGGACAGGCGATGATGAGCACGGCCACGGCATTGATGAGGCCGAGCGCCATCGCAGATTCTGGACCCCACACGGACCAAGCGGTGAAAGTGATTACGGCAGCTACCAACACACCAGGGACAAAGTAACCGGCGACGGTATCGGCGGTTTTTTGAATGGGTGCCCGACTGCGTTGGGCTTTAGAAACCATCTGGACGATTTGTGCGAGGAGGGTGTCCGCACCAATCTTGCGGACGGTCATGACGAAGGAGCCAGTTTGGTTGATGGTGGCACCGACTACCGGGTCGCCGATCTGTTTTTTCACCGGTAAAGGCTCACCTGTAATCATGGATTCATCGATACTGCTAGAACCCTCGCTGATCGTGCCGTCGAGAGGGATTTTCTCACCCGGCTTGACGCGGAGGCGGTCGCCGATGGCTAGCGTTTCCAAGGGCACTTGTTCTTCCGTGCCGTCCGCGTTAAGCCGACGCGCGGACTTGGCAGTTAGATCAAGCAAGGCGCGGATGGATTCACCGGTGCGACTGCGGGCCTTTGCTTCAAGCAATTGACCTGATAAAACCAATACGGTGATGACCGCAGCCGCTTCAAAGTAGAGTTCCACATTTCCATGATGACGGAACGATGGAGGGAAAAGCCATGGTGCGAACACCGCCATAACACTGTAAAAATACGCAGCCCCCACGCCGATCGCGATCAGGGTGAACATGTTGAGATTCCATCCCTTGAGTGAACGCCAGCCTTTGGCGAAAAAGATCCCACCCGCCCAGAACACCACAGGCGTTGCTAATGCGAATTGAATCCACTTGGAAATTTCTTTCGGCACCATGCCATCGAGCGAGACTCCGGGAATCATCGGGAGCATCGCCAAGAGCAGAACGGGAATCGCGAGTGTTAGACCGATCCAGAATCTCCACGAAAGATCATGGATTTCATGTTGGGCATGCTCGTCCGCAGCGTTAGTAACCGCCTTGGGTTCCAGCGGCATCCCACATTTCTGGCAATCGCCCGGATGGTTCTGCTCGATTTCGGGGTGCATCGGACAGGTGTAAATGGTCGCAGCCGAACCCGTTAGAATCAGGATTTGTTCGAGCGCCATGCCACATTTCGGACAGTCTCCTGGCTTGTCGGAAATGACCTCGGGGTGCATGGGGCAGGTGAATTGCCCCGGTTTCGCCGTAGATGCACCGGATGATTTCGCGTGATCGCCACCGCAGCACGCGGGCTTGGGTGGAGTGGGATCGGAGGGTGATTGGCAGCAATTCATGGGGAATGTGGTAAAACGTTAGCGGATGCCATAGTAACCTCGGAGATTAGGATGTGCAGGTGTTCAGTTTTTCAAAGCCGAATAATTGTTGGAATTTTCCACTTAGATGTTACTCTCACCGTAGCAATGACTTTCAAGTCAATCATCGCGCTTCTCATGGGACTGGTTATCCAGCTCTCTCAAGTGCCGTCGTGCTTGGCTGCTGAACCCGCGAATCCGTGCGCCAAGTCCTCTCAGCGGATGACTTGCTGCGAAGGCTCGAAATCCTGCCCTTGCGCGAAAGAGAGCGATCAAAAACAAAAGCCAGCGCCCTTGGTTCCGTCACAGGTTGATTTGAAATTGCTCATCTCAAAAGCCCCGGAGTCAACCCGGCTCGCAGCTTCGATTTCTCCTCCCGCTGATGCCGTGCTTGTTGCTGCATCCGCATTAGAAAACCGGAGTGCATATGCAGGAGTGCCGCTGTCCGTGGCCTTCTGCCGTTTTGTCATCTGAGTCCGCGCCCAGACAGGCGAACTGCACCCATTACTTTTCGCCGCTACTTTTTCGCGGCTGAAACCGGGCGCTTGGAGATCCCATCCAATGACTCACATGACTTATGAAAATATCATCTACCATTCTAACCGGTCTGTTCGTGGCCGGGAGCCTGCTACACGCGCAGGAAGCCAAACTCGTTGACGAGATATTTCTCTCCGCATTGCGGACCGAGGCAGCGCGAAATCATCCGGGGGCAAGCTCCGCGAAATTCCGTGCCGCCGCCGCCGCCCGCGATATCCGGGGCATCCGATTATGGGACGATCCCATGGTTGGCCTCTCGCTCATGGCTGCCGACACCGCGAAAAGAAAGAGCGACGGAGACATCGTCCTGAGCTTTGAACAACCGTTGCCCAAGCCAGGTTTGTATGAGGCCAACCGATCCAAAGCCAGCGCCCTCCAGCGTGCGGAAGTGGAAAATTTGCGCCTCTCGTCCCTAGAAGTTGCCGCCGCCGCTGCGAAGGATGCCATCGAACTTGCCCTCGCCGACGAGGCCATCGACCTGCAATCCTCTCAAATCCAATGGCTCGATTCCATGGTGAAAAATGCCCGTGAAATGTCGATCAATCCCGGCGCCACCAGCATCGACGCCCTGCGCTTGGAAAGCGAACTCGCCCGCGAAAACCAGGTTTTTGAAGCCGCGCGACGCACCCGGGACAGCGTTTCCCAACGCTTGAACCTGCGCCTCGGACGTCCCTTGGAGTCCTCGTGGCCTCCCTTACGTATTGCCATGAATCCCTCCCCGGTTCCCGTGGCCAGCTCGGAAATCGCCCGCATTACCCGCGCCAATCCCAAGGTCCGCTCCATGCAAGAAATGGCCGGTGCCGCCAACGCCGATACCCGCATCGCCAACCGCGAACGCCAACCGCAACTCGCCGTGGCGCTCGGAACTGAACTCTACTCGGGCGGCGATTTTCGCGACCTAACAGTCGGCCTTAAAATGGGTATCCCCTATTTCAATCGCGCCTCCTACGACGCAAAAATCCAAGCCTCCCAACTCCGGGAAAAAGCCGCCGCTCAGGATGTGGAAGCAGCCCGTTTGGAAATCGCCAGCAGCATCCTCGCCGCAACCACCGATGCCGCGAACGCCGCCGCCCAAGCCCGCGCGTATGCTGGCGAAATCTATCAAAACGCCCTCGCCGCCACTCAATCCGTGCAAGCCTCGTGGATCAGCTCGAAATCCACTCTCACCGACCTCCTCGAATCCAACCGGATGCTTTTTTCCATCCGTCTTGAACAACGTCGATTCGTCGCCATGCAGCTCGCCGCGCTCGAAGAACTCAACATGTTAGTCCCTCGTAATTAGATTCTCGTCATGAAAACATTCATCACCATCCTCATCACCGCCGTCCTCGCCGCCGGAGGAACTTGGCTCGTCAAGAGCCAGTTTTCCACCTCCCCCGAGATGGCTGCCGCGCCGGAGCACAAGCCTAAATTCTATCAGTGCGCCATGCACCCCTATATCAAGAGCAACAAGCCCGGG
>JANYFB010000057.1 GCA_025362955.1 Akkermansiaceae bacterium
CCGAAATCCAAGCACGGCCACCTCGGCATTCATCCACAAAACGACGGTAAACACTACCTCGGCGTCTTGACTCCGGTGGGCCGCATGTCCGTCGCGCAAATGCACGCGTTGGCCGATGTCGCCGACCAATTTGGCCGTGGAGAAATCCGCCTAACAGTCTGGCAGAATCTCATTATCCCTGGCATCGCCGAGGAAAATCTCCAAGCTGCCATCACCGCGATCCAAGCCACCGGTCTTGATCACAGGAATAACACCCTCACCGGCGGACTCATCGCTTGCACCGGCAGCAGGGGGTGTAAATTCGCCGCCGCCGATACCAAAGGCCACGCGCTCATTCTCGGCAGCCATCTGTCCAGCAAGATGATCCTCGACCAGCCGGTCAATATTCATCTAACTGGCTGCCAGAACTCCTGCGCCCAGCACTACATCGGCGACATCGGCATGATGGGCACCCGCGTGAAGATCGAGGATGGCTCCACTGTGGATGGCTACAACATCGTTCTCGGCGGCGGCGTGGACGACACCCAAGCCATCGCCAGGGAAATCTGGAAATCCATCCCTGCCGAGGAAATGCCCGCACTCATTGAGCAGATCCTCGTCGTCTATCTGCGCGACCGGATCGAGGACGAGAGCTTCGCCCAATTCGCCAACCGCCACGCTCCACAAGCACTTATGGAACTCTGCGATCCCGCAAAAATCGCTGCCGCCTAACACAATCTACAATGCCTCTCACCGTTCCTAACACGGCTCCGTTCTCAGGAGCCCAGAAAATGTGGCTCAAAGGTTATCTCGATGCGCTCAATAGCGCCTTGATCCCCGCTTCCGGCGCGATTCCCAGCCATCCCTCCGCCGCATCGCTCCCACCTGCGAGCGCGGGCTTGCCCATCACCATTCTCTGGGGTTCCCAAACTGGAAACTCCGAGGCGCTCGGTAAAAAACTCAGCAAAACACTCGCCTCCAAAGGCCACTCCCTCACCTTGCGCGACATGGCGGATTTTTCCACGACTGATCTCACCGCCGCCAAAAACCTCATCATCATCACCTCCACTTATGGCGATGGAGAACCACCCGACAACGCCGCCGCGCTCCACACCGCGCTCCACGCATCAGACGCACCGCAGCTCGCTTCGGTCAATTTCGCAGTCCTCGCGCTGGGCGATTCCAACTACCCGGATTTCTGCAAATGTGGCCATGATTTCCATGCCCGCCTCACTGCGCTTGGGGCCAAGCCGCTCATCCAGATCATCGAGTCGGATGTGGATTACGACGATTCCTTCGCGAAATTTACCCAACAGCTCGAACAATCCCTAAGCTCGCTCGCGGCCTAACCATTATCTAACGAGTGCCCGCCACCCTCCAACGTCTGCCCGCCCTGAAGCACGCTTCTAAGCCGGACATCGAGCAGGGAAATCTCATCGACCAACTCTTGGCCGAGCAGAAACAACTCCAAACCCCCGTCGCGAGGTTTTCGGATGTCCACCACCAGCGCAAACCCGACCTCGCCGATCATTACCGCAGCCTCATCCCCCTGACCAAACCCGGCGATGGCGAGCAATACGCCTTTGAGGTTTCCCTCGACCGCTGCACCGGTTGCAAGGCCTGCGTTTCCGCCTGTCATTCGCTCAACGGCCTCGACGATCACGAAACGTGGCGCGATATCGGAACCTTGTTAGGAGGTTCTGATAGTCCTGGCTGGCAGCAGACCGTCACCACCGCCTGCCACCATTGCGCCGATCCCGGATGCCTCAATGGTTGCCCCGTCGGAGCCTATGAAAAGGACAAGGACACCGGCATCGTCCGCCACTTGGACGACCAATGCATCGGCTGTTCCTACTGCATCCTCAAGTGCCCATACGATGTCCCGAAATACTCGAAAAAACGCGGGATTGTTAGAAAATGCGACATGTGCCACCAGCGCCTCGCGGAAGGGGAAGCACCGGCCTGCGTCCAAGCCTGCCCCACCGAAGCGATCCGCATTATTAAAGTGCCGACTCTTCAATTTCCACCCTCGGCCCCACACTCTCTCCTCGGCGATGTTTCCATCACCCTGCCGACCACCCGCTATGTGGGACGGGATATTCCAACTTCCGCAGTGGCTGCGGATCGTGAAGCCCTCATTCCCCAGCACGCCCATTGGCCGTTAGTGTTAATGCTCATGCTGACGCAAGCGGGTGTCGGCCTGCTTGTCACTTCGCGCGGAAATCTTCCACTCACTCTCACCGCCGCGGCGATTTTCTTCTCCGGCATGGGTGCATCCGTATTTCACCTCGGCCAACCGCTCAAGGCATGGCGCTTTTTCCTCGGCCTCCGCACGTCGTGGCTCTCG
>JANYFB010000125.1 GCA_025362955.1 Akkermansiaceae bacterium
GTATTTGTTACTCACAGTCAGTTTGTTGTAAAACCAGACTGGACGAATTCCCGCCTCTGCCTATCTAACTTTTATTCGCTAACAATCTGAAACCGCCAATCCAAAAACTAGAGAGTTTCGGTATCAATCAGGACGATAGAAAAAAATGGGTAACGCGCTAGGCTTTTCCACTCGGCTTGAGGATCAAGGTGTGCCCGCAAGGGACCGGCGAGGTCCACATCCGCACATCGCGACACTGGCGATGACGGTGGCGCGCGAAGGATTGAAAACCGGGCATCCAGATTGTTAGTTGGATTCACCCAAGTATCGCCGAGGTAGTGCGGGCAGACGTGGCGTTTCGGACGAACTCACAGTATTGCAAGGACGGAGATTCGCACGATTGGCATTATTTCAGCGCATCTCTGGCCACTCAGAGAAATCCCTAACCTTGAAAACCACCCCTGCCATCATATTTTTCAAAGCAGGCCCGGATGGTTTGGGGGAATGCCCTCGCCATAACTTGCTGAAATCATGGGGCAGGAGGCTTGGATGGCGTCGTGACGGGGTCGGGAAAAATCTCGATTTTCCCGGCTTCCGATTTGCGAAGGGACTTGCGGAAATCGTTAATCGCCTGGCGACGTTTGACAGCATTCAGGGCGGCTAGAATTTCAGGTTTCGCTTGTTCGAAGCTGCGCGGCTCGGCGGGTTTGCGGGCGGTGACTTCGACAAGGTGCCAGCCAAGTTTGGTGCGGATGAGCGCGGGCTTGTTAATTTCTAGCGAAAATAACGGAGCCGAAAAATCTGCGGGCAGTCGGTCGCGGGTCATCCAGCCGAGCGTGCCGCCGCTGTCCTTGGTGGCGGGGTCTTCGCTCAGTTCCTTTGTCAGCGTGGCGAAGTCTTTCTTCTTTTCAGTGAGACTGACCAGCGCTTCATCGAGTTTTTGCTTCGCCTCTTCCGGCGGGTGATCGAGCGTGGGAATGAAAACGTGCCGGGCCTCGACGCGCTCGGGCTGGGAAATGGCTGACTGATTCGCATCGAACCATTTCCGGGCGTCCGCGTCGGTGACTTTGGTCGTCGGCCCGATTTTCTGCTCAATGAATTTTTCCTGGCGAATTCTAGCAGTGAGGCGATTCCGCAGATCCTGTCCTTGGGCAATGCCTTGTGATTTCATCGCAGATTCCAACGCGGCCTTGCTCTCGAAGCGCTGGACGAAACGGTTCATGCGTGCGTCGATTTCTTTTTCGCTCACCGGGATCGGCGGGGAAGCGGCTCGTATCTCGTGTCGCAGCAACTCATGGTCGATGAGTTCCTGAAGCGCGGAGTCGCGGGCGATTTTCAAATCGGCAGGAGTGAGATCAGCCGTGGATTTTCCTTCCAGCCAGAGCTTTTCAAAGACGGCGCGTTCGAGCTGGCTGCGGCTGATCGGTTGACCGCAGACGCGGGTGGCGAGAGGCTCGGTCTTGGGTGTTAGGGCGGAATGGAGACAGCGGCGTATAGGACCGTTGAAGATGAATGCGTCGCCGATGAGATAGAACGCGGTGGCTAGGCAGAGAATGCGCGAAAGGTTTTTCATGGAAAAACGCGGCGACCGTTGATCGCCATCACCTACCGGATTTCCACGGTGGTCCCCGGCCGAATCAAGGTGGGCAGGCGGACGGCGTCCCAGTTCGCCATGCGGATGCAACCGTGGCTACGGGCACGACCGATGGTTTCCGGGCTGGGCGTGCCGTGGAGACCGATGCCTGGCTTGGTGAGTCCGCACCAGAAGACGCCGACAGGACTGTTAGGGCCGGGCGGGATTTCTAACGATTCTGAGTCCGCACTGCGTTTGCCAGTATCGAGGAGCTGTTGGTCATAGCGCCAGTGAGGCAGCTCGACCGAATTTCTAACTTCCCAGGTTCCGAATTTGATGAACTTGTTTTCGCCCGGAGTGATTGGGAATGAGGCAATGAGTCCCTTGTTAGGGCGGCTGACGTGGGTGATGGTGGTCGCGCCGGGCTCGGCGATAACGAGGGCGGCGGGAGCGGCTTCATAGATGCGAACCTGGTTAAGTTTCGTGTCCACGACGGCATGGCGCAGGCTCATTGCCGCGTCCGCCTTGTAGCCAGCACCGGTTAGAATTTCGATAGTGAAGGGCGTTACATTCGGCACGGTGATGGAGTCGCGCGGTTTGAGATTGTTGATTTTCGAGCTGCCGTTAAGGACAACAAGATAAGGGACATCGCAGTGGTAGCGCTCGGACATGAGTTCGGCGACGCTGCGGTAGCTCATGCGCTTGCGTTTCGCCTGTAAGGAGACTTTGGTCGGCAAGCTACCGTCCACCCAGTCGTTGGCGAAATCGGGAACCACGGCGGTGGCGAGTGGATTCGGCACAGCTTTGCGGGCGGCAGTATTGGCGGCCACCCAGTCCTCAATGGGGAAGCCGTTCACCTCATTCCACGATTGCACCGCGAGCTCAGTAAAACGTCCGGGTTTCGCATCAATGATACCGGGGCCAAATTTCGCCTCATCAAGGAAAATCTGGAGGCGCAGTGCGTCGTCACCGGTGGGCTTTATATCGAGCGGCGAGGGCGCGGAGACGGTCGGGATGGGAGTGGCCTGGACGACTGGCGGAGCAGGTTTCACCAATACCGGCGGCGGCGTGGGTGCGACCGGATCAGTGGCGGGTGCCGGACGGGAATTGATGTCGTCATCGCCGCCGAGAGGCAGGGCGCGAAGAACCGAACGTGCCGGTGCCGGCGATTGTTGAGCCGGGGCAAGCGTGGCAAGGGCGATCAGGATGAGTGAGACGTAGCGAAGCATGGCGAGGAAACGAGATGGAAATTACGCAGGAACGGCTGCAAATGATTCAAGCCGGCCCGCAATGGCGGCTGGAACGACTGCGCTGACAAGAATATCATCTCCTTCGTAGCTCGTCGAGAGCACCTTTGCCTCACGGTGGAGCAGGCTCACAAGATCAGCGCGGTTTTGGGGAATTCGGTAATCTTGGTGGCGGACACGGTCAGCGAGGACTTGGCTGCAAAGTTGGAGCAGTTCCTCAAGGCCTAGTCCAGTGACGGCGGACGCGTGGAGAGCCCCGGGAAATTTATTTTCCAGTGCGATGAGTTCAAACGGATCGGTGACACGGTCGATCTTGTTGAGAACGGTGACGGTCGGCTTGTCCCCGGCACCGAGTTCTGCTAGAACCTCAAGCGTGGTATCGTGGAATCTTTCGATCTCGGGAGCCGTTGCGTCCAGGATGTGGATGAGGAAATCGGCAAGAGCTGCTTCCTCCAACGTCGCCTTAAACGCCTCGACCAGACGGTGGGGCAGATTTCTAACAAATCCTACGGTGTCCGTGATGAGCAGCGGCTGGCCGTCTGGCAGCTCGATCCGGCGAGTCGTGGTATCGAGCGTGGCGAAGAGCATATCTTTGGCCATCACATCGGCTCCACTCAGAATGTTGAGCATGGTGGATTTCCCCGCGTTGGTGTAGCCGACGATGGCTGCGTGGGGCGTGTCGAACTTTTCGCGTTCTTTGCGCTGAGTTTTCCGTTGTTTGCGGACAATTTCGATCTCACGCTTGGCGCGGTCAATGATCTGATAGGCAAGGCGGCGGTCCACCTCGATTTGCTTTTCACCCATTCCCCGCGAGGCTCCGCCGCCCGCACCGCCGCCGGAACCGGCGGATTCCCGGTCCAAGTGGCCCCACATTCTGGCAAGGCGGGGCAGGGCGTATTGCATCCGCGCGAGTTCCACTTGGAGGCGGGCTTCCTTGGTTTGGGCGCGCTTGGCGAAAATATCGAGGATGACTTCCTCCCGGTCGATCACGCAGAGATCGGCGAGTTTTTCCCACTCGCGCTGCTGGGAGGGGGCCAGGCCGTTGTCGATGACAATCACGTCGCACTCGTGGGCACGGGCCAGTTCGACGAGTTCCGCAGCTTTTCCGGTGCCGCAGAGGAATTTTTTGTGCATTTCGCGGCTGCGGTAGAGAACTGATTCAATCACCTCGACGCCGAGGGTTTTGACGAGTTCGCCAAGTTCTTCTAACAACGACTCCGCTTCCACTGCCTCTCGGGCATCGAAGTAAAAGCGCACCAATAAGGCGCGCTCGATCATATCAGGCTTTTCTCTAACTTCAAACATCCGAGCCAGAAGTAACACCGAAGTCACCCCTCGGCCATGCGAAATTTCTAGCCGAAACTGGCCT
>JANYFB010000140.1 GCA_025362955.1 Akkermansiaceae bacterium
CAGCTACACGCTTAAACTGACAAATCAAAGCCATCTCGCGGTCCCAGCCGCCGCAGCGGTATTTACTCTTCCGACATTCACTCGCTTTGTTCGAATTGGACTTACCAAGGACACTCCCTTGTCGGGTGCAGCAGGCAGTCCGATGGGGGCGCTTGCTCCCCATCCGGGCAGCGTGGACCAAGTCTTGATCTACTTCGGCCAAATCCCAGCCCTTGGTAGTTCCACTGTCACGGTGACGGTCCAAGCACAGTGGGTAGAGCCCTCTGAAGTACCTGGTCAGGCACTTTCTCTACTGGACTATGGTGCCGCCTTTCTCAGCGGCACAAGCATTGCGACATTTCAAGCGGCTCTAACCACTCCCAACTCCACAAACTATTTCGAATTCATAAAAGATCGGAGCAAATCGACGGGCATCACTTTTGGTGACAGTGGGACCATTCCCACGCTACTGAAAGGGAACGCAAGTAACGGTCCTGATATCAGGCTCACAAAATCCCTTGCCAATAGTGCGAGCGATACTCTCAACGATGGTCTTGGGAACGCGGTGGATATCGTGAATCCCGGCAAAATCGTCACCTATTTATTGACTCTCGCCAATGAGGGTAAATCCTCTGCGGAAGACGTGTACATTCAGGATGCGATTCCTTCAAAAACGTCCTACGTAAACAATAGTGCACAAATTATCAATACCTCCAGCAGCGCGCAGGCCAGCCTGCTCGAAGAGCCGACCGTGGAAAAGGGTACCCTTGACGGACGCCACATTAGTTTCAAAGGCTTGCATCTCGGCCCGAAGGACTTACTGGTCCCGAACGATTTTGTGGTAATTTCTTATCAAGTAAAAGTCGCGAGCGGTAAGGACGCACCGGCTATCGGAACGATCCTCACCACGGATTCCGCAGTGGATCCTGCAACAGGTCTGCTTGCTGCCTCTACAGTATTCACGTCGAGTTCTCCGCACACTTCCAGCGGCTTGACCATCAATGGCCCTTTGGAAGTTGCGGGAAAAATCGCCTTTGCCCAACCGCGCATCCGCGTGATGCTACCCAATCCGGAAGTGAGTCCGAATGTTGCCAATACTCGTGCGGCCTTGGATGCGGTGTATGCTTCCAATGTAGATGCCAAACCCCTAGTTGATAAAAACGACGCGCTTTCTTTTATCCCCGGCATGGAGCGTTTTTATGTCCATTACGAAAACCAGAGCAGCGGTATAGTGTCCAATGTGGATTTGGTGGTTCCCCTACCGGCACACACTGCCTTCTACCGTGCCCGATTTGTCACACTGATTCCAAACCCAGTTTCCGAGGCGGATGGTATTTGGCCCGGAACCATTGATAGCACAGCGCCACCTACAGCAGCTCTTTCTGTCCCTGGGATTCTATCGACTGGGAAGAGCATTACCGCCCATTTTGGCAGTCTCGGACTGGGGCAAAAAGGAGATTTGCTGGTCGAGGTAATTATCACTCCGGATGCGATTCAAAAAGACGGTCCGTTTACTGGAGAAATTGGCGATGCGAAAGTGGTGATAAAAAACAGTAAGCAGTCGGCGGAGGCGCCATTTCCTAGAGTGAAGGTCGCTCATAGGGGGACCGCCACTTCATCACCCGCCGCTCATGGGACATTTCCCGCTCAAGCCACGATTCCCATAGTGCCGCAAATCGGAATACTCAAAGTCTCTCCCGCAGTGGTAAATGTAGGAAGCGACTTTGGATATAAATTCTTTATATTTAACTACGGGGATACCAAAACACCCGCTTGCACGTTCCATTTCGTGCAGCCCGCAAATACGACCTATGTTTTAGGATCGTTCACCAGTCTCTACAACGGCAAATCCAACGTGACCAACCCAGTTCCTGAGACGGATCTTGTATGTTCTTGGGATTATATCCCTCCACATACGGCGGTTGCTGTTAACTATGTCTTGTCTGCCTCCGGTGCTGTAAATATTCCAATTACCGATTTCCAAGACAGAGTGGTGATGAATTATGCCGGGGAACTGGATGTGACTCCATCGCCAATCGGTGTGATCGCGACCGGGGCTCCGGGTGATAAATCGATTGTCTCCGTGACCGGCCATTCACTGCATCAATTTCCCGTAAGTGGTGTCTCCATTAGAATTATCGACCTTGGTAATGGTGTAGCGCTGGTGGATGAGCCTGAGACTATGTATAAGGTTCTGGGTGCAGGAGGGGTTAAGCATATTGAGTTCGAGTGTTACGTCGGACCCGCGGATTCCATCGGAATCGGGAATACGTCTGCCGGCTACCTGCTTGGAAATCGTTCACACGGAGCGCAACTATCCAAGTTTGGCGCTTCACCCGTAACCACAATCGTCCCTGCGGGTTGTATGGAATTGCTACTTCCTAACGAGCTTGGGGTGGCTGCTGGTTCGGGAGCGCTACCTCTCCCTAAATTTACAGAATTAATCTCTCAAGACGGTGTTGGTCTGATCTCTCAAGACGGTGCAGGTTTGATTTCGCAGGACGGTTCCGGCCTCATTTCCCAAGACGGGAGCGGGCTCGTCACCCATGACGGCGGCAAGGTGGTCTCTAACGACGGTGGGAGCTTGCTTACCAAAAGCGGTACGGGCCTCACCGCTCAGGCGAATACCACGGCGCTAATTGCCGCAGGTGCGGGCAATCTAATTGCGGCAGGCGCCGGGAATCTAGTGAAAAAGGGCCAAGGCAATTGAACCGACCGGAAGCTTGTTACTCCTTCCTGTGGCTCAGGCAATGAACTCGGCAGTTATTCCTTGATCGCCGGAACATCCCGGCCCCATTTTCCCTCCCATGTCACGCAGTCACCGCATCACCGTCCTCGCCGGAGACGGCATTGGCCCAGAAGTCATGGCCGAATCCCTCCGCGTTCTGGAAGCCGTCGAGGCGCAATTCGGATTCACCGTTTCCCGTAGCGAGCACCTCGTCGGCGGCGCGGCCATCGATGCCACTGGACACCCGCTGCCGCCGGAAACTGTCGCGGCTTGCGAGGCAGCAGATGCCATCCTTTTCGGCTCCGTCGGCGGCCCGAAATGGGAATCCCTGCCACCCGATATCCAGCCCGAGCGCGGGGCCTTGCTGCCGCTGCGGAAACACTTCGGTCTGTTCGCGAATCTCCGTCCCGGCGTGTGCCTCCCCGCGCTCACCCACGCCTCTCCGGTCAAACAGGAACTCATCGCGGATGGCTTCGACGTGCTTTGCGTCCGCGAGCTAACAGGCGGAGTCTATTTCGGCACACCGAAAGGCCGCGAGATGCGCGATGGCGAACCGGTGGCCTTCGACACCATGGTCTATCAGAAAAGTGAAATCCAGCGGATTGCCCGCGTCGCCTTCACCGCAGCGATGGGCCGGAAAAAGCAGCTTCTCTCCGTGGACAAGGCGAACGTCCTCGCCTCCTCCGTATTGTGGCGCGAGACGGTTATCGAAATTTCCAAGGAATTTCCTGAAGTCCAGCTCTCCCACATGTATGTGGACAACGCCGCCATGCAGCTCATCAAGCGCCCAGGTTCGTTCGATGTCTTGGTTACGGAAAACCTCTTCGGCGATATTCTATCCGATGAAATGGCGATGATTTCCGGCTCGCTCGGCATGTTGCCCTCCGCCTCGTTAGGGAAACAGCGAGAAGACGGCCTCTACTTCGGCCTTTACGAGCCGTCCGGCGGCTCCGCTCCCGACATCGCGGGGCAGGGGATCGCTAACCCGGTCGCGCAGATTCTTTCACTGGCGATGTTGCTGCGTTTTTCCCTCGGAGAGATCGAGGCTGCGGATGCCATTGAGGCCGCTGTCGCGAAAACTATCGCCGATGGCTACCGCACGGGCGACATCGCGACTCGCCAGCCCGGCGAGACGAAAGTCGGCACCACTGGCATGGGCGATGCGGTGCTCTCCCGCCTCTAACCGCCGAGAACCCATCCCATTTTATTTTCCGAACGGGTTGGCATGGTCAATGCGGCGAGAGCCCGCAGAAATCCGCTTTTTTGGGGTTGACCCGCAGGCTGCATGACTATTGGACGCAGGCGCAATTCCGAACGAACGGCATCCAGATTTCAAGCGCATGAAAATCCTCATCCTCTCCCGTAACGCCAAGCTTTATAGCACTGACGCCCTCTTCAACGCCGCCACCGCGCGCGGCCATGAGGTGCGCGTGGTGGACTATCTCAAATGCTACATGAACATCACCTCGCGAAAGCCGAAGATTTTCGTAGATGGCGAGGAACTCGTGGCGGACGCCGTCATCCCGCGGATCGCCGCGCGGCATACGTTTTATGGCAATGCGGTGGTCCGGCAGTTTGAAATGATGAATGTTTTTTCACTCAACGATTCCGTCGCCATCGCCCGCTCCCGCGACAAGCTACGGTCTCTCCAAATTCTCGCGAAACGCGGTATCGGCCTGCCAGTGACCGGCTTCGCCCACCACACCGAGGCCACCGGCGAGCTGATCAAAATGTGCGGCGGCGCGCCCTTGGTCATCAAGCTCCTGGAAGGTACCCAAGGCGTCGGCGTGGTGCTTGCGGAGACGGCGAACGCTGCGGAATCCGTGATCGAGGCGTTCAAGGGATTGAACGCGAACATTTTAGTCCAGGAATTCATCAAGGAAGCAGCTGGGGCGGATATCCGGTGCATCGTGGTCGGCGGCAAAGTGGTGGCATCCATGAAACGCCAAGGCGCGCCCGGTGAATTCCGCTCGAACCTCCATCGCGGCGGCTCTTCAGACAAAGTCAAAATTTCCACCGACGAACGCGCCGTGGCGATCAACGCCGCCAAGGCGATGGGCCTGAACGTGGCCGGAGTGGATTTGCTCCGCTCGAATCACGGACCGGTGGTGATGGAAGTGAACTCCTCACCAGGCTTGGAAGGCATCGAACAATCGTCCAAAAAAGATGTCGCGGGAATGATCATTGAGTTCATCGAGCGAACGGCGGTGAAGCCGTCGAAGTCCACGGATAAGTGATTGACTGTTTCTAGTCCTTGCCAAGCTGCGCCCAATCATTAAACTGTTCAAATGAACGGAATAATGCCCACGCGATTTCCCCTGCCTTGCGATAACGAAACCAGCGGATTCAGTTCGCGCATCCAAGACATGCCTTACGACCAGCGGCCGCGCGAGAAACTTGCCTCGCTCGGACCTGCCGCGTTGGACAATTCCGAACTGATGGCGCTTTTCATTTCCACCGGAACAAAAGGCCGCAGCGCGATCGACATCGGACGGGCGCTGATTTCAAAATATGGCTCGCTGGGTGCGCTGGGTGGTTTACCGGTTGCCGAATTATCCAAGGAAAAGGGCATGGGACTGGCGAAGGCATCGAAATTAGCGGCTGCCTTCGAGCTGGGAACCCGCGTCGCCCGAGAACAACTCCGGGACACGCCACTGGACACACCGGTATTGATCCATGATTTTTTCGGACCTCAACTCCGGCATTTGAGCCAGGAGCAGGTAGTCGTCGCTGTGCTGGACGCGCGCCTGCGGCACATCGGGACGACGGTGATTTCGGTGGGAACGGTGAGCGAATCAAGCGCTCATCCACGGGAGGTCATGCGCCCCGTGATTACCCGGGGTGCCCATGGCTTCGTCCTCATTCACAATCATCCCTCGGGCGATCCCAGTCCAAGTCGCGCGGATGAAACAGTGACAAGGCACTTGGTGGACGCGGCCAAATTGATGCAGGTGTGTTTTCTTGATCACGTCATCATCGGCAAGCCGTCGCCGGGGAGGCTGCCGTATTATTCATTCCGCGAGGCGGGATTGATACCCTGAGTTGCATTTCAAAATAGGGTGCCATAATTTCCCATGCGCTTCCCCATGTATCGTCTGCACCTCACACGGAACCTTCGCACTCTGGCGTTCCTGCTGATCGTTTCAGCGGTGTTGGCTGCATTCGGCGGGCTGTGGTGGGCGAATCAGACCGGGATGCCCGAGGCATGGCGGGCAGCAATCGAGCGGGAAATCGCGAAACAAGGGGCGCATGTCAAAATCGGCAGCCTGCGCTACGAACCCTTGCAGGGAGTGGTCGCAAATGATGTGCGCGTCTATTCGGAACCCGCGCATGTGCATGAAATATCCAGACTGGAGCGCGTCATCCTGGACTTTGACAAGACCAAGCTGGCGCGTGGCGAGGTCCGGCTGAACAAGATTCAGTTGAATCACGCCCGGCTGTTCATGCCTGTAGATCCGAAAAATCCCGATTCGGAAATGCTCAATGTCACTGATGCGAACGCGACGATTTTCATGCCCGGCGACCGTCGCTTGGAAGTCCGGGAGGCCCGGGGAAAAATCGCCGGGATCGATGTCACGCTAGACGCCCGTATCATTGGCTACCAGCAAGACGGTAAGAGCAATCCAGATGATTCTAACCTCGGCCAACGCCGCGAGCTCCTGGCCAAAATCATCAACGAGTTAGAAAAATGGCAGTTCGATGAAAAACACCCGCCCGCGATCCAGATTTCCGTCGATGGCGACGTGAACGACCGCTCCACGATTAACGCCAAGCTGACCTTGCAGGTGAAAGATATGGAAAAAAACGGCCACGTCCTCAAGGAGATCACCGCCGAGGCGGACATGACCGGCGATTTGCTAACAGTCACCTCGCTCCGGGCCACTGATCTACACGGGCTTTTCGAAGGGCACATCGACTATAATCTCCAGGATCGGGAAGGGCGATTCGACGCTTCTTCCTCGTTGGAAGTCCCGGATCTTCTCACCGCTTGGATCGGACTGCCACCTCTGCAACAGGTCTCGATTCGCGGAAAACAACTGTTGGAGGCCGAAGGTGATTTCTCGCTCGATGAGGGAAATATCCCACAACTCCGCATGACCGGCCACCTCCGCTGCGAATCCGTGGTTCTTCGCGGGATGGCGTTCGATGCTGTGGAAACTGCTTTTTCCTGGAGGGATGCTGCGCTGTTTCTCCGCGATCTGCGGATACTGCGCCCCGATGGCAAGGCCGAGGGAAAGGCGATGATCGAGTGGCCGCATGTTCAGCTTGCCATGCACACCACTTTACCGGTTCCAGTCTATCGACCGTTTTTTGTCGGCCAGCCGTTAGAACTTGTCCTTAATGATATCACCGAACGCGAGGGCGCGGCGGTGGATGTCTCGCTGGAAGGCGGGTTTAACGCGCAAAACCGGATCGCATGGGCCTATACCGGCAGCGGCACCGCGAAGAATCTCAATTATAAGGGAGTGCCGGTGAATTCGGCGGGGTGCAAATTTTCCCTGGATCACCAGGAACTCGATTTCCACGACGGAACAGTGGTCTTTAATTATGCAAAATACCCGCTCCGCAAGGCCTTCAACGGACCTAACGAAGGTACCGCGAAGGTGGCGAGAATCCGCTTCGACGCCCCGGAAAAAATCGTCGAGGTCGAGGACGTGACCGGGCTTGTATGGGCCGCGCCCCTGGTCCGGTTTTTCGCGCCAAAAATAGCGGATACGCTTGAGCAATACCGATTTCACCATCCGCCGGATCTCAGGGGTTCTGGGGTGGTGGACGTGACTCCGCAGGGACGCACGGTTCTGAATATTTCGTTCAGCTCGGATCAACCTGCGGACTATGTATTTCTTGGGCAAAACCTCACCCTGGGGCAACCCCGCGCCCAAGTGGGAATCCGGGGCGAGCGGGTGACCATCAGCAACCTGAAGCTTGATGCCTTCGATGGACCGGTGGCCGGAAATTTTGAATTCTTCGGCGGCGGAAAACTCCAAGGTGAACTCAGTTGGACCCGTCTCTCAGTCCCGGATCTAACGTCCACCTATGGTTTCCAAATGAAGGGCGGGGGAGCGGTGACGGGAAGGCTGGCGTTTTCGATCACGGACGGGAAAGTGGAAACCATGGATGGTGAGGGCTTGCTCGCCTTGGAAAAAGCGGAACTTTTTTCCGTCCCCATGTTCGGCCCTCTCACTCCGCTGATCGGTGGCGTGCTGAACGATGACAAGGCCGGTATCCAACAGGCCAGGGCCGCATTCTGCACTTTTAAAATCAAGGACGGCATCCTCGCGAGTGATGATTTCCGGACCTCCACCCACTCGCTGAATTTTGCGGGAAACGGCACGCTGGACATGAGAGACCGAACCATCGACATGACGATGCGAATGAATGCGCGGGGGCTGTTAGGGTTGCTGACCTTGCCCTTGCGGCCATTTTCCGGGCTTTTCCAATTCCACGGCACAGGCCCCCTGAAGGACACAAAATGGGAAAGCATGAGGTTCACCACCCCACCGGAAACCCAGAATGATTTGCTGCTGGAACCTCCCAAGGCCAAGGTCGTCCCGGACGGCGGATGAGCGACTTTTTTCAAAGTCACTTCTTGCACCTCCCATCTAGAAGTGTCACTAATTCCCCCACGAAGTTGAATCATGAAGATTCATCAAGAACCGAAATCAAAACGTCATGTCCACTCCATTTTCCACCCCCGACAATCTTGATCCAGAAGCGGGTTTCACCCAGACTGCATCGATCGCCCAAGCCGCGAATGACCTGCGCGCCGCCGCCGGCGAAAAGGCCCGCGAATTCGTCCATAATGCCGAGGAAAAAGCCACTGCGCTGAAAGACCGGGCTGTGGAATCCGCCCAACAATTCCGCGATACCGCCGCTGAACGCGCCAGCCAGTTTAAGGCAACAGCCACCGAGAAGGCCACGGCTTTCAAGAGCGCCGCCACAGACAAAGCTCAACATCTGAAGGAATCCGCCACCGAGCAATGGGAAGAAACCCGCGTGAAGGCCAAGGAATTCCACATCACCGCCGAAGATTACATTCGCCAAAATCCCACGAAATGTGTGCTCAGCGCACTCGGTGCGGGATTTTTGATCGGCTTGGTCGTCCGCCGCTGAACGGCTTGGCCGCCTTTGTCAGGTGCTTCCTTGTAGTCTTATGAATTCGTTATCTGACATCGGCCCGGCATTGTCTGGAGAAAAGCCGGGCGTAGATAATCCTCCCGCCAATTGGCGCGAGGCTCTGATGGCATTGATCGCGGCCCGCGTAGCTCTTATTCAACTCGAAGCAAAAGACTCGTCCAAGGAAATTGTTAGGCGCGTCTTGCTAATCGCTATCGCCTGCGGCTGCGCATTTTTCGCATGGGCACTGTTGCTAACCGGAGGAGTCTCGTTGATTTCCGAATCGACCGGCTGGCCGTGGAATTTGGTCGCTGTTGGAATGGCCCTCCTGCATCTGCTAGTTTCCCTCGTACTAATTTTAGCGGCCAAACCGTCGGGAAATTCCCAATTTCCCGTTACCCGCGCCGAATTTAAAAAAGACCGCGAATGGATCGAAAACTTTCACACAACCAGCAAATCGAGCGATTGACCCGCCTTGGGGACTTAGCCCGCTCCTGCCTACAGGACGAGGCAATCCTGCTCAAACAGCGGTTGGATGTGCGGACGCGGGTTCGCAGCTCGCTCAAAACCCATCCCACCGGCTGGATGTTAGGTTCTCTTGCCGCTGGACTTGCCGCAAGCTGGATGTTCCGTCGCAAGCCCGCGGCCGCTGCGAAAAAACATCGAGGGTTGTTCTTGAGCTTGCTCGGTCTCGCCTTGACCGCCATCCGTCCATTCGCAAAGGTATGGCTAACCGGACAGGTGAAAAACTACCTGATTGGTCGTCACGCCACCCCGCATGACGACGCGTTTTCTCCAGATTTTACCCGTTTGAAAAACCCCTTCTAACTCAACGACAATGTCTGAACATCAGGTCCTTGATCACGTCGATCAATATCTTCAAATTGGTCGCGATTACGATTGCTCCGATCTCCACCTAGCGACCTCATATCCGCCTGCATGGAGGCGCTTCGGCCAACTTTCCCCGATCTGGCCGGACCACCCTCAATTGACTGCCGAACAGACCGAGCGCCTCGCTAAATCCTTTCTATCCGAAAAGGAATGGGAGCGCATGGAGACTCAAGGGGATATCGACTTCGCCTACTCAGCATCTAACGGGCGCTACCGGGCTTCTGTCGTAAAGCAACGCCTCGGCTACGACATGGCCTTCCGCATCATCAATGACAAGATTAAGACGCTGGAGGAAATCGGCTTGCCGCTGGAACACATTTTACCCCTCACCCGCTATCAGAATGGGCTGGTTCTTATCACCGGCTCCGTCGGCTCTGGCAAGTCCACAACACTCGCCGCCCTCGTCGATTTCATCAACCGTGATCGCGAGGATCATATCCTTACCTTGGAAGATCCCATCGAATACGTCTTCGAATCGAAAGGCTGCCACGTCAACCAGCGCGAAGTCCACAAGCACACCGAGTCCTTCGCCCGCGCCCTCCGCGGTGCGCTGCGGGAAGATCCGGACGTGATCATGGTCGGAGAAATGCGCGACTTGGAAACGATCCAGCTTGCCCTAACCGCTGCGGAAACCGGCCACTTGGTCCTTGGCACTCTGCATACCGGAAACGCCCCGCGAACGCTCGACCGGGTGCTGGACGTTTTCCCTACCGATCAGCGTGAACAAATCCGCATCATGGTGTCAGAGTCCCTGCGCGGCGTTTTATCCCAACAACTTGTCCCCCGCGCGGATGGAAAAGGCCGCGTCCTCGCTCTCGAACTTCTCGTCAACACCCCCGCCGTTTCTAACTGCATCCGCGAGGGGAAAACCTACATGCTTCCCGGCGTCATGCAGACCGGTAAAAACGTCGGCATGATCACCATGGACGAATCCCTCCGCCAACTCTACGTCAAGGGCATCATCACCAAGGACGAAACGCTTTTCCGCTCCGACGATAAGGGCTCCATGAAAGCCTTCTTTGAATCCTGATAGCCTGATTCCTTTTTTGGAAAATCCCACAAAAAATCCAACAGTTCCCATCTCTTCACCATGGCTCAGATTGATACCCTTTTCCGTTACTTGGTCACCACCAAGGGTTCTGACCTCCACCTATCTGAAGGCCAATTCCCGAAAATCCGCGTCCACGGTGCGGTTTCCGTCATTCCGGGTTACGAGGTCTTACACGGAGATTCGTTCAAGAATCTTCTAGGTGAAATTTGCGATCCCCGCGCGTTTCAGAAGTACTTGGAAGTGGGCGATCTCGACTTCGCCTACGCCATGGACGAGCAATCCCGGTTCCGTTGCAACTATCTGAAACAACAAAACGGTCTCGCCGCGGTGTTCCGGTTGATTCCTACGGAAATCGCTTCGCTTGAAAGCCTCGGCGTGCCGGAAGTAGTCAAGGAATTCGGCCACATGCGGGCCGGCCTTGTCCTGGTCACGGGTCCCACAGGCTCGGGAAAATCCACCACGCTCGCTGCGTTGTTAGACTACATTAACATCAATTTTAACCGGCACATCATCACGGTGGAAGAGCCCATCGAGTTTGTCCATCGCAACAAACAGTCAATCATCACCCAGCGCGAGGTTCCCATCCAGACGCCCTCCTTCGCCGACGGTCTGCGTGCAGCTCTGCGGGAAGACTCGGACATCGTGCTGGTAGGAGAAATGCGCGATTTGGAAACCATTTCACTCGCTCTAACAGCAGCTGAAACTGGATTGTTAGTCTTCGGCACCCTGCATACAAACAACGCTCGCAAGACGGTGGATCGGATCATCGACGTGTTTCCCGCAAACCAGCAATCCCAAGTCCGCACGATGCTTGCGGCCTCGCTGCGCGGCGTCGTAGCCCAGCTTCTTTGCAAACGCGTGGACAAGCCTGGCCGGACCGCCGTTCACGAAATCATGTTCGCCACCCCCGCCGTGGCCGCCATCATCCGGGAAGGCGCCACTCAAAAACTATATGACGTCATCACCGGCGGTCGCGAGCAAGGCATGATTTTCATGGACGAGTCGATCTGGTTCAAGCTCCGCGAAGGCATGATCTCACCGGAGGAAGCTTACATGAAAGCCATCGACAAGACCCGCTTCAAGAAATTCCTCCCAGCGAAGCAAGCCCACCTCGGCGACGCTTCGGGCGACAATCCGATGGGCCATTGAGCCGCGTGAAACAGGCATTCCTGCCTGTTCTTCGCCGGGCACGACGCCTGACTGGAGAGTTGTAATTGCTAGATGAGCGTATCTCCGCTCCGTCGGGCAGGGCCGTTTACCTAGCCCTCTGTTAGGGGGAGCGCCTCGCTGTTTAAATATAAAACATGGGATCGCCTTGGTCACTGGCCATGCTTGCTACCGTGATTTGATCCAGCGATTGTTGCAGGCCTCCCGAAATTTGCTCCCAAGCACGCCTCACCGCTTGTCCAGAAGCACCACCGCGCGTCACCGAGCATTGCAGCAATGACGGGTCCACGGCCTCTACCACCTGCCGCAGGCTGATCTGGTCCGCCGCCCGGCCTAGCAGATAGCCACCTGCCTTGCCGCGGCGGCTTTCGATCAGTCCGGCACGGCGGAGATCGTTGAGGATCTGAACCAGAAAATTTCCAGACACTGCTTCACGTTGCGCTAAGTCCTCAAGCCGTGTAAGACTCCGCCCGTCATGGTATTTCGCCAGTTGGGCCATCGCCCGGCAGGCGTATTCCAATTTCTGTGAAATCTTCATGAGCGAATCACAACAGACCGGACTCCACCCGGCGAGCAAGAACGCGGCCAAGCTATGTGCCGGAAAAACCATGGACATCCCGGGCGTCTGGGAAAACCTCCGTAGCGAGGCCGCCCGCGTCGCCATTGAGGAACCAACGCTCCAGCATCTCGTCCACGATGTGATTCTGTCCCGCAAGACACTTGCCGCCGCCCTCGGAGCCCGGCTGGCCCGCCGGCTGGCCCGCGAGGATATGCCGCGCGCGACCATGGAGCCGCTGCTCACCGGGGTTTTCGAGGCGAATCCCGAAATCGTCCATGCGGCGACCCGCGATTTAAAGGCCATGTATGAGCGCGATCCCGCGTGCTTTTCCCCCTTGGAACCGCTTCTGTTTTTCAAGGGTTTCCTCGCCCTCACCACCTATCGCGTCTCCCATCAGCTCTGGGAAGAAGGCCGACGCTGGCTCGCGCTTTATTTCCAAAGTGTCGCCAGCGAAGCCTTCGCCGTGGACATCCATCCCGCCGCCCGCATCGGCTGTGGTATCCTGCTAGACCACGCCACTTCCTTCGTCGTAGGGGAAACGGCAATTATTGAAGACGATGTTTCCATCCTTCACGAGGTCACCCTCGGCGGGACCGGCAAGGACTCCGGCGACCGCCATCCCATCATCCGCTCGGGCGTCCTTCTCGGCGCGGGCGCAAAAATCCTCGGACGTGTGGAAATTGGCACCGGGGCTAAAGTGGGGGCGGGCAGCGTCGTCCTGAACGACGTGGCACCGCACAAGACTGTGGCAGGAGTCCCGGCCGTCGTCGTCGGCGTTTCCAGCGAAGAAAACCCTGCGAATGAAATGAACCAAACCCTCGACTGCTGCGGCAATATTTAAACCCATGAAATTCCGTTTCATCCTCATCGCGATCCCGGTCCTGACATTCGCTTCCTGCGACAAGATCAAGAATCTTACCAATCAAGCAAAATCCGCCGTCGGCACCGCAGCCACCAAATCCCCGAGCGATTCCACCCCCGATCCCGAACTCCAAAAACTCGTCGATCAAACTCCCGAAGGTGTGCTCTTCCGCAAGGATATCCCGTTTCCCAATAATATCGAGGTGACTAACACTCGCAAGGACGAGATGGTGGGCATGTATTCCGAGAAATCCGAGATCGGCAGCCAGGTCACCTCCCTCAGGGGCACCATGACCGTCGTCACCAAGTTCCAGCGTGCAGGAGACAAGCTAACCTACACTCAAGTGGAATCCAAATTTGAAAAGTCCCTGACCAAAGAAGAGATCAAGTCCAAGGAATCCAACCCAATTCCGGTCACTCCGCCTCGGGAGGCAAACAAGTTCGTGAAATCCGGCAACACATGGAAACCGGCTGATTCCACGAACTTCAGCACCGTCGCCCTCGCTCAGAAACTCTCCCCTGTATTCGACCAACTCCTCGTGAACAACGGCCTCGCCTCACCCACTCAGTGGTTTGGCAAGCGCCGACTCAAGATCGGGGATTCACTCTCCCTCACCGGCAATACGCTTGCCATGATCCTTCCCGGAGATGCCACCGGCACTCTCAAACTCACCCTGGAATCCGTTTCGGCCGTCGATGGCCATCCCTGCGGCGTGTTCGCCATCTCCGGCAACTACGACCGAAATCATTTCCCCGATTTCCAAGGAAATTTCACCGACGAAAAAACCACCATTCAGTCCGGGAAAATATGGTTTTCGCTCATCTATCCACTCATCCTTCGCATGGAGTTCGACACGATTCAGACGCAGCGCGTCGATGGCAACGGCGGATTGTCCACCCGCGGCCAGGGCAGCGTCAAGGTCTCCCTCATTCGCCAATGGAAAAAGACAGGACCATGACTTCAGCGTCGATATTCTCGGATATTGGAAAAATTCCGAGGTGAACTAACAGGCATTCCTGCATGGTGTCCTGTGCACACGTTCCCTTTTTAAAATCCGAACTTGTCACATCACTAAGTTCGATGATCCGTCAGGTGAAACTTGTGGTCTCGAATTTTTTCCTTAGCCGCCCACCGCATGATCCGCTACACCGGGCGCATGGATGAACTGACCCGCGATCACGGAACGCAGCCGCTCGACAAACTGCTGGCCCGCTGGAAAATTACCAATCATGAATTGGTGGAAGTTTCTGAAGAGCAACTGAACCACAAGCAGGTCCAAAAAGCCCGCAAGGGTCGGCAACTCACTCTGCACCTGATGCAAAAGCTGATGCGGGCGCTCAATGAAACGATCCTGGCCAAACTGCCGAAGGAAGACCGGGAGAAATTCATGCCTTATTTTCACAAGCATTTATTCAACTACGCGAAAGGTCACGATGCCGCTTGGGTGGACCCAAATGAGGAACTCATTCCCAAGTGAAAGGTGGCGACACCAAATGGACTATCGTCGGTCAAGGGCTCGCTGGGACTTGTCTCGCGTGGGCGCTGTGGCGGCGCGGGATGGATTTCGTGTGGGTGGATCGTGGCACGGGCGGCAGCTCGCGGATGGCGGCGGGGATGATCAATCCGCTCACCGGGAAAAATTTCGAGCCAAGCTGGCGGCTTGCGGAGTTTTTGCCCGAAGCGTTGGAATTCTACGCAGCGGTGGAAATTCAGTTAGAGCGCAAGCTCTGGCATCCATTTCCTATCATGCGGCTGGCGGGCTCGGAAAAGGAATGGCGCAAGATTGTTTCCAAGCTGGATGCCGCTGAGGTCGCGCCGTGGGTCGTTGGGGAAGTCGCCGCGCCTGTGGGATGGGTGGGGGCCGTGGAAGTTGGTGGGGGAGGTCGGTTAGATACGCGGGCATTTCTCGACGGGTCGAGGGAGTTTTTCGAAAAACTGGGCTATTATCAGTTAGCAGAATTTTTCGGGAACGGCGAGGCAGTAATCAGGTGTGAGGGCGCTACGGGATTATTGTTAGGCCGCTACGGCCCGCACCGTTGTGCAAAAGGCGAAATTCTAACGATTCACGCATCCGGTTGGGACGAGACCCACATCCGCATCGGCGCGGGCGGCTGGCTGGTGCCGCAGGGTGGGGGAGTTTTCAAGGTGGGTTCAACCTATGAATGGGACGAACTCGACGAACTCCCGACCGCGAAGGGCCGGGTGCGGATCGTGGAAATCGCCAGCCGCTTGGGTGGCGAGGCATTCGAGGTGATTGGCCACGATGCCGGGATTCGCCCGATCCTGCGGCGCAGCCAGCCAATGATTGGCCCGCTCGTTGATGGCGGCTGGATGTTCAACGCGCTAGGTTCCAAGGGCTCGCTCTACGCGCCGGGCATGGCCGTGCGGCTTTCGCGATGCTTGCTGGACGGAACTGAGCCTGAGCCGGAAGTGGACTTCAGGGCGTTTCTCGAACAGACTCGGCAAGATGATTCCCGCTGATGCCGCACCGCTTTTTCCCCCGCGCCCGACGGCCCTCACGCAGGAAATTCTTAGGCCCTTGATCGGCCCGGGAGATCTCGTCATCGACGCCACGGCGGGCAACGGCCACGATACGTTATTTCTAGCAGAGTGTGTGGGAGATGCGGGAAAAGTGTTAGCATTCGACCTTCAGGAAGCGGCGTTGATCTCTGCTAGATCGCGGGTGCTGGCGGCGGGATTTTCCGGGCGGGTCAAATTTTTTCAAGAATCTCATGCGGAAATGGCCGCCCGCGCCGTGGAAGAATCAGTCGCTGTGGTGATGTTCAACCTCGGCTATCTGCCCGGCGAAAACCACGATCTTACCACGGAATCCACGGCGACTCTCGCAGCTCTCGAAGCGGCGGCCCGGCTCCTCAAGCGCGGCGGAGTCCTATCAGTCATTTGCTACCCCGGCCACCCGGCGGGTGCTGCCGAAGCCGTAGCTGTGGAATCGTGGCTGGCTGCCCGTGCCATCCATGGTTGGCGGATTGCCAAATATGGAGCCATCGGCACCCGCAAACCGGCGCCCTTTTTGTTGCTGGCAATGAAGGGCGGATGAAGTGGAGCTTGGAAATCGTGGTTCATTGCGATATCTCTTCCGCGTCTTATGAAAACCCACTTCGTTTTTTTCCGGATCGCCTCGTTATTCCTGCTGATTTTGCCGCTGTCCGCAGCGGAGGAACATCCATGGGTGCCGCTGTTCAACGGCAAGAATTTGGATGGCTGGACCCCGAAAATCTCCGGTCATACCTCGGGGGAAAATTTCGCCAACACTTTTCGCGTCGAGGACGGAATGATCAAAGTTTACTACGACGGCTATGAGAAATTTAACTCTCAATACTGCCATCTTTTTACCAACATCGCCTATTCCCACTACATCCTGCGCATGGAATATCGTTTCACCGGGAAAATGATGGCGGACGCACCAAACTACGTGAACTTCAACAGCGGCGTGATGATCCACGCCCAATCCCCGCAAAGCATGGGGTTGGACCAAGGATTTCCGTGCAGCATGGAGGTCCAATTTCTAGCAGACGAGGGCAAGGGCAAGCGTTCTACGGCGAACGTCTGCACCCCCGGCACGAATCTGGAGTTGGAGGGAAAACTGGTGACCAAGCACATCGTGCAATCCACTGCCCCCACATTTCCTCCCGAGGAATGGGTGCGGGTCGAGGTGGAAGTTCACGGTAGCGAGCAGGTTATCCACCGCATCAACGGGGTGGAAGTGCTGCGCTACCAGCGTCCCCAGCTCGATCCTCGCAACGAAATGGCTCCGGCCACCGACCTCTTGAATGCCGGTGCCAATCTCATTCTCAGCTACGGACATATCGCTCTCCAAGCGGAAGGACAGCCCGTTTGGTTCCGTAATATCGAACTTAAATCCCTCGAAACGCCTTGATCCTGAATCCCGTGCTCGACCTGCGGGCCATCCTCGACTTTACTCTTTCACACACTTCCCAATGAGTCTTCTGTTCTTCAAACGCGTCATCGCAAATCCCATCCGCGTCGGCTACCTTGTTCCCAGTTCCGGGTTTCTCACCCGGCAGACCGCGAAACGAATCGACTTCTCCAAGCCACGTGTGGTCATCGAGCTCGGGCCGGGTGAAGGCTGCCACACCCGCCAGATTGTCCGGCGGATGAATGCGGAGTCCAAGCTGATCCTTATCGAGCTGGACGACCATTTCGCCGCTCATTTGGAAAAACAGTTCGCCCACGACAAGCGGGTAACCGTGGTCCATACCGACGCACTGCACCTGGCGAGCACTTTGGAAGGAATGGGGATTTCTAATCCTGACTACATCGTCTCCGGCATTCCTTTTACCATCATGGACCGCCAACTCCGCGAGAAGTTACTCGCCACCATTGCGCGATCCATGGGGCCGGACAGCATTTTTATTACGTATCAGGTGTCCCTCCAGATTTCGGAGCATAAACTTTTCGATCTCTCCCGCAGCGAGCACTGCCTTTTCAACGTTCCGCCACTCACGGTCATGGAACTCAAGAAATCGGCCGCCGCATTAATGGCGTGAGATGATCTGCGGCGGAAGTTAGATTTCCCGTGGAAATTTAGGTTTCCGAAATAAAATCGGCGTGGTATTTTTCCCGACGTGAAATTATTCCGCTCGATTCTGCCCCTTGCGTTCTTGATTTTTGCCTGCGTCCAGTGTCGCCCGATCGGTCCGCCGGGAGGACGAACCGATAACTACCGCCCCTATCAGCCATCCATCCGGCCTCCGATTCTGCACGCCACGCAGCCCGACGAGGGGCCCCGTGGCGGCTCATCGATGGCGGCGATGCTGCGGCAGGTGAATTTGAAAGTCGATATGGTGAAAAAGGGCACTTATGGCCGCAGGGTTGTGCGCCCGATGACACCTCGCTACATCACTATTCACAGCACGGAAAATTACACAGCAGGTGCGGAAAAGCATTCGCAGGCATTAAAAAACGGTGCCTTGCGCTCGGGAATGAGGCCCGGCGGCAATCGTATCGGTTTCCTGATTTGGCATTTCACCGTCGATCAACACGAGGCCATCCAGCACATGCCCACTTACGAACAGGGCGAGCACGCCGACTTCGACGGACCCGGGAACCGCCTCTCCATCGGCATCGAGATGTGTGAAAATCGGGGGGCCAGTCTCTCCTCCACCATGGAGCGCACCGCCAAGCTCACGGCGGTCTTAATGAAGAAAAACCACATCCCCCTGCAAAACGTGGTGCCTCACTATCATTGGCCGCGCCGGGGAAAAAATCCTCCTAACAAAAACTGCCCTCATTTCCTAATGGACAACGGCCGCCCCGGAGCCAAGTGGCGCGCCTTTCTCGCGAGAATCAACTATTACTATCGAAAACTCGATGGTTGAAGGGGATCTGCCAGAAAATCACGGCAGTCCCGGAAACCGCGGAAGCGTGTTAGAGCCGGATGTTTACTACGTCTGCCAGCGCTGCACCGCCTGTTGCAAGTGGCCGGGCGATGTCCGAATCGAGGAACATGAAATTTCCCGGATCTCCGGATTCCTTGATCTAACGGACGGGGAATTTCTCGCACGCTTCACCCGCTTGCGGACGAACCGGCAAGGGCTGTCCCTTATTGAAAAGGAAAATCACCACTGCATCATGCTCGACGGGAACTCCTGCCGCATCCATCCGGTGAAGCCCGCACAATGCAGCGGCTTCCCTAACACATGGAACTTCCCCGGCTGGCGGCAAGTCTGTGAGGCAATTCCCATTCCTGTGAGGAATGAGTTAGATTCCTAAAACGAGACGCGAGATTCAATCACCGTAGTCACTCGTCGAGGGTCACTTTCACCCTCACGAACCGTTTCGCCACGTTCACGGGCAAGCTTACCGTGACTTCCTCGAACCCAGACGATGGCGGGGAATAAGGAGCACTGGCTTCGGTCGTTCCGGCAGGTGCCACGGTCTGCCATCCTGAAGTAGGGTCCGTGGAAAACTGCACAAGGCTGACAAGCCCGCGGGCGGCGGCGTCCGTGCGGCGGGGGAACCGGACTAACAGCACACTACCCGCCTTGCTGACCTGCGGCAACAAGCGGTGGCCATCGCTTGCAAAGAGGGAAGGCACGGCAGGGGAGCCGCCCAAGGCATACTCCAACAAGTTCGATATCCCGTCGCGATCAGGATCAGCGTCTTTCGCTGGATTGCTCGTCCCTTGGATCCACGAGCTGAAACTTTGCAGGACGGGCAATGTGGCATTGACCGTTGCAGGCGTGCCGCCATCTTGGGAAATGATGGCGGAAAATTGTAAATATGCAGAATTCGGTAACGAGTTCCAATTGGCGGTTAGGGTGGAGAGTGCGGCGTTCGCGAGACCGCCCCGGCGGCAATTCCAAACGAGCGGGGACGCCGCTTCGCAAATCCAGCCACTGCCGCTCACGGTGTTTGGGGCGCTGGAAAACGTCAGTTGCACGCTGACATTGTGTGCCATCACCGCGCCGGTGTTCTGAGTACTTAGAGCGATTCCGCCCGGCATCATTTGGCGCAGCGAGCTGGAGGAGGAAATTTGGCTTACGAGAGTGGTGCTCACCGGATAGAAGCGCTTCATGTGATATCCCTGCGCCTCCATTAGAGTATCCAGCTCAGTTAGGTAGTGCGGAATGAAGTTGAGGTAATTCCGCGATATATTGTTAGGAAGCGGATCCTGGCCGCTGGCAGTGCCAATGATGGCGGGCTGGCCATTGACCATGATGAACGAGGGCGCACCTGAGTCTCCGCCCTGGTAATTGCAGTTGTCCGAAGCTCCGGTGTTAGGATTGTAATCAAAGTAGGCAAATCTCGTGGTGTCGAATCCCGGATCATTCGTCAACTGGGTGAATCCAGCGAGCTGCATTTTACCGGCCCTCACAAAGCTCCCGCACACCACCATCGTCTTCCCCGTGTAATCCGCCTCGCTCGCCAGGTTCAGCACGGGAAACGGGGTGATGCCCAGGGCGGATGGGATGGCGGAAGTCAAGGTGCAGAGTAATAGGTCCGTTGTTTGCCCCGAAGAATTGATGATCGCAACCTGGCTCTTGATTCCGTAGGCGTGCTGGTTTCCATCAGGCCCGAGAAACGCGATCTGCCAGCCATTCCCTAACGGATAGTGCGCGGCATACACAAAATGCTGCGGCGATACGAGGGCCATTTGCCGCGTCCAATCTGTTAGGTGGGCGGGCCACCCGATGCCCAAAAATAATGCGGCGGAAGGTGAGAACGTCGGATTGATCGCAGGTGTCTGAAAGTTATAGATCGGGGCGCCGGGAAAGTGAATGAGTCGATCATTCACAGCCGCCGAGTAGTTGCGGATTTGAAGAGCCATCAAGGGTGTCGCAAAGAACAGCGCCAAGGGCAGGAGCCTAAAAGTGCCGGGGGGAAGCAAATTCACAACGCGCCGATGCATAATCACGCATCGGGTCGTTGACCAGAATTTACCGCAAGTCGTTGCGCTTCCTCCGCGACCGTCGTGAATTTTTCAACTTCCGTCTCACCAGCCGATTTACAACCACTTCATCTTTTTGAAAATGATCAACCGCACTTTGGCTCCGTTTTCATGACATCTTCATCCCTCTCATGTTCTTTGTGGTTAGAAAAAGATTCGGTCCCTTACAAAGAAACCGTTGACATCCCACTCCTATTCTATCGAAATTCTCACTGTTATTAATGGTGCTGGGAAAGTGCGAGAATCCCAATCTGATGGAGTAGTCCGCCATCAGCTAGAATCTGCCGCCTCCCCTCCCGCCAAGCCTGCCAAACCCTCTCGCCTTCGTCTGGGAAGACACGCATTTCCGCTGGAAACTGCCACACGCACGCTGGAAACCTGCGGCTCCAAGCTGGAAGATCGCTCACGCATTCTGGGGCATTTCTCATGCGGGCTGGAAGGTGCCTCACTCGAGCTGGAACATCCCTCTTGCACGCTGGAAGATCGCTCATCGCGGCCGGAAGCTCCCTCACGCAAGCTGGAAGACCACTCACGCACGCTGGATCAATGCTCACCACTGCTGGAACCTCGCAGCGCCACCCTGGAAACTCGGAAAATTCTCCCAAGTCGCCTATTATCAATACTCTACCGCCGGAAAACCACCAGAAAACGAAACAGGTCCAGTCGCTCATGAAAGATACCCTATCCAACAAACTCGCCAGCTTCGTCGCCACTCTCGCCGTCGCTGATACCCCTTCCCACCGTCCCATCTGGGAAAACCAAACCCCTCTCAGCTTCACGGAAGAACTCGCCCTCGCCCGTGCCGAAGTCACCGCCCTCGGCAGTGCCGGGGCGGAGCAAAGCACCTCCATCACCGGGACCGCTGAGGCTCTCCGGAAGCTCCGCACAAGTTTTGAGGAACAACTCCACATCCTCGCGCGCGCCACCTATCAATTCATGAAAAAGGCCGGTCGTATCGAGGACGCCGCCAAGGTAGATTTCACCCCCAGCGCCTACCATGACGCCCGCGCCGTCAGTCTCGCAGGCATCGGAGAAATCGTGCTGGATCTAGCAGAACCCCTCACTCTTCCTCCTGCGCCCGGCCAGGCAGCCCCGGGCGAAAAGCACGGCATCACCGCCGCACTCTACGCCCAAGTGGATAATCTATGGGAGCGTTACAGCACCGCTGTCGGCGCACCCACCGGAGCACGTTCCAAGCGTAAAGCCCTCACCACCGGACTCCCCGGCAAGTTCAACGCCGTGGAGGACCAATCTTCCGATCTCGATGACCTCGTCATCCAATTCGGCACCACGGAAATAGGCAAGGAATTCATTGACGCATGGTTCAACGCCCGCCACGTCAGCCAGCTAGGCCGCCGCTCCGCCAAGCCTATCGGTCCCACGCCATCGGTAAATCCCATTCCCTGAATTCCGCCATTCAAAATCTCTGGAAACGCCCGGCCTCTCCCCCTCGAGGAGCCGGGCGTTTTTATCTCCACGATAGAAACTTGGTTCTTGGCACCCGCCTGTATTCGCGGGTTAATCCGCACGTTCGCTCCGGCGGATGAGGAAGTAAGAAAACCTCTCACGAAGCGGTCGGCATCGACCGCTAACGATGCCGCTAAACCGACCAAAGGTCGGGGAGGCGGTGGCTATGTCCAGGCTGCCTCTTCGGAGATTGCTAAAGGCCGTCGCAGTCGACTTCGTGCGACTTTCTTACCTCCCCGTCCACCAGGAAGGACGGCAAATCTCCAGCTTCCCCATGAAAAAATACCTTTTATATATCATCCCCATGGCCCTCTGCTCTTCGTCGGGCTTGGCCGCTGAGCAACAGGCTCCCGACACCGAACCTACCACCGCCCGCGTCATCGGCGATCTCCAAGACGGCACGCCGCCGGACCCCGAGCCGCCCAAACCCGCCTTCATCGTCCCCCCAGAGGACATCCTCGAAACCACCGTCCACGAACAAGACGGGCGGAAAATCATCGTCCAAGAAATCCAACCCATCGCACTGCCAGCCGCGACGGTAGAGCCTCCCACCGTGGATCAAGCCAGTCCCTCTTTCCAAGACCATATCGCACAAATGGGCGAGAATTCTCCCCGCACCGAGCTACTCCGCCTCGGCGTCACCATTTATCACGCCAAAGATTCCCCGCCGTGCACACTTGTTAGCTACGCGCAAGGCGGTGACGAACCCGCCGTCACCTTTTGGTCAACCGCCAACTTCAGCCTACTCTCCGGCTTCACCTCCTTCATCGGCTCCGATGGAAAAACCCGCAGCCTAATGATGCTGTGGAGCGCAGTGGACATCGACCGGACCGCCGCACTGATGGCAAGAACCGGACGCCCCTACCAAGCTCCGACCATCCCGGAACTCCCAGAAGGCAATGCAACCTTCGTCATCACCTCGGAAAACCCCAGCCCCCAAGCCCTCGCCTCCATCCAAGCCATCCACGATCTTTACAACAACGAACACGACCGCCTCCAAACCGCCTACCAAGGCCGTCAACAAGCCAATCTTGAGCGCGAAGCCGAGCTAAAAGCCCACCCCCCGAAGCCCCGAAACATCGTCATCAACTACTGGGACATCCATGGAGACAACCAGGCCGAAGGAGGCTCCAAGTGAAATTTCCCTCTTTCTTTTTCGCCCTGCTGCTCCTGTTCACCCTATCAGCCACCGCCATTGTTGACACGAACGACAACGGCGTCAGCGACCTATGGGAAAAAGCCTACAA
>JANYFB010000167.1 GCA_025362955.1 Akkermansiaceae bacterium
CGGGACCGGGTTGACGTCGAGCGTCATCAGGCCGCGCATGAGGGGGTAGTATTGCTTTTGCAGGGCGAATGCTTCCGTGAAATTTCCTGATAGACAGGCCTTCACGAGGGAAACCATGATTTCCGGGATCAAGTTAGAAGCGACGGAAACAAGGCCCGTGGCACCGCAGGAAACGAAGGGCAGGGTGAGGGGATCGTCACCGCAGAGGATGCCAAAGTCCGCAGGAAGGGTTTGGACGAGTTGGTTGATGCGGTCCACCGAGCCACCGGCTTCCTTGATGGCCACGATGGTCGGGCAGTCGGCGGCGAGGCGCGCTGCGGTCTCCGGGGCGATCTCGATAGAAGATCGACCGGGCACGCTGTAAAGCATGATAGGAAGACGGGTGGACTCGGCGATGGCCTTGAAATGGAGGTAAAGACCTTCCTGCGAGGGCTTGTTGTAATACGGACAAACTTGGAGGGAAGCGGTGGCACCGAGGGCTTCCGCAGCTTCCGTGAGTTCAATGGCTTCGGAAGTGGCGTTCGCCCCGGTTCCGGCAATGACCCCACACCGGCCGTCGGCGAATTCCACCGCGAGCCGGATCACTTCGATGTGTTCTTCCGTGCTGAGGGTTGGGGATTCCCCGGTGGTGCCTACGGGCACAATCCCATCGATCCCCGCAGCGATCTGCCGCTCGATTAGGGACTGGAACGCGGGAACGTCGATTTCGCCATGGCGAAACGGAGTGATGAGAGCGGTGTAGGTGCCGGAAAAGCGCATGGCGGGCGGACGATGTACAAACTTGGCCGCTGGTCCAAGCTGTATCCTGCGGGGAAAGGAAGATTTCAGCTCAACGCTCGAAAAGAAATGTGTCGATCCGCTGACTTCATTCGGAAAATGACGGAGTTTGACGGTGCGAAGCCGACCGCAAGGAGGTGAAATTTTTTAGCAGGTAAACTTGATCAAATGTCGATTTCCCCTTCGAACACAAAATCGGCAGGGCCGGTCAGAGTGACGTTGTTGAAGGTATGCTCACCGGTTTTTTCGAAGCCGATTTCCAAGGTGTCTCCGCCTTCGACATCCACCTTGATGGGGCTGAGAGCACCCGTTAGAAGGTGGTGGACGAGGGCGGCGGCCACCATTCCGGTTCCGCAGGCGAGGGTTTCGTCTTCCACGCCGCGCTCAAAGGTGCGGATGGAAATGTGATCGGGCGCGAGGATGGCCGCGAAATTCGCATTGGTCCCGGCTGGCGCAAAGGCTTCGTGATTGCGGATCGCTCCGCCGTGATTGAACACGTCGAAGTCATCGAGGGCATTTGCACTTTCGAGGAAGGTGACGACGTGCGGGACGCCGGTGTTCACAAAATGAAGCGGGGCATCGAAGCCAGGGATTTTGGCACCGGTATTGAGCTTGAGATCCTTGGGCTCGGACATCGCGATGCGGACGTCGTCGCCAATCATCTCGGCCGCGAGGGTGCCGACGATGGTTTCAAACGTGACCTTCTTGAGGACGATTTCCCCGAGGTGGGCGGTGAAACGGCCGAAGCAGCGCGCTCCGTTGCCGCACATTTCCGCCTCCCCACCGTCGGCATTGTAGTAACGGAAACAGAAATCCGCGCCTTTTTGAGCAGGCTCCACGGCGAGCAGTCCGTCGGCACCGATGCCGCGATTGCGGTCGCAGAGTGCTGCGATGGTATCCGCGTCAAGCGCCGAGGAGAGCGAGAGGTCGCGGTTGTCAACGATGATGAAATCGTTGCCAGCACCATTCATTTTAAAGAAGTGGAGAAGCATGGTCAGGGAGTTGAAAGGAGGAACTCCGGCAACGTGGGCGCTTTGGTCAGTATTTCAATCTCAATATGGGGTGTTCGGCATTGGGTGCTCTTAGGTAGGTTGCTATTAAATTCTAGCGATGGTCCAGCGGAGGCGGTTACCAGCGAGTGCGGCTCCGCCGCTGGTGTTAGCGCCGGGGCTCCATCCTGTGCCGCGATAGTCACCGACGGTGGAAATGTCGAATGGCTCCGTGCCAGAATTCATGGTAAAAATTAGGAGGTGGCGTGGGATCCACCCGGACCCCATGCCACCTCCTGTTTTCCCTCTCCTGTCTGGAGAATTTTTCAACTACGGCGACCAGTCATCGCCGTTACGCATCCAGCTTGAGGGCGGCTTTTTGCGCGGCGCTTTTCGCTTCAGTTCTGGTAGTGTTCCCGCCGTCGTCTGCGGTGAGGCGCATTCCGACGGGCTTGGAAACACCGAACTCTTCCATGGTCACGCCATACATTACATCGGCGCGGGCCATAGTGCGTTTCGAGTGGGTGACGATGATGAACTGCGAGTTGTCGATGAAACGGTCGAGCACCTTGACAAAGCGGTTGATGTTCGACTCGTCGAGCGGCGCGTCGAGTTCGTCGAGCACGCAGAAGGGACTGGGCTTGATCATGTAGATCGAGAACAGCAGGGCGACGGC
>JANYFB010000073.1 GCA_025362955.1 Akkermansiaceae bacterium
ATCCATACCCAGGAAGCCAGCTCGTGGCGTGTAAAGAATTTTACAGCCTGAAATGACTGCTTCGCCACCGGGAGGAGACGTCACGGCAACGATTGCGGGCGTGGTGAAAGGGCTCCGATGGAAATCGTTTGCTAAAACATCCATCAAAACCGGGACTCCCGCCTGGGTGCTTTGCCAATCGTCACGAGCCACCATGTCGAGTCGCGGGGCACCCTCGTCGTGAAAGAGCGAGGAGGCCGAAACCGATGTTTTCCCAAAGCCGGGCCCGGACCACGAGAGGTTCAGCGAGCTGGCCCCACTACGATGGGTATAGTAAATGCGGATCGGGTGGTAACCGGCGGCCAAGTTCATGGTGGCGTTGGCTTCCGCGCCGTTTAGAGAATCTCCATCGACCAAGCGAGAGTCGTGCAACCAGAGCAAAGCTCCTTGGTCCGCCGCGAGGGAAAACGTGTAAACGCCACTCACGGGAACTTGGATCCAACCTTCGAAATGCAGACCGAAGTTTTCCTCCTGCGGGCGGACCGCCAGATTTACGTCCGCGGCGATTCCTTCGGAGATAGGAGAAATTTCGCGAAAATCCGGCACCCATGGCCAGAGTCCCGCGAACGAGGCATATCGCAGTCCCGGCACGGGAATTCCGCTTGGAGGGCGCGGTGCAACCAGGGCGGCGTCATACGGTCGGGGTGAGTCCGCAAGTGGGCGGCGGGCCTGTCGCAGGCGGTCCTGAATCTCGGATAATACCGGTTGAAGGGCAGGCACGGTGGCCAGGTCGTAGTCCTCATGAAGATCCGCACGGGTGTCGTAAAGGTGCAATGGATCTTGGGGATCTGTGATATCGTAACGGATGCCTATCTGGTGACCGATACGGAGTGCCTGCATTTGATCGCGTCGGGAAAAATCCGCGTAATTTTTGCGAGACAGGATCGTCGGATCAATGATGACGCTCGGACAATCGAACTCCCAATAGAGAAAAGGATGATTCCTAACAGGACCCGAATTTTTCAGCAGGGGAGCGAATGACAGGCCATCCCCGCGGCCCGGTGGCGAGATCCCCGATAGCTCGGCGATAGTAGCCATGAGATCATATTGGGCGGTGTTTTGATCGCTGCTGGTGCCGGGGGCGATATGGCCTGGCCACCACGCCATCGTCGGTTGGCGCAAGCCTCCATCATATAAATCCCGCTTGAAGCCATCGTAAGGTCCAGAGCTTTCAAAAAAATTCACATCATGCCCCACGGCACCCGGGCCGTTGTCCGCGGTGAAAAACACCAGTGTATTATTGGATATATTGAGGTCTTTGAGGGTTTGGATGAGATCGCCAATCACATCGTCCAAGCGGCGGATGATCGTTGCATGACGTTTTTCGGCTTCCGGCCAATCCGTGGCTGCATAGTCAGGGTAGATATAGGTATCCTCAGATCCTCCAAGTGTGTTGAGCGGCCAAGTCAACCCACCACTCAGGCCGAACCCGGCGGGAAATGCTTGGGACGGCACGGTCATCGGCTCGTGTGGCGCTTTGGGCGCGAGATAGATCAACCAAGGTCGGTCAGGTTCGTTCGTGGTTGCTTCGATGATCGTTTGTTTGGCTTTGGCACCATAGAGATCAGTATGGTAGGCGCCGGCGCAATTGAGTCCGTTGGCAATCGGGTTTTTCCCATACCCGGCCCCTTCGTAGTTATCCTCGGCGTCAGTAGGATAGTAGGATTCTCTATTAATCGCGCCCGCAGATTGCATATCAAATCCGCGGGTTTCCGGCATGCCTATCAGGAACTCATCTTGCAAGGTCGCTTTGTCGTCGAAGCTGCTGCAGCCCCATTTTCCAAGGGCGAAGGTATGGTATCCGGCTTTATGAGCCACGGTGCCGAGCGTCGGTTTATCGGCGATGGGCTTTCCGAATTGTTGGTCGCGGACATTGCAATGGCCCGCGGATTCTCCTAACATCAACTGTGCCCGCGAGGCCACGCAGATCGGTGTGGAGCAGAAATGCGAGGTGAGGATCATCCCCTCAGAGGCGAGTTTGTCGAGTTGCGGAGTCGCGTATTTTTTCTGACTCTTGAGGGAGTTTTGCCATAACACGCCAAGCTCGCCGTAGCCGAGATCATCGCAGTTAATAATGAGGATATTCGGGCGGGGCGCGGTGTCGGCTACCATGTCGTAGGAAACGGAGTTAATCCCAACACCCCTCGCTGTCCCAGCGACTGCGGGAGCGGTTAAGCTCAGAACCCGCACGAGAGAGGCGGCATGAAAAGACAGGGTGACGGTAGCTTGGGCTTGGCTCGGAGGCTGGACCGTGAGGGTTTCGGTGGCGGCATCGTAAACGAATAAAACTCCAGCGTCAGGGCAGAGAGTCATCGGATCTATCGGAAATCCTGTGATTTGGAGGGGTCCATCGGAAATGCCGAATGCTGTTAGCGTCAATGATTGCAGAGTGGCAGATCCTCGGAACCGGAGTTGCAATTGCTCGCTTCCCCGGATGGTGGCGTTCTCCTCCGCTCCGCCATTCGTGCTGATTGAAGCCACGCCTAGGGAACCGACGCCGTTCACGGATTCCACATCTAGCGGAGCGGGAGGCCCGTCGAAACCCGCCAGCGTGAGGGTGGAATCCGACGTGCTAAGACGGCTGGCCAGAGTGCCGGAGCCCAATGTGGCCACATCGAGCGTGAGACCATTTACTAGCACACAACCTAACAGCCAGAAAATAGAGGATCTTCCAATCATGCAACCCACCCACTAGGCTCTAAGTTGGGTTTCAAATGCCGCACGAACGAGAGGTTCGCGCAATGGGTAAATGGGGCGGGTGTGGAAATCATTTGTAAATACGAGACAGTCCAACTTTGGCGACAATCGGTAAAAGTCACCCGCTTTTTTTCCAGCCGGGAAAATTATTTTCCATTGGAGACGCAATCTACTCCGTCCCGAGAAAGCTGATTGGGTCGATTTATCCTAAAGAGGAAAATGGAAAACTCGCCAGAACGCGGCAAGTGACGTAATTTCAAAGTCATGGATGCTCCCATGGCTGTGATTTCCGCTCACCCGGCG
>JANYFB010000064.1 GCA_025362955.1 Akkermansiaceae bacterium
TCACGCAGATCAGCAAAGAGTTGCATCAGATCCGCGCCATCACGGAGCGATGGAGCGTGGAGCAGCGCTGGACGCTGCTGCTGACGCGTTTGCTGCGTCGGTGGCTAGGTGGGAAATGGCTTCCCGGCCTGCCAGACGAGACCGCGCTCCTGCTCAGCGGGTGAAAACCGATCCCTTTGCCATCATCCGGACCCGCCATCAAACGCCTTGCTCAAAGGTGCCCCACGAACACGCCCATTTTCCTTTTTAGGGTTAAAGGTTTTTTCCGGGTTACACTATGGCGCGACCGCGGAGATTGTGAGGGTTCCCGCCTGTAGGCCGGGTGCGCTGGCCTGCACTTCCAAGGATGCGGCGTGCTCGCCCGCTTGCAGCAGGATACCTGTTAGGCCTGCGGTGGACGTGATCGGATTGTCGCCGATGAGGTGTCCGTCGCCCTTCACATGGAATGTGATTGGAGTTTTCACATCCACGGCGACAGTGCCATTCGCATCAATGGCTTCCGCATAGACAAAGATCGCATCCGCTCCATCGGCACGCAGCGGGCGTCCGCTAAGGTCCGCACGAAGGCGCAGCGCCACCGCCGGGCCAGGCGTATGAACTACGGCGGACGCCTTTTTCGTTCCCCCGATGTAGCCGGTAGCTTCGAGCGTGCCGGGGGTGAATGCGCCGAGCTTGAACGTAAATGGCGAGTGCGGCAAGCGGTCGGCGCTCTGGCCTTTATCAGGCTTTTGGCGGGCGATGAGCTTGCCGTTCAAGGTAAGTTCCACCTCCTCACAATTGCTCAAGACAGTGACATCGGTTAGCGATTGTGGCGTCCACCACGAGGCGATAGAAACCATCGGCCCCAGGGTCACGCCCTTGATCGGCGGGTGATTTGCGTCGCGTTGGCTTTGGAAGAAGTAATAGGAAAATTTCGGCAACCTCATGCTGTCCATAGGGCCGGATTCCTCTAACGAATCGTCGTAGCCGCGGCTGTAATCGAACATCGCCCACACGCCATCGGCGAAGGCTTTCGTCGAGCGGTTGTCGTTCGCCGCTTCTTGGAAATTGAACAACTGCCGCAGCAAACGGATTTCCCCATAAGCGCGCGTCTGGCGGCTGTTGCGCTCCTTTCCTTTCAGATCCTTCATCGCCCCTTGGTTGAAGCCGGCATTCCCGGCAAAGTATTCCCAGTCTCCATATTCGCTGATCAAGACCGGCGCGTTTCCTTTGTATTCCCGCGTGTTCCCGTGCTGGCGGGCAGACACATAGACGTCATAGCCTTCCATCCAACCGGCGGTGATGCATTGATCTCCGGGAAATTCTTCGCGAGCGATGGACTGCATTTTTTTAATAAAGTCGCCGGGCATTTTCGTCTCGTTGAGGGAAATTTCCCATAGAATCACTGAAGGATGATTCCGGTCGCGACGGAAGAGGTCACGGGCAGCCTCATAACAGCGATCCTGAAAGACAGTGTCGCCGATGAATTGCCACCCCGGAATGGCGTCCATTAAGACGATGCCGAGTTCGTCACAGGCATCGAGAAATGCCGTCGAAGGCGGATAATGAGAGAGTCGGATGTAGTCGAAGCCCGCTTCTTTAATTTTCACGGCGTCGCGATACTGGGCATTGTCGGAAAGCGCATAGCCAAGGTAGGGATACTCCTGATGACGGTTCGCTCCGCGCAGGTAAAGGCGCTGGCCGTTGATGAGGAAGCCGCCTGCCTGGGTGATAGAAATCCGCCGGATACCGATGCGCGTCTGTTGGCCATCGGCGACCTCCTTGCCGTCCAAAAGCACGGAGCGAAGCGAATAAAGGTTAGGCGAGGAAGGCGACCACAGTTGCGGATTCGTCACGCTGAGGCGTCCTGTTAGGACGATGTCCGCACCCGCCGCGAGGCTGGCAGATTCCGTGGAAATGGTTGCAGCAATTTTCCCATCCGCACCGGTCAGGTCAAAGCGAGCGCCCACGCGCTTTTGGGTCGTGGTTTCATTGATTGCATGAAGCTTCACCTCGATAACAGCGCGAGTGGCGGAAACTTCCGGGTAGGTGACGAAAATTCCGCCGCTGCCGACCTTGTCAGCCTGCACCGGATCGGTGATATGGAGGCGACTCACGGCACGGACGGTCACATTTCGATAGAGTCCGCTGAACCATGTGAAATCGAGCTTTTTATATGGCTTGCCGGGCGGAACTTGGGCATTGTCGCGATTGTCTAACCGCACGCTGATGACGTTGTCTCCAGCTTTCAAATCGTTAGTGATATCCACCGAAAACGGTAAGTAGCCGCCGAAGTGTGTAGTGGCTTTCCGACCATTGATCCAAACATCCGCCACGGACATGGCTGCGCCAAAATCCACGAAGACTTTCTTGTCCTTCCACGAGGGTTGGGTGGTGAAGTGTTTTCGATACCAAGCGATTCCCTGCCACATCTTATCTGCCACCAGCGGCTCGACATGCGCGGTGTGCGGGAGTGTGGCGGCTTCCCATTTCGCATCGTCGAAACCAAGAGTCGCTTCGTTGATCGCATCATTGTTAGGCGGCGTGTCGAAGCGGAAGAACTTCCACCCCGAGTCAAAGTTGAGCGGATACGCACTGAGCGCTGCGGGCGTTTGCGCCATCATGTTAGAAATGAGGGTTAAGGTAGTGAGGAAGGAGACGAGGGTTTTCATTGGGATGATGTTAGAAAGGTGGCGGTGGTTCCATTCTGGCAGAGCAACGGGATGTGGCGTGGGAAAAGCCTACGGGAAAAGATTGCTACTTGGTAGCTTCGACTCGAAACGTCAAGGTCCCGAGACCGGGGTGGTCGCTGTTGCTTTTTTCCGGCATATACGCCGGCAATTGGGTAATTTGCTCGCAGTAGGGAGCCTTGAGTTTTGCGAGGGTGAAAAGGTGATAGGACATTTCCCATATCGGTGAGTAGTTTGCGCGCCCTTTATCCGAAGGACCTGTGGGATATTTGGTGACGTTGTTGCAATACTCGAAATAGGGATGATACGGCACTTCATTTCCGAGGTTGTATTTCGCAGTATATTCAAGACCGATCAAAAGGCGGTTGTCGCCTTTCATGCCGTAGTCACGCACTCCGGACGCGTCATTGTATTCCACCAAATTGATCCCTTGGTTCCATGCGACCAGCGCCACTTCCACAAGGTGGGCGATGCCACCCTGGCTGTGCGGTTGGTCACGCCCTGTTTCTGCGTTTTCGCCGGTGGCGTCAATGTATTGGGTCACGCCGCAGCAGCCTCCTTTGAGCGAGCCATCGACAATGAAGCCATTCTTATAAACCTCGATTGCGCGGATCATCATCTCGGGATCATCGCAAAATACCGCCATCGACATCATGCCACCCAAGGCGCTGGTGCCCCAGTTTGCCGAGGCTCCCTTGTTAGAGTGCGGATAGACGACGGTCTTGAACCATTCCTGAGCACGCTTGATTTCCTTGGGGTCCCAGCCCGCCGCGCCCTTGAATCCGTGGGCGAGGATTTCCGCCGCTTGGGCCATTTGGCTCCCGCCGAGACCGCTCCGCATCGGCTCGTCGCCGATGGTTTTGACGGTGGTGGTCCAGTCGTTGATTAGCTTGATCGCAGTTTGGGCATACCGGATATCGCCTGAGGCAACCCACTTGATGGCGAGGACGTAGGCGGCGTGGCCATCGCCCTGGATCTTGTAATTATTGGTACTCTCAGGCACGACGTTGGCCTTGGTCGTAAGGTTCGCATCGGATTTTTCCAAGACTCCCCACGCGCTTTTCCAAGGCTCCGCCGCGGCCTTTACCTTGCCACGGATCCGGTCGAGATCGGCCTGGGTGTGCCACCCGCCCGGATGAACCATCGCGGCATGGGCGCAGGTGGCTGATAGGAAGAGCAATTTCGCGCTGAGGAAAAGTGACAGGAGAGAAGGGATAAGTTTTTTGGTTTTCACGGGTGGAATTTTTTTGTTAGTTCAAGGAGCGGACACCGGTAATTTAGGAATGACTTGGGCGAGAATCTGCGCGGCGAAGGTCGCGTGGCCACGCATGTTAGGATGCAGGCCGGACCAGTAGCCATTTGCCGCGAGGCTTTTAGCTGCGGCCGGACCGAGGTCGATGAGATGTATCTTGCGCGCGGACGACAGCTTGGAGACGGATGCTTTCAACTCGGTCACGGCGTATTGGCCGAAGGGCACGATGACAAAAATTTCCGCCTGCGGAGCTGCGGTTTGCAAGGCTTGGAGAGACCCGGTGATACTGGCTTCCATGTCGGCGGACTTCACATTCGTCAATCGGTCATTGGTGCCGAAATTGATCAGGATGGCTGATGGCTCCTGGCCATTTTCACCATAACCACTGAGATGTTTTTTCACATCTAGCAAACTGGTGCGGGCGTCGATCTTGTTCCATCGGCTGCGGGCATCCTCGAAGCCGCCCGGCGTTTTTGATAGCTGATAGTATGGCGGGACATCACCACTGCCGTCACCCGGGCGTAACCAACCGCTGTAACCGCAGGCACTCACGCCATATTCGTAACCAAGCCCCTGCAAACCGGTGCCAACGAAGTAGCTCCATGAGGCAAGGTTGTCGCTTTTCCCATTATTGGCTGCGGAGCCTTCTGTGATCGAATCCCCCACCATTAAGACCCAGCGTTTTGCGGAGCCTGCGGGGATGGAGGTGCAATCACGGTTCAGCTTGAGGCCAGTCACTCGGACGACGTTCAAGCCACTGGCCTGAGGCGTGCCCCAGCGCTCGGTTTGCTCGGAAGTGCTGAAATAGACGGTGAGCGCATGAGGGCCAGGACCGCTTAGGCCCTTGATCGGGATGGCAGCCTCGGCTTTCACGCCGGAGTACCAAACGCCGTCGATGTTATAGGTTAGTTCGGGCGGATTCTTGATCTTTTCGCCAAATGTGGAAGTATCTAGCAGAAGTTCCGCAGTGGGATTGGCGTTGGTGGTTGTCCAAGTGATGCGGAAATAAGCACCCGGATACCATGTCTGGCGGAAAATGGATCCACCCCGGTCGGCATCGCCCGTCCAATTTCCCGGTGAGAAGAAAAACGCTGGTGAGGACACGGGCAGCACGGCGGTGTCATCTTTCTGCTGCGCGCCTGCTTTGGTCAGGGAGATGAGGGTGATGAGGAGAATTGATTTCATGAACAAGATGAAGAAACGGTGATCCTTCGTTATAATTTCGAAAGTAAAACAATCGTCGGGGTGCTGTCGGAATCGCCGCGAGGGAAAGGATCACGCCATACGGTGGGCATTTCGATAGGCGCGTGGAGCGCAGCCGCAGGAGCGCTTGAAGGCTTCGTTGAAACGGCTGAGGCTCTGGAAACCGGAATCGGAGGCGATTTCGATTACCGGATCATCGGTGGTAACCAATAGTCGCTGGGCGTGGGAGACGCGGTGCTGGGTCAGGAAATCGGTCATGGTGGTGCCGAAGGCTCTGCGGAAGAGCGCCATTACATGGTTCGGATGCAGCCCTACGGCGGCGGCGATCTGTGCGGCGGTGAGCGGTTCCTGATAGTGGCGGGCGATGAAGCAGGCGAGCTGATCGGCACGGCTTAGTTGCGGATGGGTGGAATTGGATCGCGAATCCGCCGCGGGTTGCGGCTCCGGCATGGCCAGAGCGAGGCGCAGCAGCCGGGACTCGATCTCCATCCGCGCGGCTCGCTGGCGCAGGGGTATGGCTGATAGGAGATCGGCGATCCAGCGCTGGAATTTCGTGGCATCCTCTGCGAGCGGTTCTGGATCGTTGACGATTTCCCCGTTGAGGACCGGATGGGCGAATGCTGCGGGAAATCCACAGCCGAGAAACCATGCGAGCGGCAGCGTGGCCACGAAATAGGGTTTCGCATTTTCCCAACCGACGATCTGGTGCGGGATGGCGGCCCAAAACACGGTCAGCCGACCGGCTTCCACCGTGGTGCGTCGCCCGCCTAACAGGTAGGTGAGGGTGCCGGATTGCAGCAGATTGATCTCGATTTCGTTGTGCCGGTCTGGCCGCGGCATGGGCGCGGGGGTCCACAGCTCGCAGGTGAAACCATAAGGCATGAAATCCGTCCGACTGGAATCGAAGCGCTGCATGATCTTAGAATGCCGTGATTAATTGCAAAAATGAAGGGAGAATCTCGGGAAAGAAAGATGTTTAATGGTTTCAACATTGTAAACGCTTCAGCCCCAAACCCATGAATCGCCTCCCGCTGGTTTTCGCGTTCCTGCTCCTTGCAACGGCCACCGGCTACACCGGGGAGGCGGTTGGGCGGTGGGATGTGTTCGAGATATCCCTGCCGGGGCCAGACGAGGGGAACGCGTTCGTGGAGGTGGAATTTGCTGCGGTCTTCGAGCAGGGTGGGAAAAGTGTGAGGGTTCCCGGTTTCTACGATGGTGGCGGGATCTATCGGGTCCGCTTCATGCCAGACGCGACCGGCGTTTGGAGCTATCAGACACATGCGAACCGGCCCGCGCTCGATGGCAGGCGTGGCTCACTGACGGTCACTCCGCCAGCGGCCGGAAATCACGGCCCGGTAGTCGTGAGCCATGGAACGCATTTTGCCCACGCCGATGGCACACCCTACTGGCAGGTAGGCACCACCTGTTATGCATGGACCCATCAGCCGCCTGAGCTGGAGGAGGAGACATTGCGGACACTGGCTACCGCGCCGTTCAACAAGCTGCGGATGTGCGTTTTCCCGAAATGGTTTGATTTCAACCACGTCGAGCCGCAGCTCTATCCGTTCGCAGGCACGCCGCCGGACCGCTGGGATTTCCAGCGCTTCAATCCCGCGTTTTTCCAACATTTGGAAAGGCGGATTCTCGACCTGCAAAAACTCGGCATCGAGGCGGACGTGATTTTGTTCCACCCGTATGATGGCGGCCACTGGGGCTTCGACCGGATGGGCCCTGAAAATGACGCCCGCTACCTGCGCTACATCGTAGCCCGGCTCGCGGCTTATCGCAATGTGTGGTGGTCGCTGGCCAACGAGTGGGACTACGTAAAAACCAAGCAGCCTGAGGACTGGGAACGGTTCGGCCAAATCGTGCGGCAGAGCGATCCTTTCGGCCACCTGTGCTCCATCCATCAGCAGAAGAAGATCTTCGATCCCTCGCGCCCGTGGATCACCCATCTGAGCCTGCAAAGCGACCGACCCGAGGACTCGTCAAAACACGTCGCACGCACGCAGAAGCCGGTCATCTACGACGAGTGCAAATACGAGGGCAATATTCCCAACGGGTGGGGCAGAATCACGGCGGAGCGCATGACGGAGTTGTTCTGGCGGACGCTCGTCGGCGGCGCCTATTGCGGCCATGGCGAGACGTATCTCGATCCACACGAAGTGCTGTGGTGGGCGAAGGGTGGCGTGCTCCACGGGCGGAGTCCGGAGCGCATCGCCTTTTACAAAGGCATCGCCGAAGCCGCTCCGACCGCAGCCGGGCCGCTAGCCCCGGAAAACACCTGGGGCGTGGAAGGCAGGTATTATCTGATCTATCATTGGGAGGCGGTGACCGCGCCGGAGATCGTAATGCTGCCGCAAAACGCGGCTTTTATAGCAGAAATCATCGACACCTGGAACATGACGATCACGCCCGTGCCTGGGGTATTTTCCGGGCGTGCGGAGATCCCGCTGCCGAAAAAACCCTACCTCGCCCTCCGCCTCACACGGCAATAATATCATGAAACAGGCATTTCTATCGATTCTGATTCTGGGATTCTCCACTTTTGCAAGCGTGGCTCGGGAAAGGCCGCGCATCATCGTCCTGACCGACCTTTCTAACGAACCCGACGACGAGGAATCCCTCGTGCGCTTCCTGGTGTATGCGAATGAGTTCGACGTCGAAGGACTCATCGCCTCGACCTCGACGCATCTGAAAAAAGGACCCCGCGAAGATATCCTGCACCACAGCATTGATGCCTATGCCAAGGTGCTGCCGAATCTGAGCAAGCACGCACCGGGCTATCCCACTGCTGCCGAACTGCACGCCGTCTGCCGCACCGGGCAGACAGGATTTGGCATGGCGGACGTCGGCCAGGACCGAAGCACCGCAGGCTCTAAGCGCATGATCGAAGTGGTGGACAAGGCCGATGCACGCCCGGTCTGGATCACAGTCTGGGGCGGCGCAAACACGCTGGCCCAAGCGCTCTGGGACGTGCGGGCCACGCGCGATGCGGCGGCGGTAGACGCATTCATCGGCAAGTTGCGCGTCTATACAATCTCCGATCAGGACGACGCAGGGTATTGGATTCGCCCCGAGTTTCCCAAGCTTTTTTACATCGCTTCGCCGTCCACTGTGGGTGGCAAGGACTACTGGCGGGCCACCTGGACCGGCATCAGTGGCGATGCCAGGTATCAGAACGGAATCCGGCACCGCTTTGATATGGTGGACAATCCGTGGCTGCTGAAAAACATCCGTACCGACCACGGGCCGTTAGGCGAACTGTATCCCTACGCGAAATATATCATGGAAGGGGACACGCCGTCCTTCCTCGGCCTCATCAACAACGGCCTCGGTTGGGACGTGCGTCCCGATTACGGCGGCTGGGGCGGACGCTACAAGGAGTTTCAGCCGGATCAGCCGGTGAGCGAAAAACGGAAACTCTGGACCGAGAGTCCCGATTCCCGCGATACGGTCACTTCCGACGACAACGGCAAAACGGAGACGAGCGTGCAAGCCACCATCTGGCGCTGGCGCGAGCATTTTCAGAACGATTTCGCCGCGCGCATGGACTGGTGCGTGGCGGATGATTTTCAAAAAGCCAACCACAATCCCACGGCCGTGCTCAACGGCGACCGCACAAAAAAAGTCCTCACGCTTTCCGCGAAAGGCGGCTCCACCGTCTCGCTCACGGCGAAGGGCACCGGCGACCCCGACGGGAACCCCGTTAGCACAAAGTGGTGGATCTATCCGGAAGCCGGAACCATCCATGGCGCGACGCTCACGACAGAGGAAGGATTGAAAACCGAAGTGCGCCTGCCTCAGGTCGAAATGCCCGGGACCCTTCATGTCATCCTTCAGGTGGAGGACGGCGGAGAACCACACCTTTTCGCCTATCGCCGGGCGCTGATAGAAGTCACCCCGGTGCCCTCCCTCGAGACCCATCCCAACCCATCACCACCACCCAACCCATGACCACCCGATCCGCTACCGCCCTCGCCCTTTTCATGGGGACCTGCCTCCCATCGCCCGCCGCACCGGGGAAAACCAGCGTTTCCATCCGTGGCGAGGATTTCCTCATCAACGGCCTACCCACCTACCAAGGCCGCACTTGGAACGGCCAACGCATCGAAGGACTGCTCCTCAATTCCCGCATGGTGAACGGCATTTTCGACGACCTGAACCCGGAAACCGCCGGACGCTGGATCTATCCGGACAACGGCAAATGGGACGCAGAGCGGAACACTACGGAGTTCATCGCCGCCCTGCCGGAGTGGAAAAAACACGGTCTGCTCGCCTTCACGCTCAACCTACAGGGCGGGTCGCCCGAGGGCTATTCGCACGGCCAGCCATGGCGTAACTCCGCCTTCGATCCGGACGGCACGCTGCGCGCCGACTACACCGCCCGGCTGGCCCGCATCCTGGATCGTGCGGACGAGCTGGGCATGGTGGTAATTCTCGGCTATTTCTATCAGGCGCAGGACAGGGTGCTAGTGGATGAGGCTGCCGTGCTCCATGCCACCGACAATGCGACCCGCTGGCTGCTGGACCATGGCTATCGCAACGTGCTCATCGAGATCAACAACGAGTGCGACCAGCATTACACTAACTCCATCCTGCGCCCCGAACGTGTCCACGAACTCATCGCCCGAGTTCGTGGCATCGGGCGGGATGGCTTCCATCTCCTCGCCAGCACCAGTTACAGCGGCCCGCTGCCGAAACAAAACGTCGTGGATGCCGCCGATTTCATCCTGGTCCACGGCAATGGTGTTAGGAAAGGTCCACAGGGCATCACCGACTCGATGAAAAAGATCCGCGTCATGCTCGGGGACAAACCTAAGCCGGTCCTCACGAACGAGGACGACAATTATGCCTTCGATAAACCGGCGAACAATTTCAACGCCGCAGTGGCCCAGCACACCTCCTGGGGCTACTTCGACTACCGCCGGAAAGGCGAGCCCGCTACCGAAGGATTCCAAAGCATCCCTGCGGACTGGACCATCGGCAGCGGACGCAAGCGCGAGTTTTTCCACCTACTGGAGGAGATCACCGGTTTTCCCGAAAAATGATTTCTTCTCCGATCCGTTCGCATTCTGCATCCGCTCGCGTGGGCCCCGGCAATTGAAGAATGTATATCCCGTCCGAATGAGTCACTGTGGTATCTTTCTTCTGTTTCCTGAGTGGCTCAGTGGACTTCGGCGACGGGTGCGGTTGACGAAAAACGATAGCTGCCGCTACCCGCTGCAAATACGGCAGCACCGTTTTCCATGCGCAGGTATTTGAGACCCGCAGCACTAGCAGCCGACCCACCGCTTTCCCGAACCGATGCAGCATCCGTGGCAGGAACGTAAATCGTCGCGGAGGTGTTTGTCGGAATAGTTATATCAAGGGTGAGAGCATTGCCACTGCGTTTCCATTGGCTGCCGATCATCCCGCACCCGGAATGGTAGCTTGCTTTCACCAGGTTGAAGTCTCCCACGATATTTGGCTTGATGATTATTTGCCTAAAACCGGGGCCGTCCGGGTCGCATTGGATACCGGCGAGGTCATGATAGAACCACTCATTGATCTGACCGAGCATGAAGTGATTCTGGGAGGAGCCGCGGAGGCCGTTCCATGCTTCCGTTAGGCTGGTCGCGCCGTGGGCGAGTTGGTACCCGTAGCCGGGCTTGTCGGCTTGATTGTTCATCATAAATATAACATCCGAGCGGCCGCCGCCAGCGAGGGCGCAGAGCAGATAACGGTACCCGACATCCCCTGCTGTTAAACCCTTGGCTTCCACGTCCTTGACGAGGTTGTCCAGCACGGCCGGGCGGTTTTCCTGATTCACCAGATCGAGGACCAGCGGCATGGCGTTGGAGCATTGGGAGCCGGTGGCGTATTGCTTCGTTTCCGCATTGAAAAACTTTTGGTTAAAGGCGGCGCGGATCTCGGCGGCTTGTGCGGCGTATCGCTCCGCATCCGCTGTTTTCCCCAGGGCGGCGGCGATCCGGGACATGGCTCTGATCTCTTCAAAACAAATGGCGGTGCCGGTGAGGGCGCGAGGTGTTAGTTGTGACTCGCCCGGCGATTTGGGTCCGATGTCATACCAATCCCCCAGCCCGTAGTCGATGATCTGGTTCTGGGCGCGACCTGCCAGATAGGTGGCGTAGCGTTGTTGATCGGGGTAATAGCGACGCAGCATTTCGACATCGCCGTGAAACTCGTATTGCTGCCACGCGCTAAGGATAAACGTCGCGCCCCATTCCGGGGAATCGCGGAACGAGCCGCCGAACCGGGGGTATTCCGGCGCGGTGGTGGGGACCATGCCACTTCCTTCCTGGCTGTCATGCATGTCGCGCATCCCCTTGGTGTAGAGGGCGGCAAGGTCGTAGTTATATCGTAGCGACGGGCCGTTGAGATGGTATTGTTCGAGCCAACCAAGTTTTTCGCGGGTGGGACAGTCGGTGATGATGCTGACAAGATTGCTGCGCTGCGCCCAACGAACGAGCGTGAAGGTGCGGGCGAAAAGGTCGTTGGAACATGAAAACTCACCGACCGGCGCGGCTGAAGTATGCACCACTACGCCGACAATCGCGCTCACTTTCGGTAACCCGGAGTCGCCGGGTGCGGGGCGGAGTTCCACTTTTAAATAGCGGGCACCCCGATAGTAAAACTGTGGAAACCATGTTTCATTCCCCTGCCCTTTCAATGTGTATTCCCACCAGTTTTTACCGCCGCACATGGTATCGTCGATGTCGCCATTCTCGCGCGCAAGTTCGGACGGGATGATCCACACGGAAGAACCCGCCGGACCGCTAACAGCGATACGCGGCATGATCGAGGCGTTCTGCCCGAGATCGTAAACCATGACACCTTCTGATAGATTCCGGGTGGCGACCGGCTTGAGGGTTTCAATGGCCTTGATCGGTGCGGCGGCGGCGGAAAGCCCCACCAATTCTCCGCCCGGACCTTCAGTTAGTTCGGCGGGTGTCCACCCTGAGGTGGCGGGATTAGCGAGCTTCGGCAGATTCCAGCCGGATTTTTCCACCCGCGCATCGTAGTCCTCGCCACCATAGACGCAGGAAAACGTGATCGGGCCGGGCGCGACTTGCCATGAGGCGTCGGTGCCGATGGTTTCTAACGAGCCATCCGTATATTCGAGTCGTAGCTGGGCGATGGCCTTTAGCGGGCCGAAGGAACCTTTGAACTTCGTATAGCGTCCGCCAACGATGTTATACATGCCATTTCCCAAGCTGATGCCCGTGGCGTTGGCTCCGAGCTTGAGCATGTTGGTAATGTCATAGCTGTCGTAAAGGCAGGTCTTTTTATAGTTCGTCCAGCCGGGGGCGAGGAGTTGGTCGCCGACTTTGGCACCGTTGATAAACATCTCGTATTGGCCAAGTCCGCTGACGTGGACAAGGGCACGGACGAGGCCAGGTTTGACAGGAAATTCGCGACGGAAAAGCGGGTTGACGAACTTCAAGACATTGGCATCGAAGGCTGATCCGAGGACACCGTCGGTCACTGCAACGCGAGCCCAGCCGTAGCCTTCCACGCTGTCGAGCGAGCTAACAGTAGCCTTGGCGGCGAGATTGATATTCCCCGCCAGCACGCCGATTTGGCGGAGCGCGAAGCAGAAGTCGCCATTGGCACGCCCCCAGATTTTCGTGGCGGTCACACGGACGTAGCGACCCAGCGGGACGTTGGCAGTTAGATCAAGCGGCTTAGCGCCGGGGTTGGGAAAATCGGCGGCGGTGTGGTCGGCGATCATGGTGGCGGTGCCGAAATCCGCGCTGTCGGAAGTCTCGACTTTAAAGCGGACGGGAAAACCGAAGCCGTTTGTCCCGTCATGCACGACCGGCACAAGACGCACCACTTTTGCCTGCGGTGCATGACCGAGATCGACCTGCACCCACTTGGTTTCGCCCGCCTGTTTGGCGATCTCGGCGTGATAACCCAGCGCATCGCTGGAAACCACAGCGCCCGATCCCGGTGCGGTGATCCAGCTCGCGTGCCAGTCTTCAGACTTGATTACGCCCATCGTCCAGCGAGATGTTAGGCTCCAGAGGGAGGATGCGCCGGATTGCTCCCACACGCGGACTTTCCAGAATACCGTGGCGGAAGTGGTGAGCGGTTTTCCGGCGTAGGTGATGTGGTTCATCGCGTCGGAAGCGATTTTCCCGGAGTCCCAAAGATCGCCCTGATCTTTCACTAACAAGTCTGCCGCGGAAGCGGCAAGCACCTGATAGGCGGTCTGGTGCAGGCCGCGCAGGGAGTTATCACCGGCTTGCAGCAACCACCCGAGCTGCGGGGCGGCGGCATCCACGCCGAGGGGATTTTCGCGTCCCTCGCAGCGGAGTTGGATTGGGGTAAGCGCGGCGTGCGCCGAGGCGCTGGCAGCGAAAAGAATGAGCAGGAGATTTTTCATCATAGGATTAGCGAGTGCCCGTCTTCGTTACCGGACCTGCGTAGTTATAGATTAGGTAGTCCACATCCACCACGCCGGCCTCGGTCTTATTGTTAAAATTATAGATGCCGATCCTGTCGCCACGGTAATGGCCCCAGTCGAGCTGATAGGTCTCGCCGAAATCCTGATAGTTCCGGCCGTCCGTACTGAAGGCATACTGGCTTTTTCCGTCGATTCCCCAGCTCGACCTCAACCACAGATCATTGCCCTTGATCGCGGGTCCGGGAGTGTTTTTACCATTCAATCGGAATTCGAGTGTGCGGGCGGCACCTTCCTGACTCACCCCCAGCGCCGAGTGCTGGCCCGCGAAATGGCACAAGCCTGCCTTCTGCCCGTCCGCCATGCCGCTGAGATCCATTTTCGTGATGACCTCGTTGCGGGTGGTGCGGAAACAGCGTTGTGTTAGAGTATTCCCAGCCTTCATTAAGTCGTCGGCTTTCAGCGGCTTGTAGGCTTTTAGGCGCAGGAATCCCGGCTTCTCTTTCAATGACCACATCCCGGCACGAGGCTGATAGTTCCACTCCCACTGCGGGGCGAGGAGGGAGGCGGTGAAATCATCGCTACCCTGCGGGGTGACGATCCGTCCGCCCGGCACGGGCAGTTTGCCGGACCACGACATTTTTCCCGGCTCTCCGGCGGCATGGGTCTCGCCCATGATCGGCCAGCCGTCGATCCACGTCACAGGCAGCAGGCTCACGCAGCGCCCTTCCCAAGAGCCGCTGCCGTGGTGTGTTAGAAAATACCAGGCACCTTTTCCGTTGTCCACCAAACCGCCTTGGTTAGGCTCTTTCTCTTCGCGGTTCTTGGCTGTTAGCTGCCGGCGCTCGGTGTACGGACCGGTGATGGTCTTGGAACGCTGCATCATGACCACCCGCGCGCCGCCGTTGACCTCGCTGAACAAGTGATAATACCAGCCATTGATTTTGAGAAACTTGTTGGCCTCCCGGTGGGCGCCTTCGTTGATCGATACGCGGGATTCGGGGATGATATCCTTGCCATCGGGCGTGAGCTTCCAGAGATAGGTCGTACACGGCCCGGTGTAGTTCGTGCCGACGAAATAACCCTGTCCATCATCATCCCAAAAAGGACAGCAGTCATCCCAACCGCCGCTTTTTATGACAGGATGCAGGGGTTCCCATGGCCCGGCCGGGTTGCTCGCCGTGGTCATGAAATAACCTTCGTCGGGCGTGCCGAAGTAGAGCCAAAATTTCTTGTCGTGATAACGGATTGCGCCCGCCCAGATACCTTTGCCGTAGCGGTTCATCTCCGTCCAGTTCATCGCGGAACTGATTGGCGTAAGGTCGTCCACGGCGTGGCCGAGGATCGTCCAGTTCACCAGATCATTGGAATGCAGGATGACCATGCCTGGCGAGAACTGGAACGTGGAGGAGATCGCATAATAGTCGTTGCCTACACGGATGCAGTCGAGATCGCTGTAATCGGACGGAATCACCGGGTTGTTGTAAGTCCCGTCGCCTTGGTCGCCCCATTTCGGCCAATCACCCCAAGCGCGGCTGGGCGGATCGACTGGCACGGAACCGGCGAATTGCACGGAGGCGACGATACCGGATAGGAGTAGAATGGATTTTTTCATGGTAAGGCAGAGGGGTTATGGCCGCGACAGCAAGGGTGGCGGTAGGTAAGCCGGGCGAGGTGTCATACGACCTGTTTTGAGCAAAACTTTTCGATTTCTTTGCCATTGCCTTGCCGGATAGGGTGGCAAACCGAGAGTGTTGATCCCATTTACTGCTCTAATGCATCATAAGCATGCTCAAGAACATTTAGGGCATTCTTGGTTCGCCCATTCGTCCACTTTTTAAGCACCTCGAACAAAATGCTTCTCTCGTTCATTCAGGTTCGATTCCTTTAGAATAAAGTCATGTTTGCACATGACTCGGGGTGGTAGGAAGATTGATCTGTGCAAGTCCTTTGTGGAGAAGAACAGAGCAAGATTCAAAAATTTAATGCTGGATCTGCTCATCATCTTCGTATGGAAGGCGAATTTTCAAATGTTGTAGTTAAATATCGTTATATCTTTGGAAAATCACTATTTGATAATCTTGGATCTTAGGACACCGACACTGAAGAGGACGAAGAATAGGCAAGTTTCATGGCAGCACTCAGTTATAAAACGCACGGACGGTCTTGACCCATTCATCGGCCATGATCTGGTGGCCGGAGTAGGTTGGATGAATGCCATCCCAAATCCAATAATCCGCCGGGGCGCGTTTGCAGGCGTCATCGAAGGCTTTTTGAAAATGCACGACCGGGGCCTTGTATTTTTTCGCCAACTTCTCAACGACGCCGCCGCGCTTTTTCACGCTTTCCAGCCAAGGGCCGTAGTTATCCTTATGGTTTCCGACCGGTAAAGTAAACGGCTCGCATAAAACAAAGCGGACCTTTGGCAATGCTACCAATGTATCCGTCAGTAGCTTCTCATAAGTTTTTTCGTATTCATCAATGGGCACGTTGCCGGAATTATCATTGATGCCGACAAGGATGCTCAGAATGTCCGGCTTGAGGTTGAGCGTATCATTCTGCCAGCGTCCGGCGAGGTCGCTGGCTTTATTTCCGCTGATGCCGCGATTCATAAATTCCAACTTCCTCTCCGGGTATGCAGCGCCGAAAAATGAGGAAATGATAAATTGATAGCCGTGGCCGAGGATATGATTCGGGTCCGCACCGCGCCCGCGATTTCCATCGGTGATCGAGTCCCCTTGGAAGAGAATGCGGTTACCTTGCTTGAATGCAGGCATGAGATCCGCTGCGCGGATAGTAATTGTTAGAAAGCCGGATACGATAAAGGCGAGGGCGAAGTGGGTGGGTTTCATTGTTGGTTTGTTATTAGGTTGAGGGATCTACGTGTGTCGGTGGAGAGATTGAGTGCTTCACCTTGATACCAGACGACTGGGGTGGAGCCGATTTTAGAGTCGATGCGGATGCCGGTGAGCATTTCCCCAAATAAAAGATAGGGCGGGAATAAGGGCGTAGATCACATTCGATCCGACCGCACCGGGGCTGTAACTGCCAATTTCACGAATGGGGAGCCGGGGGTGAGTGTTAGTCGGGTGATTTAACATGGATTCTTGTTAAAATGATTCAGCAGCACCATCGTGCTTTTACGTGATCTACGGCAAGGCAAATTCAAACGTCTGAGGGGTAAGTGACTGATCAAATAATACGCATCCACTGGCAAGCAGATAGCCCGATGTGAATCTTTTTTCTGGTGGGAGATTTATTGGGGGGCCAGGTGGATCAGGTCCTTGGCACGGCTTGGCGGCGTTACGATCAGTTTCTCAAGCTTGCCATCACGCCAAACGCCTTCGATCAGGGTGTTTTTAGGCGCGTGTAGTTTGAACTCCACGTTCCACTCCTTCGGCCATGCGGGGAACAGCAGGATCTTATCGCCACGGGGTTGCAGTAACATGGACTGCAAAATGATTTGGCCTGCGCCTCCATTATCGAGGTCAGGTTCATAGTCGTGGCCGGATTTCCAAAACCATTTGAACTTCTCCCCGCCGTATGCCGTAAAATTCGCAATGACTTCAGACTTCGCCTTGTCCGCCCAACCGAGGCAGGCGGATTGGATCCCGTCCTGTCCCCAGCAGGTGCTGCTTTTGAAGCGTTTGGCATCATAACTGTCGCGGGAGAGTTCCAACTCCGGCAAATTTACTCCAAACAGACGGTAAGGATAAATCGAGTAAAGCTCTGGATTTTCCGAGTTAGCTGTCTTGGAAAACTTGTCCGCAGTTAGCAGGATGACTTTTCCATCCGGGGCCATTTGCTCAAGGGACTCTGGATTCTTTCCTTCATTGTCGGGATGTCCACGTGGCAAGGGCGGCAGATCAGCTAACAATTTTTTCCACATCGCCCGTTGTTCGGAAGTTGTTAGACTTTCCGGTAAAGCGAGTAAGCGCGGCAATACATGCATCAACCCGGCAATGTCCTGCGCAGGATTGACCGCTTGCTGGCGCGTTTCCAGCGCTTGAGCAGGATCGAAGCGGATTTTTCCATTCACCCGTTTCCAGTGTTGATCGAAGAAGGTGGTGAGTTCCACTGCGAGCGGTAGCAGGGATTTTTTAGCAAATGTGACATCCTGAAAGGTATCGCATGTATCTAACATCATCATCGTCAGTTCGAGACTATTGTTAAAATGGTTGCGAATCCAGGTATTCTTTAGTTCGACGTTTTTATTATCCCAACCGAAGTCATTATTGTTAGGGAGTCCCCAGAAAAAGATTGTTTCCGGAAAAACTGCGCCGTGGTGTTTAAAATATAACTCTGTGCGGTCCTTTGCTAATGGCAGGGCATCAGAATACATTTTGTAAAGCGGCGCGAGCGTATCGAAGTCTCCGGCGGCGATCATAGGCCAGTACATCAGACGGGTATTTTGAAACCAATAGTTGCTGCCCCATGCCCGGTAGTCCGCATTCTGCTGGCCCTTGTTAGGATCGTCGGTGGTCCCGGCAGGTGGCTCCTTACCCACGGTAAAAATGCCCCCGTTGTATTTTATCGCCATCGCTCCACGTCCGCAACAGGCGGTCATCCAACGCTGCATCGCATAGCCCTGCATCACTTTGCTGGCACCGTCATCGCCTGTTAGCTTGATCCAACTGCGGTTCCAAAAGCGTGCCCACCATTGTTGATGTGCGGTGCGGGCGGTTTCAATGTTGGTGGCATCGGTCTTCGCCACGGCTTTATCTAACGCGAGCTGCCAGTCCCCTACCCGCTCGGATTGATTCGTCAAGGCGTGGAGGTCGAGGCGGAATCCAGATTGCGGTTTACGGATCTTGAGCGTCTGGTTGTCCACGCTGGCGAAGCCCTCACCCTTCATCGTCACGCCACAGTTCCGGTATAACAACGGGTCAGGATATCTTGCTAACAGCGATTCAAGATGTTGGTTGGTGAAGGTGGACGGATAAATGCTACGCGAATTGTGGTGGAGCCAGGCAATGCTGTTTCCTTTCGCAGGCAATACGGTGTCCGGCTCAATGGTCACCCCGCCGTCCGGGTTACCATTCAACTCGCGCAAGCCGCGTTCTGTTTCTTCGTTGCCCTTCGCGGAATTCGTTCGGCGCGCCTCGGTACGCCAAAGTTCCACGCTAGCCTCGGCGGTGACCGGATTTCCGCCTTTCATTTCGAGGTGGATCACGGGCGATGCGGGATCTACCCATGCCCGCAGAATAGTGGTGTTCTTACCGGTGATCTCAATCTCGCCATTCAACGGATGCAAGATTTGGCGAAATTCTGGACTCGGTGTAAACGGACTGGGACTCAACTTGACGCGGACCCGACCGAGCTTGAGCAATTCGCCATTTTCTGACCATGCGTCGGTTTTTCCGATGAGAAAAACGAGGTCGCCATTTTGTTCTGTCCAGAGATTGATCCCGAGATCGCCGTTGCCGAGCGGCATCGAGTCTCTGTAGTCCTTCCCCGGGGCATCCCAGACAACTTGGTAATCTTCGCCCGTCCCCGCACGAAGGGATTGCGAGCCTAACAGTCCAGCCAGTGCGAGGCCGGAGAGTTTGCGAAATATTCTTTGCCGGCAGATTCCAGATGGGTGCATAAATATTTTCTAACGATGATGGTTTAAAATTACTCTTCGACCCAACAGGACAAATCCCAGGAGTCATGCCATGAAATTGTCGGCACGCCATGGCGGAATTCGATAGGCAGCCAGATGTGCCGACCGTCGATTGGATTTCTTGGACGCCACCGGTCCGCCATAAAAATGAAGGCGTCCTTCCTACCATGGATCGGCAGGATAAATGTCGGCTGGGCCTCAAAACAGTTCACGATCTGCGCGCCGGGACCAAGGCAGGGATTGCCGTGCTCCTCCCACGGTCCCCAAATCGACGGTGCGGAACTCAGCCGTGCGGTATTGGGCGACCAGCCGGTGCAGTCCGAGGAAAAAAGCCAGTACCGGCCAGCCCATTTCATCACTGCGGGCGCTTCGTGGAAACGTCCTGGAAACACCCGTATATAGCGCCCCGTCGGATGGGTGAATGTCTCATCCAGCAGGGAAATATGAAGCGTCCCATTGTTTTCCGATGCGTAGAGTTGATAGGCGAGGCCGTCGTCATCCAGAAAAATTGTCATGTCCCGCGCCATCTGCCCGCCCTCGAAATCGCGGCGATAACAGATTTCCTTCGGGTACCAAGGGAAAGGCGCGCCGCCGAGACCGAGCGCGGCGAGGCCCTCCTGTTCTTCCCCAGTTAGAAGGCACCTTTGTTGGTCAGGAATGTTCTCAGGCCAGATCCCCGCGTTGGGCCTCAGGCTGTGGAGAAAATGGTAGGGTCCGGCAGGCTCGTCAGCCACTGCCACCGCGCTGCGAGCTCCCTCGTAACCCGCCCCTTTGGGCTCTAGGTGAAACCACATCACGAATTTTCCGGTCCGAGGATTATAGATTACCTTGGGCCTTTCTAACACACAGCCGCTAGGAATTTCGCTGCCGGGAGAATCATCTACTGCAAGCGCAATACCTTCATCGCGCCAGTCAGTTAGATTTTCCGAGGCATAAACATGCACCCCGACATGGGCGCGGTTTCCCTCCTCGCCCGCGATCTTGTGCTCGCCGAACCACCAGTAGATACCCTCATGAAAAAGCACCCCGCCGCCGTGCGCGTTGATTGGCGTGCCATGGATGTCGCACCATGTCTCGCCGGGGCGGATCATAGCGGCGGATGAGGGGAATTTCTCGGAGGACTCAGAGTGATCCATGCGGTGTAAGCAATAGGCTGGATCGCCGGAGCCATGGCGTAAACGTCAAATCCGTTTTCAACTGGAAACCCGTCTTGTGAAAAACACCAGGAAATCTGGATGACTACGCCTTCGCGTGAGGCTGGGGCGTTGACTCTGTGAGGCAGCAACCTAGGATAGAGTCTCGCCCTTAGTGAAGGATTCTTCCGGCAGCGAATTTTTCCCTCTGACCATGAGAATTGTCGTTCACGACTACGCCGGACATGCGTTTCCGATTTCGTTGAGCCGTGCTCTAGCGGCGCGGGGGCATGAGGTGGTTCATGCATTCGCGAGTTCATTACAAACACCCCGCGGAAATCTGGCGCGAAAAACTGGCGACTCACCCACTCTGGAGTTCCGGGAAATTCCGATGGACCCCGAATACTCCCGATACAAATACTCCTTTCTCCGTCGCCGGAATATGGAGGTCCGCTATGGCGAGGAGGTGGCAAAATTCATCGCCGCTTGGAAGCCGGACGCGGTGCTTTCTGGCAATACTCCCACCGAAACGCAGGAACCGATCACTCGGGCGACCGTGGGGATCGGCGGGCGGTTTTACTACTGGGTTCAGGATTTTTACAGCCTTGCGGTGGACCAGATTTTACGCCGGAAAATCCCGATCGCAGGGGCTTGGGTGGGTGCTTGGTACCGGCATCTTGACCGCCTCCAATTCCAGCGGAGTTCGAGAATCATCGCAATCACGGATGATTTCACGCCGATTTTATCCCACGAGTTCGGCGTTGATCCGGCGAAAGTCGCGGTCGTGCCGAATTGGGCTCTAATCGAGGAAATCCCGGTGCTGCCGAAGGATAATCCGTGGTCACGCGGGCATGGGCTGCACGACAAGTTTGTCTATCTCTATTCGGGCACCATTGGCATGAAGCACAATCCCGCGATGCTGCTAGAGTTGGCCCGCAAGCACTCGGCGGACCTGGATGTGCGGGTGGTGGTTGTTTCCGAAGGCATTGGCGCGGAGTGGCTGCGGAAGGAAGCGGAAAATCTACCGAATTTACTAATCCTTCCCTATCAACCGTTTCAAGATTTACCCGCAGTGCTTGCTTCGGGCGATGTGTTAGTGGGTCTCTTGGAAGAGGAGGCGGGAATGTATTCCGTGCCCTCGAAAACCTTGAGTTACTTGTGCGCGGCCCGCCCGCTGCTCCTCGCGATGCCGCTGGAAAATCTAGCGGCCCGCATCACCCGCGACCATCGCGCGGGGCTTACTGTAGCACCGGGAAACCTTGCCGGATTTCTTACCGCCGCGTCATCGTTGCGGGACTCGGCGAGTGTCCGCACGGAAATGGCTGGAAGCGCCCGTGCTTATGCGGAAGCTACCTTCCCCATCGCCAGGACGGCCAGTGTCTTTGAAAAAATCCTCTCCTGCTAGATTCCCGTGATTTTCTCCGCCGCAGATCCACCGGACCACATCGCCATCCCGCAGGCCAAACAGGCGGTGTGGGTGGAGCGACTGTTATGGGTTTTCCTGATGTCCTTCGCGCTGGACTATCGGAACGCGCAGGCCCGTGAAAGCGCGGGCGGCGCGGGCATCGACCAATTGATTTTTCTCGCAGCCTGCATCGGCTCCACGGCAGGGATCATTACGGTGGGCTGGCGGTATCTAACGGTTCGGCCTGGCGTGTGGTTGATCGCGTTTTGGGGCCTGTTCATCGCCTTCATGATGGTGAACTCTGTGCTCCAAGGAGTGCTGATTGGGCGTTCGATCCGCGTCATCATGCCGTTGGTGTTCTGCCTTTTCGGAATGGTCAACGCCCACATTGCCGCCTGCGTGGGTATCCGCCCCTCACGCATCGTTACGCCCGTTCTGGTGGCGGCCTGCATCAATGTCATCTGGCGGATTGTACAGGGTTTCGTCTTTAAGGAGGCGACGCTGGAAACCGTACGGCTGGAAGTGCAGAGCCCGGCTAACAACTGGATTGCGGCGTGGATCGCCTGCGCGCTCTTGTTGCGCGGACGGTTTCATTGGAACCTGTTAGCGGCCTGCGGTGTGCTTTTCGTCGGCATTTTCATCACCATTACCCGCTCGCTGATCTTTCCGGTCGTGGCCGGGGGAATGGCCGCTACGGTTTGTTTCATGCTCGGAGTGCGGTGGGGGATTTACGGCTGGTCGAGCTTGGGAAAACGACTGTTACCGATTGTAGTCGCCATTTCTTTGGTCGTGGTCGCCATCGGGCTGGTTGCGCTTTTTCAACCGATAATGATTGAGCGCTGGGATGAGCGGCTGTTTCACAACGCCTCGGATCGGAATCTCGGTAACGATATTTCCTACCTGACTCGCAAGGCTGAGGCGGACGCGATTTGGAAAATTCTATCAGACGATCCGGTCCATTTCATCCATGGCCGGGGCGTCGGCACTTCCTATTATTGGGACACCGCCTACATGCCGGAAATCTGGATGGTCATCCCGAAGGAGGAAGTTGGGACAGACGACATCTGGTTCGCTGGGCATTCCATCTGGACCTACGGACTTCTATCAGGTGGAATGATCGCGCTCGCCTGTTACGTTGTGCTGTTCGGCGGCACGGCGGCATTGAGCCTGGTGACTGCCCGCGCGAATGCTTCCGATCCCGGTCCGGACCAATGGCTTGCATTTCTGCCCCTCATCGCCACCGTCTGCCTGCTTAGCGAATCGCTCACTGCCAATCCATTTCAGGAACGGCTTGTGGGGATCATCTTCGGTATCATGGCGGGTCTGCCGCAGGCGTTCATGGTCCGCTCATCTTGGATTCACACCGCCGTCCGGCCACTGCCCAACCCATCCGCATGATTTCGCCTAACGGAAAAACTGTGGCTCTCGTTGACCCGCTCTGGATCGGGCATCATCCGATGTATTTCTGCCAATTCACCGCGTCATTCTTGCGGACCGGCGCGCGGGTGATCGGGCTTTGTCCAGAGCCCTCTGCAGCGACGAGTGATCTAAGAAAGGCCATCGGCGAAGAGGCCACCCGGCAGATCGCGGACCGGGTGTTTTTCTACAAACTTCCCGCAGGACAACGCAGTTTTTTCAACGGCCGCTTCGAAGGCGATCCGCTCCGAACTTTCCTTCGTTGGAAAAGCGCCGCAGATCACCTAGCCGATGCGGAAGCCCTCAGCGGCACGACGGCAGACCTCGTATTTTTTCCGTATCTCGATAGCTACCTGCGCTTTCTTCCTTTTGCCACCATTCCGCAGCTTGTCCTCAAGCGTCGTTGGAGCGGGCTCTACCTGCGGAATCATCATCACGGGGAGAAGCCATCGCTGGTCAAATTCTTCCGACTGTTAGCCAAGGGCGATGAAATCCTGCAAAGTAAACTTTGTGACGGGATCGGTGTGCTCGATGAGCGCTTCATCCCCGCGATGGAAAAACTCTGTAAAACCCGAGTCATCCCATTCCCGGACGTGACGCAGGTAAATTTGCCCGATCAAGCCTCGGTGCTGGCGGTTAGAATCAAGCTCCACGCTGCGGGAAGAAAAATTATCGGCATCATCGGCCTCGAACGTCGCAAGGGATTTCTAACATTTCTCCGGGCTGCGGAACTGGCACGGGAGCAGGGTCTCCCTTACTACTTTGTTGCGGCAGGGACCATCAATCTCCGGGAATTCACCCCACCCGAACGGGAAAAGCTCCAAGCCCTTGTCCGACAAATCGCGGCAGGTGAAATTGACAACCTTCATTTCGATCCCACCGCTGGACGCATTCCTGACGAGGCGGATTACAACTCACTTTTCACGACTTTCGACATTGCCTGGGCCGCTTACGAAGGCTTCCAAGGCAGCAGCGGCACCCTCAGTAAAGCCGCTGCTTTCCAAATCCCCTGCCTCGCCACCGCCGGAGAATGCGTGGGCCAGCGGGTGGAAAAATACCGCCTCGGGCTGACACTCCCGGAAGCCCGCCCGGAAAAAGCCCTGGCTGCCATCCCCTACCTTCTGGCGGGCACGGACCGCGAAGGATGCTCTCTGTCACCACTCTTCGCGGAATACCGCAAGCACCACTCGCAGGAGCGGTTAGATAAAATACTGTCGGAGCTGCTAGAGGCGGGGTGATTCCCGCCCCTTCGGAAAAAGCGGCTTATTTATCTTCCGCGTTGTTCATCTTGAACACCATGGCCGCCACGAAACCGCCGGCGAGATCCGCGACGATGTGAATCCAAATGTCCGCGATATTCACCAATTTCATCAGGCCGATACCTACCGCGACAGCAGGATTGAAGGCACCCCCGGAAATGCCGCCGACTGCGAAGGCTCCGGTAAGTACGGTGAAGCCGATGGCGAGGCCGTAGAATGAGTTGTTAGCCGTGCCTTTGGCTGTTCCCGTATTTAGGACCACATAAGCCAGCGCGAAAGTGAAGAGAAATTCAGCCACCAGCGCCTTCGGGACGCTCGCGATGACCATCGTCTCCTTGGCGGTGCCATAAAGAAAAGCCACCACACAGGCAGCGGCGGCAGCAGCAAGCACTTGGCTGATCATATAAGGAGCGACGTCCTTGGTATCGCACCGACCGCGCAGCCACACCGCCAAGGTGACGGCCGGGTTGAAATGGCCGCCGGAAATGTGGCCACCCGCGAAAATCATCGCCATCAGAGCGGCTCCGATTGCGAGTGGTGGGATGACTCCTGCTCCGCCGGGGACGACGGTGCAACCGATGGTTAGCACGAGGAAGAATGTGCCGATGAATTCCGTGATATATTTTTTCATAGCCAGCGAGGAGCTTGTGTTAGGTTGATGACAGCATCGCACGCACTTCGTGTCACGCTGCCGTGCCAGACCTCTACCCGAACAATCGTGCGGTTTGCAAGACTCATTTTCCGCTGGGCTCCTGCGCCGTTAAAATGGGAAAAAGACTGGAATGAAGACTGAACCCAGCACCCAGCAAAGGATGTCCAGCGGCACCCCCGCCCGAATGAAATCGCCGAACCGGTAACCCCCGGCGCTGTAAACCATCATGTGGGTCTGATAGCCCGCAGGGATGGCGAACCCGATGCTAGCCCCAAACATGACAGCGACGATGAAAGGCCGGGGATCAACCCCCATATCCACACCTAACTGAATCGCAAAAGGTGCCAATAGTGCCGCGACAGCGTTGTTGCTGAGAAGTTCTGTGAACACAATCGTAAGGAGCAAGACTGCTGATAGAATGAGCCGTTTGTCCCAAGTGCCGACGACGCCCATCAAAGCGTGAACGATGGTCTTCGAAGCCCCGGTCCGGTCCAGAGCTTCACCGAGAGCCAGGGTTCCGAGGATCATGATAAGAATCCGCCAGTCGATGGCCTGATAAATTTCATTGGATTTAAGACAGCCGCCCAGAGTGACAAGTAATGCCGCGCCGAGGGCAACCCACTCAAAGGGTAAAATGTCTCGGGCTCCGATGATCATGACCAAGGCAAGACCGAGAAGCGCCACCCATGCCCGCTTATGGCGGTGCGCGGTTTTTTCGCTCCGGGGTTGGTTCTCACTGAGATTAAGCACGTCGCTGTCACGGAAAAGATCTTTCATGCGCTCTGCGGAACCTTCGAACAAGAGGGTATCGCCTACTTCCAGTTTGAGACTCTCGAAGCTGTCCCGGAGGTTCGCGCCCTGACGATGCACCGCAATAATGATGATCCCAAATTGCTGGCGAAAGCCAATATCCCGCAGCGTTTTCCCGACCAACTTGGATTTTGGACCCAGCATGCCCTCGGTAACGACGGCTTTTTCTGTTTGGACGTAGCTGAGGCCGAATTCCGACTTGGCCGCCACGTCGATTCCTTCCACGTCGTTGAGTCCCCGCACTCCTGAAAGTCGGCTCTTGAGAATGACCCGATCGCCGGGTTCGAAACGCAGTTCATTCAGCGGCACATCGACTCGGTTACCACTGCGGCGGATCTCGATGACCCGCATATCGCGGCGCTGGGCGAGGGATGTTTCCGCCAGCGTCTTGCCCACCAAAGGTGAATCGTCCGAGACAATGGCAGCAGTTAGAAATTCCCGTTCCGCTTCGGAATCAAGCAAAGTTGCAAGACAAACCCGCGTCGGTAGGAGTTTGCGTCCGAAAAACATCAGGTAGGTCACCGTCCCGACAGCCATCACACTACCCAGCCCGGTAATTTCAAACATCGTAAATGGACGCAGCCCTTTCTGCTGCACGATGCCGTTCACCACCATGTTCGTACTCGTGCCGATCATCGTCAGCATTCCGCCCGCGATGGCGAGGTAGGAAAGCGGAATCAGAAAACGGGAAGGTGCCATCCCGGTGCGTCGGCATAGACCCATCACTACCGGGATAAAAACCAAGACCACCGTAGTATTATTGATGAAAAAGTGGAGGCCTATGGTCACGCAGGCCAACGCCAGCATCGCCTGCCACTCCTTGCGTCCTGCGATTTTTTCAAACCAGCGCCCGAAACTCTCCGCCAGTCCAGTCCTTTCGAGCGCGGTGCCCACGATGAACATGAACGCCACAGTGAGGACCGCATTATTGGCGAAGATGTTCGCCATGATGCTCGCCTTTTGTGCCTTGTCCAATGGCATTAGGATCGCATTCCCGCCGAGCAGGAACGCATGATCCTTGAACGGAACCACCAGAAGGAGAAAAAGCGCACACATGGAAACGATGTCCGGCGAGACTTTTTCCCAGATGAACATTGCCACAGTGACAAGGACGAGAATGCAGACAAACAACTGATCGGGAGGCATGGGCCGCCAGCCTTAGCCTAGTCGCCAGCCCGTGTCCAGCCATGCAATCGAGGCAAAATTCGCCGTCTGGATCGAGTCTTGCGTGGGTGACTGCCAGCATGTTTTCTCGCCCGGCACATCCCGTGCTTCCCCTTTTCCACACTCTCCGCACTCATGTCACGCAAATCGAAAATCATCATCACCCTCGGCCCCGCCACCGAATCCGCCGAAATGATCGGTAAACTCATCGACGCCGGGACCAATGTTTTCCGGCTAAACATGAGCCACGCCAAGCACGAATGGGCAGCGGAAATGTCCAAGCGCGTCCGCTCGGAATCGGACAAGCGGGATGCCCATGTGGCCGTGCTCTTTGATCTGACCGGCCCCTCGATCCGAACGGGAGATTTGGAAAAACCCTACAATTTGCTGGAGGGCGATACCGTGGAGTTCCGCAAGGTGGGCACGGCGGCGACGGTCCCGCTTTCCACCACCGTCAACTACGACGGTCTGATGGGCGACGTGACAGTGGGAAACACGCTTGTCGTGGAGAACGGCGCGATGCTGATGCGCATCGACCTCGTGGAAACCGACCGCATCCTCTGCCTCGTGAAAACACCCGGAACCATGGGTTCCCGCCGCCATATCAACTTGCCGGGTGTTCGCTTGAATTTACCGGCACTCACGGAAAAGGACCACTTGGATCTGTCCCTAGCCGTCGAGTGCGGGGCGGACTACATCGCGGGTTCATTTGTTAGGGATTCCGCCCACGTCCACGAACTCCGCGCGGCCATGGAAGCTCTCGAAGGCGAGGCCCAAATCGTCGCCAAGGTCGAGGATCAGGAAGCCATCCGCAACATCGACTCGATCATCAACGCCGCCGATGTGATCATGATCGCACGCGGCGATCTGGGAACGGAGGTGGAATTTGAGGAACTGCCAATTCTCCAACGCCGCATCGTGAAACGCTGCCATGAGTTAGGAACGCGGGTCATCGTCGCCACCCAGTTGTTGGAATCCATGATTACCAACCCCACTCCCACCCGTGCCGAGGTGACGGACGTGATGAATGCTGCATACGAGGAGGCCGACTGCCTGATGCTTTCCGGGGAAACCTCAGTCGGGCGATATCCCGAACGCTGTGTGGAAGCGCTGGTGAGGATTTCCTCGCGCATCGAGCGATCCGGCGGTCACGGCTTCGGGCAAAATGTGCTGCTGCGCGACGAACGCCAGAAAACCGCCCGCGCTGCCGTCACCCTAGCGGACTCACTGCCGGACGCCCGGATTGTGGTGCTGACTCGCCGGGGCGTGCTTGCCAATCACGTCGCCATGCTGCGACCGAGAACTGCCGGTTTCTATGCCTTCACCCCTACCGAGCGCGTCTGCCGCCAGCTCTCGCTCACCCGCGGAGTGCGCGCTTTCAAACTGGCGTTCGCGTCTAACATCGAGGAAACGATCAAGCGCGTGACCGAACTTCTGCGGAGAGAGGATCTCGTTCGCGCCGGAACGCCCATCGTCATTGTTTCTGATATTTTATCGGACCACTTCGCTGCAAATTCGATTTTGCTGCATCATGCTTGAAACCCTGAGACTTCTAAACCTCATCGAACCCTAACGATTCATGAACCTTCTCCACGGCGACTGCCTCCAAGTCCTCCCCACACTACCGGAATCCTCCATCGATCTGGTCGTCACCTCACCGCCTTACAATCTTGGCATCGCTTATAAAAGTTTCAAGGACACCGCGCCACGCGAGGAATTTCTAACCTGGTGCTGCAAGTGGTCCGCCGAAGTGAAACGCGTGATGACAGACGATGCATCATTTTTTCTCAACGTCGGTGCCGCCCCAGCAAATCCGCTGATGCCCCACCAGTTGATCCTCGCGCTAACGGACGGCGCAAACCCGCTTTTCACGCTTCAAAATACGTTTCACTGGATCAAATCCATCACCATCGAAACCCGCGCTAACGAACAGATCAGTGCCGGGCATTTCAAGCCGATCAACTCGAAACGCTTCGTCAACGACTGCCACGAATACGTCTTCCATCTCACGAAATCGGGCGATGTCTCACTCGACCGCCGCGCCGCCGGAGTTCCCTATCAGGACAAATCCAATATCGCCCGCTGGGGCCACACTGGCGGCGCGGACCTCCGCTGCCGGGGGAATACTTGGTTCATTCCCTACGAAACGATCAATTCCCGCGACAAGGATCGCCCCCACCCCGCCACCTTTCCCGTGGCCCTCGTCGAGCAATGCATTCGCCTTCACGGCAAGGGTCCAGCGACACGGCTGCTAGATCCGTTCCTCGGGATCGGCACATCGGCCCTTGCCGCGCACCGGCAGCGGATCGAGAATTTCACCGGCATCGAGCTGGACGCGCATTATTTAGAAGCCGCGCACGAACGACTCCGGGATGAGACGACGCGCCTGCCAGATGAATTGCCTTTTGGTGCTTGAAGAAAGAACTCGGCGGCAAGATGCCGACTTTCCTTGAATCCTACCCACAGGCCTCAGCTTTCTAACTTAAGGGGAGCACACGCGCCCTCGCGTGTGGATTCCGGCGCCCCTGCCGGAATCATGACCCGGATCGCGGGATCGACGCCCTTTTTAAATTCCGCCTTCGATGGTTGTTCCACGGAGAGCGGAGCGAGGGCGCTCCGATCCACACGCGAGGGCGCGTGTG
>JANYFB010000097.1 GCA_025362955.1 Akkermansiaceae bacterium
GCATTCATCCAGCCTTGGCTCGCATTACCCGTCCTCCTCCTTGCAGAACTTTTCGAGCGCCAGCTCTTTTTCCAATCCGTCCACGCGCCCAAAATGCCGGGGAACTTCGGGCCTAAAATAGGTTGATGGGAAGCAGGGAGAGACAGACCTCGCTACCAAGATCAGACCTGATAGTCTAGCGGTATTTCACCATACTTTTCTGGCCCGTCTGACTCCCTGATAGACAGGCTTATCCGTCTGTTACGCTTGCCGCAAAAGTGAATACGCTTGCAACACCCGCACCCATGCAAGCGTACGACGCTTCGGCGCATGCAAATCCGCCAGATTTGCTACGGAGCCTCGACGCCATCGCTCGGAATCCATTGATTTCCAATAGATTTCACTTTTCGGCGTGTTTTCAATATTCCGCCCACCGTGCCCGCTTGATCGGCCATCGGGGCGAGCTCACCCAGATCCCGATGCCCGTTGACTGCCCGCTCGGGTATTGTGGAGGCTGTGATACCCGCAGGATAATGGACCCGCCTCACAGCCGCGAAATCGATTAAAAGAGTAACGATTCAGGAGCCTGTTCGATACATTCTTACGGGTAGCACACGCGCCTCGCGTGTTGTCGTTGGCGCCCCCGCCGATGACATGGGTTGCACGAGAATCGACGCTATTTTCGGCGAGAGCGCCGAAAACCACCTGCGAGGGCGCAGGTGCAATCGTTCCCAAAATTGATCCTTGCCAATCTGCTGGAAATTTAGCCTCCTTTAAACGTCTGCCCAATGGGGACGAGGATAGGAAGGACATAGTAACCAACCTTTCCTATGAAAACCATCCCGCTCATTTTTCTATCCGCAGCGGTTAGCGCAGCACCTGCCTTTTCCCAAATTGACAAGCCCGCAGTTACCCCTGCTGAATCTTCTGCCTCATCCGCCCGCACTTCCTTTCCCAATGCGCTAGAAGTCCTTCCATTTACCCCGCCAGCCTCGGTAGAACGCAAACGTCTCCCTGACATTCGCATCGATTCCTCCGTCACCGTGCCCGGTCTCTCCTCCCACACAGTCACCCTCCAGCGCGGGGAAGCCTCCACTGTTCCGGATCCGCCGCCCCCCACCGAGGCCGCAGCCGCAGTTCCGGCTAGGAAACTCACCCCGGAAGAACTGGCCCGACTCGCCAATCAGCGGCAGCATTTCATCAATCTCGGAGCCACCGTCGATGACCACAAGATTAGCAAAGTCCAATGGACAGCCCAAGAATCCGGAGAAATCTATCAAGCCATCTGCGGCTTCGATATCAGCTTGTTAGCCGGGATCGGCAGCTTCGTGCACGACGGGGAATCCTATCAACTTCTCCTTATCCTATCCCCCGGCGATGCAAAAGCACTTGGTAAACCCGACGCCAAAAAACCCGCTCGGGCTCCCGGCGTAGCAGAAGGGAAAATCCTCATCACCGAGGGAAATCCGAATGATACCAAAGCCACCTTCCCCGTCCGTTTGATTCAAGAAATCCTCACCTCTGAAAAAGACCGACTCATCGCCTATCAAGCTGCTAGATTGAAATACCAACAGGAAAGCGCCGCTTGGGCAGCCGCCCACCCACCCGTGCCACAAGACCTGACCTTTGTCTTCCGCCCCCGCCGCGGTAGCCGCTACCTCACCAACCCGCAACCCGAGCCAAAGGAGGGAGCACGATGAAACGCATCATCCTTTTCTTGCTTCTCGTCTGCCTCTTGCCAGTAACAGGTCAGGAGCAAAATTCGAAAATCGTCCAAGCTCCCACGGGCGAAACCCTGTTGCGCTGGTATGGCAAAGCAGGCCGCAGCTACTTCGTGCAACAATCCGATCCCTACTCTCCCCTCCAGCGATGGTATTGGGCACCTATGATCGAGGGCGGTAATGAAGAAGACATCGACTACGAAGTCTATGGAGGTGCAGACAAGGCTTTCTTCCGCCTCAAATACACCGATCAACTCCCCGGCCCCGGAGAAACATTAGACACGGCAGATTTCGATCACGACGGCCTCTCCAATTGGAACGAAATCACAGGCTACACCCAAACCGATCCACTCAACCCCGACACCGATGGGGACACCCTCCTAGACGGCTGGGAACATACTAACGGCCTCGATCCCACCGACAA
>JANYFB010000142.1 GCA_025362955.1 Akkermansiaceae bacterium
GGTGCAGTCCGCTCTGTTGGAAGCGATGCAGGAGAGGCAGGTCACACTCGGCGACCGCTCCTATCCTCTGCCCCAGCCATTTCTCGTACTGGCGACACAAAACCCCATCGACCAGGAGGGCACCTATCAGCTCCCCGAGGCGCAGCTCGACCGGTTTCTTCTCAAAGTAACCGTCGGCTATCCGTCAAAGGATGAGGAGTTAGAAATCCTGGACAAAATGGCAACTTCCGCCCCGCCCTATCAGACGAAAACGGTGGCCACTCCCGAGCAGGTTTCCGCATCCCGGGAACTGGTGAACCAAGTTTACATCGACCCCGCCGTCCGGAAATACATCGTGCAAATCATTTACACGACGCGCAACCCGGTGCTCGCCGATGCGCCGCTGAAAAATCTCGTCCGCTCCGGGGCTTCACCGCGCGGCACCATCAATCTCGCCCTAACAGCTCGGGCGCGGGCGTTCATGCAGGGCCGGGCATTCGTCACGCCGCAGGATGTGAAGGACATGGCGCTCGATGTCCTCCGCCACCGCATCCTTCTCACCTACGAGGCGGAGGCTGAGGAAATCACGACAGACTCCGTGATCGAACGGATCATGAGCAAGGTGGCAGTGCCGTGAATGGTTAGATGTTATTTGTTAAAAGTGATACGTTGAAGAGCAATGCTAACGGACGCACAAATCGAGGAAATGATGGCGCGCGTGCGCAAGCTCGAACTCAAGGCCCGGCGCTTGGTGCGTGAATCGTTTTCCGGCGAATATCTTTCGTCGTTCAGAGGGCAGGGGTTGGATTTTGACGATTTCCGCGAATATCAGCACGGCGACGAAGTGCGGTTCATTGACTGGAATGTGACGGCGCGGATGAATCAGCCGTATGTTAGAAAATTCCGCGAGGAGCGCGAGTTGTCCGTGGTGCTTGCGGTGGATGTCTCCGGTTCTGCGGACTACGGCAGCGTCTCTTTAAGCAAGCGCGAAGTCGCGGCTGAAACGGCGGCGGTGTTGGGATTCAGCGCACTCCACAACGGCGACAAGGTGGGACTTCTGATTTTCGCGAACGAGCCGATCCTTTTCATCCCGCCGGAAAAAGGCAGCCGCCACCTGCTACGAATGATTCGCGAGATCCTCGTGGCGAAACCGGAAAAACCCGGAACATCCGTCGCGGAAGCCTGCGATTTTCTCGTCCGCACGTTGCGCCGGAAATCGGTGGTTTTCCTGATCTCTGACTTTTTCTCGGACCCCTTGGAAAAGCCCATCGGCAAGCTCGCTCGGAAACACGAGACCCTCGCGCTGCGGGTGATGGACCCATTGGAAACCCGGCTACCAAAGGCTGGCATGGTGGTGATGATCGATTCCGAAACCGGTTTTGAAACGCTGGTGAACACCGGAAATCCCAACTTGCGGATGGGCTACGCGAAGCTGATGGCGAGACAACAGGAAGGCGTTGCGGCGATTTTCAAGAAGCACGGCATCGACACTGCGGATCTAACCACCACTGGCGACACGCTGGCCTCGCTGCACAAGCTTCTGAAAAAACGCAGTCGCAGACGTTCCGGTTAGAATCACCATGAACGAGAAATCCCGCAACTTTGAATTAGTGGAGCCAGCCTCGCCCGAGGCTTTGGTCCCGGATTCATGGGTGGAGCCGTGGATGATTGCTACGGCCGTGCTGGTGATCGTGATTCTAGCGGTTTTGATTTTTAGGAAAAAAAAGGCATCGCCGTTAGACCCGCTCACCACCCGGCAGGCCGCCTTTGAGAAAGCAGTTACAGAACTGGATAAAATCGGCGAAGTGCCTGCGCGGGAGGCGGCGGTGCGATCCTCGTTGATCCTGCGGAAATATCTATCCGTCGCGACAGGCGATCCCGCGCTGTTCGAAACCCATGAGGAAACCATTTCCCGGCACGACGCCTTGCAAGGCTTCTCCGCAGAAGCCCGTGATGCGGCGGGGTCCGAGTTTGGCCGTCTTGCTGCATTGAAATATGCGCGGGAAATTTCAGCCGTGTCGGGGCGCGATGTGGTCGCCGGATCACGCACACTGTTAGCAACCCTGCACCGGGGATTTCAAACATGAGCGAGTTTTTCGAACATTGCCGCTTCGCCCAGCCGGGCTGGCTTTTTCTGCTGCTGCCGGCATTCGCGCTGCTCGCCCTGCGCCGGGGAAAAGGCGCGGAATCGGCGGTGGTTTTCCCGAATCTATCCGTCCTTGTCAGCCTTGGAAAACGCGTCAAGAGGGCCGCTTGGAGCCTCGGGTGGCCCTTGGCATTTCTCGCCCTGATTTGCGCTATCGTAGCCATGGCCCGCCCCGTCTGGCGGAACGAGTATCAAAGCCGGTCTGCCAGCGGTATTGACATTATGCTCGCGCTGGATCTGTCGCTTTCCATGGACATTGACGATTTCGTCGATCAAGGACAGCGCCAAAAGCGGATCGACGTCGCGAAAACCGTGGTCGATGATTTTATCAGCCGACGACCGGATGACCGGATGGGACTGGTCGCCTTCGCAGGGAGGCCGAGAGATGCCAGCCCGATCACACTCGACCATAAGTGGCTCCGAAACTCGCTTGCGGAACTCCGCCTGAACGAGAACGACAACGGCACGATCCAGGAACAAGGCACGGCGATCGGCTCTGCCCTAGCCGCCGCCGCCACCCGCCTCGAAGCCCGGGATGCGAAAAGCAAGATCATCGTCCTCATCACCGACGGGGCTAACAATTCCGGGAAAATCTCCCCTTTGGAAGCCGCCGAACACGCGAAAACCCTAGGCATCAAAATCTACACCGTAGCGATCGGCACCACCGAAGGCCGGGTGGACCATAGCGTCATGCTCTTTCCTTATCAGGAGTTTGACCTGCCCACGCTTCAGAAGATCGCGACCATGACTGGCGGCGAGCATTATTGGGCGCAGGATCTGGCCACCCTCAAGCAGACCTTCATGACCATCGACCGCTTGGAAAAAACGGATGCGAAAAGCCTGACCGTGATCGATGATACTGAGTTGTTTCCTTGGTTCGTAGGAGCTACCCTCCTCGCGGCCCTTCTATCGGCGGTTTACATGGCCGTGAACCCTCCACCCTCTGCCTGATCCATGAATTTCGCGCAACCTGGCTGGCTTGCCTTGCTCATGCTGCTCCCGATATTAGGAGTGGGGGCGCTGGCGATTTCACGCCTGCGGCGGCAACAATGGGCCGTTTTCGTCGCTCCTCGCCTGCGCGAGGCCTTGGTCAAGCAGGGCAGCTCATTGCCCCGCTGGTTGGCGTTTTCCTTCCTCCTAACAGCCTGTGCGATGACCATCATCGCCCTTGCCCGTCCCGTGGGGGATGCGGGAATTCGGACGGAAAAATCGCTTGGCCGGAATGTGATGATCGCCCTCGACATTTCCAGAAGCATGAGGGTCAACGATGTGAAACCGGATCGCCTGACCCGAGCGAAAATCATCATTTATGAACTGCCCGAAGCCATGCCGAACGAGCGCATCGGTTTCATCGGATTCGCCGGAACTCCCTTTATGTATGCTCCGCTCACCATCGACCATAGTGCCGTCCATGAGACGGTGCAGCAAGTCGATGAAACATGGGCACCCCGAGGCGGCTCGGATCTTCCCGCCGCCGTCCATCTCGCCATCGACACACTGAAAAAAACCGGCCAGCATAACAACGCCCTCGTCATCCTTAGCGATGGCGAGGAAGTCCACGACGACGACCTCCACCGGGGGGAATTGGACGCCGTGATCGCGGAAGCCAAACAGGCAGGGATCTATGTGATCACCGTCGGAGTCGGCACGGAAGATGGCGGGTTTGTTCCTAACAAAGATTTCCCTAACGGACAAATGATCGACAGCTCGGGGCGCACCATCATCAGCCGCCTCCGAGCCGATACACTGCGGAAGCTGGCGGCAGGCACGCAGGGCCGCTTCACCCTTGCAGGCTCGGGAATGGACATTCTGGAAATGGTGAAATCAGTAGTGAAAGGCTTGGACGCCTTTGAAATTGAGGGCCGCGACCGCCGGATTTCCATCGAGTTTTATCAATGGCTGATATTTCCGGCGATCTTGTTCCTGATGATTTCCATCGTCGCGGGCACCCGTTGGAAAGGCATCCAAATGGCTGCTTTCATCGCGGGCTCGTTTTTTCTAACTCCTCCGCGGGCGCGGGCCAGTGAAGCGTCCGATGCCAAGGACACGCTGGCGGCAAAACACTACGAGGAAGCCCGCGATTCCTATCACAAGTTGGCCGAGTCCACTCGCCTCCGTGAAACGCAGGCCCGCTACCGGCTTGGGGAAGCCACCGCTGCCTACCGTGCGGAAGATTTCCGTGGTGCACGCAGTGCCTTCAGCCAGTCGCTTCTATCAGGAGATTCCAAGGTCCAGGCGAATGGCCACCTTGGCATGGGGAACACCCTTTTTCAACTCGGTTGGCAAGGTCTATCAGGCGAGAGATACCCTGACGATCCGGCCTCCTTGCCGGACCTTGATCGCTTCGATACCATCGTCAAGGAGGCTCTTGCGAAGCTCCGCGAATCGGACGCCCCGGACGAAACCGAGACGAGCGAATTCGTTCGGTTTAAATCGCTCATTACGAATTGGGCGGATGCCGTTAGGCACTATGATTCCACCCTTGCCCTTTCTCCATCTGATAGTGCCGCACGCAAGAATCGGGAAATGACCATGACCTATCTGAATCGTCTTGAGGAATTGCTGGAGCAGGAGCACCAAGAAGCCCAACAGTCGATGCCGCAGTCCCAACCCGGCGAAGGCCCGCCGCAGGAAGGCCAGGGCGATGGCAGTGGCAAGGGCAAACCCAAGGAAGGCCAAGGCGACCCCAAAGACCCGAAAAATCCTGGCGATAAGGATAAGAAAGATCCCAAAGATCCGGGTGATCAGGGGGAGAAAAAGGATGGTGAAAATGGCCAGGATAAACCCGATCAACCCAATGGGAAGAAAAGCGACAAGGACGGGAAAAATCCCAACGAGGCTCCGGAAGACCGCGCCCGCCGTATTTTGAATGAAAACAAAGATCTCGAAAAAGGCCCTCTGACGCGGGGACGCCGTGAATTCCGGGATGCGGAGAAAGATTGGTAACATCATGAATACTTGGAAATATTTCACCCGCCTGTTCCACACTCTAGCAGTTTGGTTGTGTATGAGCGCTCAGGGCCATGCACAAACCACCAGCCGACTCTCCACCTCGTTTCTAACCCGAGGCGAGCAGGCTTTGCTGGAAGTCTTGGTGACCGGTGGCCAGCGCGTGGATCTCCCGGAATTTTCTCCGGTCAAGGATGTAACCATCCAGCCTTTTAGCAGAGGGCCGGAAACAAGGCTTTTGCCGGGAAGAAGACTGGAAACCGTTTTCGAATATCGGGTATTCGGTTATGAAACCGGCAATCATGTGATCCCGCCCATCGAGGTGATGGTGGATGGCGCGAAGACATTCACAGAGCCGCTGGAATTTGAGATCTTCAATCCCGATGAACTCCAATGGTCGGAAGTGCAGGCGGGAGAAAAAACGCTCCGCTACGCCAGCGCATTCCGCAGTCTAGCGAAAAAGCCTTTTGAAAACCAAACCATCCCCATCGAGATCAAGGTCTTCGTCCCCGAGGAAATGGTCGTCGAGGATTGGGGCATCCCGGACGTCGAGCGTGACGGCGTGGCGGCATGGCGCTTCCAGCCCTCGCCGATGCGGGGCAGGGTGAACTTGTTAGGGATGCGTTACGTGTCGGTGGCCTACCCGAGCACCGTCACCGCCACGCGCAAGGGGAAGGTTGGCATCGGCCCCGCCAAGGTCCGGCTCACTACCCGCGAGGTCATCCAGGACCCATTCCCGCGCATGGTGAACCCGGAGGTCTATTTGCAGGTTCCGAAGTTGGAATTCCAGGCCGTGCGGTTACCCGACGGCGCACCCGCAGGATTTGACCGTGCGGTCGGAAATTTCCAACTCGCTGCAAGCACCTCCGGGACCGAGATTCAGGAGGGCGATCCGATCTCCGTCGATCTCACTGTCAGCGGCAGTGGCAATCTCGACACGCTTACCCCCCCCAAGCTCGAAAACGCCAGTGGCTGGAAAATCTACGACACCACGACCGAAAAACGCGGTGATGAACGCCGCTTGCTCTCTGGCGACGTCGTCTTCCACCAGTCGATTCGGCCCTTGGAAATGAAGTCGGAAATTCCGCCTTTCCGCCTCGTTTATTTCGACCCGAAGGATGAGGCCTACAAGACTCTAACGACCAAACCCATCGCCTTGCAAATGCGTCGGAACACTTCACCTGCGGTCATTCCCGAAACGTTGTCATCTCTTCCCGTCCCGTTCGAGCGCATGACGGACATCCTCGCAGTGCTCCGCCCGGCACAGCTCACGATGCCTGCCGCTGGCGCGCTGCCGCCTTGGCTCGGCCATGCCATCGGAGGTTTGATCGCGCTCGGCCTCCTCGCTAAAGCCTATTGGATGCGCTATGCCCCGCGCTTGACGAGAAATCCTCAGCAGGAATTGCGGAACCGTCAGCTTCGCGAAATCGAGAAAACGAAATCCGGCGATGACACGGAATTTCTTAAATCCAGCGGCAGCTTCATCGAGCGCTGGCTCGGCGGAAATTCCGCTCCGGAAATCCAAGCCATTCTAAGCGAACGCGATGCCGTTTGCTTCCGTGCGGAAAAGCCGAAAATCGTGCTCGATCAACCGCGTCGCGATGAAATCCTCCGACTCCTCCGCAAGACCACCGCTGTATTTATCTTCGTCGCCGCCCTCAGCCAAGGCATTCCCGCTCGCGGGGCCGATGTCGCCAGCCAAGCGTTCGAAGCCTACGAAACCGCGAAATACGAAGACGCCGCCAAGCTCTGGTTAGAAGCGGGAAACTACGATCAACTCTCCGCCGACACGCTCTACAACATCGGCAACGCCTGTTACCGTTCCGGCTCCCCCGGCGAGGCAGCGCTTTATTATCGCCGCGCCCTCGTCCGCGATTCCGGCCATCAGGAAGCCCGCCAGAATCTCCGCTTCATCGAGCGGAAATATGGAGCCATCACCGTCCAACGCCCGGAATATCAATACGCCATCGCCAAGTTTCCCCTCAGCGCTTGGCAATCTGCTGGCTGGACCGGCCTCTGGCTGTGCGGCCTTGCCCTCTTGGTTTTTCCCGCCACCCGACCGGGCGCGGGCATCCGAATGGCCGCCACCAGCGCCTTGGTGTTAGGTCCGGTGCTGGTCGCCGT
>JANYFB010000157.1 GCA_025362955.1 Akkermansiaceae bacterium
AGGTCGGTATTATCGCCCTGATTGATGAGGCGACGGGATACCAAAAAGTGAGGGCTAAAAATGCCCTGCAACTCAAACTGCAGGCGTTTATTGCTGAAGACCTTCAAGAATGGGCTCGGAGGTTTCCTCAGGAATTCTGGTTTGAATTAGCTCGCTTGGAGGGCATCAGCTACTCACCCCGGTCAAGGCCGCTGCGGTGGGGAAAATACATTATGGCCTTTGTTTACGATGCTATCGACAAGGATGTCGGTAAAAAACTTCGCGAAAAGAACCCACACCCCAAAAAGGGCAATAATCATCACCAATGGCTCAAGGAATTTGGACAAGACAAACTCAAGGACCAGATCACCAGCGTTACCACCATCATGAAATTATGCGATAACATGGAAGATTTTAAGGCCAAATTCGACCGGGTCTTCAAAAAAGGGATTGTTCAAACGAATTTCGACGACATCAACTGGACGGTCGATTGAAACATCAAGCATCCCGACTACCGCCTTGGATTCTCAGGTCAGCGACGGTTGCCGGAAGGACTTACATCCTTTTGATGAAAATGGGGCTAGCGGGCGCGGCAGCCGGCATCGCCTTGCACTACGCGTATTACAACTTCTGCAAGCGTCACGGCACCATCCGGTGCACCCCGGAAGTGGGAATGAGTGAATACCTCCAAAACCTGCGGGATGCAGTCTCAGCCCTCCAGGGCTGCGGCCGCTCTCATGCGTCCACAGGCCGCGTGATCGAGTTCTACGAGGGGCAAAAGGTCTCTGGGGGCGCGACATTGAGACTTTCAACCCTGTCAGGGCACCCTATCGCTTCTGAGGCGTTTGCTTGGGCATTCGACAATGGCACGGAGCCGCAATACGTGGCAGTTCTTAAGATTCCTCCGATAAATAACCTATCGGATGCCGCGGCGATGGCGGCCAAAGTATTTTAGCAAAGTGAAATATTATCGTCGATTATTGACACCCACATTCTGACATGGGAGAGTGTCCTTGTGATCGTCCAAGACCCAAAGCAAAGCAGCCTCCAACTGGAAGAACGCGAATTTGCGGGAGATCCAAAGGATTGGTGTGCGCTTCGGCTCCTAATGGAGGAAATCGACGAAGAGATGCAGCAACAGCGTAAACACCTGCTTATGCGGATGGCTCAATGGCTTATGGCTCATGATGTTTTCCGCAAGATTGAAAAGCGGAAGATGATCTTAACTGACCCCGGAAAGCGAGACCTAGAATATCACAATACGATTTCTTCGTCTTTGTTCGGTTCCGGGAAAATGCTGATTATTCAGCTCAAGGAGCATGAAGAAATCGACCCAAAGCATTTGGGAGTGAGATTTGAAGATTTACGCGCAACCGTGATCGCTGTGGAGCGCGACTATATGCAACTCCATAGCGGGATGACGGAACCGCGAAAGCAGCAAATTCTCAAAAATGTCTTCGGGGGATGATCTTTCAGGCATCCGACTTCAGCAGCACCTTATAGAGCTGCGGATTCAGGCGCACCACGGCCCGCTTAATGGGCGTGATGAAGCGCGTCAAGAATACGAACGGCTATTGAAACACGCGGTGAAGGACGACCCTTTCACAAGCTGGCAGGATCTCGATATAGCCCTTGGCGAGCCTTTTCGAATTGCTCTTAAAAAGCGGGAGCAATGGTGACGAAGGGGATACCCCAGTTATTGCAAAAACGTGCAAAACACAGTTAGAAATTCAAATTAGGACACTACCGGAATTTTTAATAACGGCGACGATTTACAAATTTCAAATTGAGGTACCTAGTTGACCGAAAACCATACTGAGGTTCACCCCAGATCAAACCAACCTCATTTCCGCTTCTTCACCGCTTTCTTGCCCTCGTAGCTCACCAACTTCGGATCAAAAACCTCAGGCTCATATCCGGGATGCGCCCACTCGATTTCGCCGTGGAGCGCCTGCATGTATTGGAAGGTTCCTCCGAAGTCTTCCGGCGGGCAGGCGCGTGCGCCTTCGAGCACTTCCGGCCCGCCTTCACCTGCGATCTTCTTTTCAAACACGATTTCATGGATCCACTCGTCCGCAAAATCGTAACGATAGAGAATGCGGATCGGCAATTTCCTGCGGCCTAGAAATTCCGACACCGTTAGAACCGCTTCGTCTTGGAATTCGCCCGCCGTTTGATCTTCGAGTCCTATCGGGCCGATGACATCCACCAGCCGCTTGCCCTTGCCATGGCGGAACTCGTGTGGGCTTTTGTTATCCCAGCCCATCACCGCTTGCACGACGTCGCTGAACTGGATGAAAGTGATATCCGTGGCGATGGAAAATCGCCGCCAGATTTGCGGCTGGATGCCATACAAAAACACTTTCACCACCACCCGATTCTCGTCCTTTACTTTCGCCATGTCGGCAGCTTGTGAATGCTGCATGGGAAAAAATCAAATGAGAATTTGTTCTCAAATTTTTACCTTACGGAACGGAAACCTTGAGATGCATGAATCGGTGCGGCGTTGTGGAAACAGGTGCTGCGTCGCGGATGACGGTCCATCCTGCCGCGCTGCCAGCCGGTGTGACATCGGTGGTAGTGCCGGGAGTCCAGGAAATCAGGTCATTGCTGACCTCGACATTGTAGAGCACATCCGCTGCGGCACGGGTGAAGCCCAGCCCGAAGTAGCCGCCCAAGGGCAGCTGCACGGGAAGACCGGAGCGATTTGAGTTGTTAGGATTCATCCCCAGGGCGTATTTGAGGAGATTTTCCACTCCGTCGCCAGAGCGGGAAACGTGGTCTCCGGCGATGGATGACACATTGGCATTCGCCCCGAAGATGGCTTTTTTCCAAGCGTCATAAGGCCGCTCGTGAATGGTGATGAGCGCGCTGGAAGGAGTGATGAGGAGGGCCCCGCCGCTTGCGTTGAGAAGGGTAAGGGTAAAGGTTTCGTCGCCTTCGATGAGCGTGTCGGTGGTGATGGGGATCGTTATGGTTTTCGTGCCGATCTCACCATCCTGCCAAGTCAGATTTCCGCTGCTCGTGGGGTAGTCGCTGCCCGCACTGGCACTGTTGTTAGATGTGGAGTAAGATGCAGCCACTGGACCCCATGAGCCACCGATGCGGACGGCTGTTAGGGTAACGCTGCCATCGCCCTCGGTGACATCCGCAGTGGCATTGGTAAGGCTGATTTGTCCGGGAGTGGCGACTACAAGATCGCGGACAGTTTCAGCGACACCGATGATGCCTAGCGCCGTTGCATGGCCCGTGTTGGTATCAATCGTATAAAGATCAGAGGTAGTATCGGCGGCGCTGTTGAGCACGGCGAAGGAGGTTCCACCGGGGGTGAAATCCAGACCAGTTAGGCCCTCGGTATCTTTGCCCAGCGGTCCGATGGTGCTGAGTTTTCCGCTGCTGGAATTCAAAGGCGAACCCCCGGACGAGCCGACGCGCACCAAGGTGTCCAGTGTCTTGTCGATGGCATAGGCAGTGGAAGGCAGGCTCGGTGTGAAGTCCGCGCCGACGATGCCGGGAACCGCGCCGAAATGGGCATCCCCGGACGCATAGCTGAGCGCCGTATCGGTCGCGATGATCACACCGGTATCAGGGTTGATGCGGAGGTGTTGGCCGGTGCTTCCGAAGACATGGAGTTGGTCATTTGCAGGATCGAAACCGAGATCGAACGAAGGATGCGCCAGAGTGAGTGGCGCGACGACCGTGAGTACGGCAGTAGCGGGATTCAACCGATAGAGGGTGGCGGACACCGGGCCCGTCCCACTGATAGCGCCCATGACATAAAGTTGGCCGGTCGAACGGCGGAACGCGAGGCCGCGCATGGTTTCCGGACTGGTAATGCCGGTGACAGTGACATTGCTCAGGATGGTGCCGGGAGCACCGCTGGTGAATTTAATCAACGCGCCCTGTCCGGTGATCGCAATGATGGGTTGCGAGGCCGGCACGTCGTCGTCGCTGATGGTAATCGTTGTCTGCGTGATGGGTCCGTAACCCGCGCCGCCGCTGACGTTACTGAGCGTGAGGTTGAGGGTTTCCGCGATTTCGGTGACGCTATCGTTGATGATGGGAACGGTGAAGGTGCGCGACGATGTGTCGCCTGCCGCCCAAGTGAATGTGCTCACTCCGGCGGTGAAATCCGAAGGTGGTGTGGCGGTGCCCAACGAGGACGCGCAAACGATGCTAACGCTGCCTGTCGAGCCGCCGGTGCGCGTGACGGTGACATTCACACTGCCGCCATTTTCCGCTACGGCATAGGTGAGGGCGTTGAAACCGATGAGTCCACCCGCAGGCGGCGCAGGCGGGGTTCCGCTGCTTTCCACCGCGCCGAGATCCAGCGCGGCGCCGATGATGTTGCGAGGAATTGAAGACTGCGGTGCCACGTATTCCTCCAGCACCGGTGGGCTGCCAGCACCGAGCGAGGTGGCGGCATCGAGAATGTTAGAACCCGTTAGAACATGGTAGTCACGCGTGGCCATGTTGACGAAGTGCGGATTGTTCGCACCGACGTTGTCGCCGACGATGAGGTTGTTCGCGCCGACAAGCGTGCCGCCCCACGCGGCACCGGGGGCGATCGTGCGCCAACCGGGACTGATCCAATTATTGCCAAGGATGATATCACCGCCGCCGTTGGTCAGGCCGCCGATGCTGAAGCGCATGGCCTGGTAGCTGCTGCTTTGCACGCTGGTGTCGGCATAGAAAACGTTGTTCCGGCAATCCACAGTCTCCTGCACTGTCGCGCCGGCGGGCAGGTAGTTGGTGCTGGGTAGGAAAAAGAGCGACACGCCGAGGTGGTGATTGACGATGGTGTTGTTATAAAAGTGCAACACATTGCGATGTTCAGCGGCGTAGTCGGCCGGGCCATTGAAGCCTCCCCACCAAATCATATCCATGCTGCTGGGGTAGTTTTCGATGGTGATTAGATTTCCATAGACGTAGCTGTCGCGGAAGTCAGGCAGGGTGTTGAGATAGCCATTTCCGCCTTGGGGGTCATAAAGTGCCATGACGTTAGATTGTCCTGTCATGTCGAACTCGTTGTATCGGATGATTTGCCCCGCGGACCGGTCTTTGATCGCGACGCCGTAGCAGTTGGGGCGCAACTGACCGAAGCGGTTGTATTGATAGGTGACGCCCGCACTTTCAATATAGCAGTGATGCTGGGCGTAACCGTTACTAATGAGGTGCGAAGGGTTTGCTGGATCGACGGTGTATGGCATCGAGTTGTCGTGGAAATAATTGTGTTCGATGAGCAGGCGCGCCGAACTTTGCGCCGCGCCGTTCTTGGAGTTGGCGAAGAGGCCGTTGCAACAATTGCTGATCTCACAGCCGCGCACTGTCAGGTCATGCGCCCATTCGATGTAGATGCCGCATCCAAAGCCGTCCCACGGGTGGACGGCGCCGAACTTGTCGGTGAAAGTAATACTACCGTTAGTGGTGTAGAGCACATTGCGGATGTCGAGGTTTTCAATGTCAACAAAGCTTACATGATCCACGCCGTAGTGATAGGTCGCGGCACGCGGGCTGACGACGATGACACCGATCTGCGAGAAGATCGCGTTCCGCCAGTCGGTGGTTGGATCTTCGACCGCACCATTGCCATCGAGGATCGGCAGTGCGCCGGTAACGGGATCGGGCACTCCGTGAATGACGATGTGTTGCGTCACCGTGCCGGAGCGCGAAACTTGAATTATATCATGATAGCCACCGGGTTTGGCGTGGACATTGACGACATCGCCGGGATTGAGCGTGGCCCACGGGACATCGCGCAGATTTGCTTTCGCGAAGCCCGGCCCGACGTCATAGATAGTTGCGGATGCGGTCGCGGTCAGGGCGATGAACGCGGCAAGATGGATAAATGATTTCATATATAAATTGTGTAAACCGATTTACGGCCGGTGGACGGCGACTCGATAGAAACGGCGCGGCGCATTGCCCAACGGATCGGCGATGGTGCGGATGCGACCGCTGTCAGTGATGGTGCCGAGGACATGATCCCATAGCAAGAGATCCCCCGAGCCTTGCAGGTCATAGGTGCAGCCGGCGAAACGTGGTGAGAACATCACACCGTGGCCATTGCCGGGCATATCGACTACTTTGATCGAAAATGTAGATAGTGGATCCGTGGGAATAAGAAAGGCATTGTATTCAAAAAAATTATTATAGCTGTCTCCATCCGCATCCACCGCAGGGCCGGCATTGGGATTTCCAATCCCGAAATATTGCACCTGCCAATCGTCGGGCAATCCGTCACCGGCATAAGTGCCGAAGTTATCTGGAAGCGTATTGATGACGGTCAGAGCGAGGAAATTTGTAAACCCCGAATAACTCCCCTGCTGCGTCGCGGCGGTGTCCTGATAGATGTCGCCGGTGGTGAGCAGTCCGCTGTTGCTCACGCCGGTGATGGGCGCGGTGCCAATTCCCCAAGTCACACTGCCGGGTGACAGAACGTCTGTGGTGGCATCATCTAACAGCAGAGTGGCCCCGAGTTGCAGGGTGCTGGTTTCGGAAACTGTTGCAGCAGGCGAGGTGATGTTTAAGCCCACGGGATCGACGAGTTGCGCGAGGTAGCCCGCCTTGTCGGTTTCTGCGGGAGAGGTTACGGTGGATATACCGGTGATGCCGCCCGCGCTGCCGTCGTTGATATAGTTGGCGCTGGTGCAGCGAAGGCCTGCGGAGTTGTTGCTGTCAGAGGCGAGGTTATAGCTGGCGCTGGTGCGCGGACCTGCCTGCAATGGGCTACACATAGCAAGGGCGAGATAGAAGAGTTTCATAGTCTCAAGGTTGGGTAGGATCGGAAAGCCATGCTTCGTAGGTTCGCTTGGAAAATATGATGCTGCCGACGGCGAGGCTTTCGGAAGATATGGCTTTTACTTGGAAGATTAAAAAATTCCCGGGAGCTTCGATCACTGCACTGACATCGCCGGGTTTCTGGAGTTGGACGCGAAGGACGTGCTGCAACTCGGGGTCGAGATCATCGAAGTAAAGTTTATCAGAGCCGGGGCTGGCATTGGCCGGAGCGTCGATGGGTTGCGCGACTTGGGCGGTGGCTTCGTTCGTATAGGTAATGCTCTTGCCATTACCTTGGGTCGGGATGGCTTGCGGCGGTGGCGAAGATGGGCGGTCATCGGCCGGGCGTGGAGTGAGTAGCCAGGTGACCTCATGCATCTCCGCGACAGGCTTTCCTGATAGCAGATCTGTCCGTGCCAAATCGGCGGCGTGGCGCTGGGCGGCGTGAATCTTGTTGTCGTAGTCAAAATACCGGTGGAGTTCGCGCTCGACAATCAGCGGGCGGGCCATGGCGTTGGCAAATCGCTTTGCATCATCGCCGAGGGCATGTTTGATCTCAGCGAGGACTTCCGGTGCCCGTGTGGTCGTTTGGATACGCAGCACTTCGGCGGCAAGCATCTCGGGAGTGACGTCAAGGTGATAGATCGTCCGCAGCGCCGACTCTTTGGCCTCATCCAGTTTTACGAGTTGTTCAATGAGTGGCGGCGGCATGAGATCCTCGAAACTCCGGGTGGTTCCGATGCGGTGCGAGTGATAGACCCTCTCGATGGCGGCCCGGTCAATACATCGCGGGGCATACTCATCCGCCTTGCTGTCGAATGGGAAGACAGCCAGCAGCATTGCCGCGAGTGTGAATGTTGCTTTCATACTTCGTTTTTCATACTTCCCGTTCACGGCCTCTGGTAGAGGTAGAGCGTTCGGCCAGGCGTGTAGGACCACATGTCGTTGTAGAAAGTGGAGCCATTCGTATTGCCGCCAAAGACCAGCATTTCATTCCCCGTCCACACCGATGCCTCACTAATCCGCGGAGCCGGAGCCCCTGCAAGCGAGATCGGCGTCCAACTATTCGTGGCAGGCCGGTAGCGCCCGCCATCGCCGGGATAGCTTCCCCCTGAACTGCCGCCACCCCAGATGATCATTTCCGTGCCCGTCCAGAATGCTTTATTACCGGTTCGTGCCGAGGGAGCGGCATTGAGCGAAACTGCCGTCCAATTGCCGGTGCCAGGATTGAAACGTGCTCCATCCCCGAGGGGATTTCCTGCGGCATCGTCGCCACCCCATACAATCATTTCAGACCCGCTCCATACGGCGGAATGGGCGTAGCGGTTCACCGGCACCTGTCCCGCACCAAAGAATATCTGCCAGGTGTTTCCCGACGGACTGAAGCGCCCGCCCCCTGCGACGACACCACCGGCATTGGAACCTCCCCACACGATCATCTCCGTTCCGGTCCATACGCCGGTGTGGTACTCGCGGGCGGCGGGCGTGTTGAGCGTTGGCAGTGCGATCCAACTATTTCCCGTCGGACTGTAGCGCCCGCCGTCATTCGCATAAGGAGTACCGGTGGTGCTCAAGCCTCCCCATACAATCATCTCCGTTCCCGTCCAGATGGCCGTGTGATCATAGCGTCCTGCGGGCGCGCCCGTCAGAGTCGTTGAGGCCCAGGTGTTCGACATGGGATTGTAGCGCGCACCGTCATTCAATTTGGTCACGCTGGCCAATCCTCCCCACACAATCATTTCCGTGCCGGACCATACCGCGGTGGGACTCTGGCGGACCGATGGTGCCCCGAAGGTGCTCATCGCTGTCCAGCTATTCGCCGTCGGATTGTACCGCCCACCATCGGCATAGAACGTGCCCGCGTTCCGACCACCCCAAAGAATCATTTCGCTGCCCGTCCATACCGCGCTCGCCGAAAAGCGGGCGGCGGGCGGCGTAGCATTACTGACCGCCGTCCAACCGTCTCCTGCGGGTCGATAGCGTCCACCTTCATCGAAATAAAGACCACCGTAACCGCCCCAGACAATCATCTGCGTCCCGGTCCAAACTGATGTATGCAAAAACCGCGCAGCCGGAGAAGCTGTCGCGCTAACAGTCACCCAAACATTGTTAGTCGGATTATAGCGCGCGCCATCGCCGAAAGATGCGCCACCAAGCCCGCTGGAACCTCCCCAGACAATCATCTCTGCTCCCGTCCACGAGGAAGTGTGCAAATAGCGGGCAGCGGGTGCGCCCGTCGTATCGATTGCATTCCAGGCATTCGCCGACGGATCATAACGGCCTCCGGTATTGAGAACATTCCCGTCCGTCCCGCCCCACACGAGCATCTCACTGCCGGTCCACACAGCCGAATGCTGGCTGCGTGCCGTCGGTGCTCCTGTCCCGGACATTGCAGTCCAGTTGTCGAGCGCCACATTGTAGCGCGCGCCGTCGTTGAGAGCATTCGTGCCATTCGTGCCACCCCAGAGGATCATCTGAGAACCGGTCAGCACGGCAGTATGATAGGCGCGGGCACTCGGTGCGCCGCCGGCCTGGACGGGCAGCCAGGTATTGGTACTCGTAAAATAGCGAGCGCCGCCAGCGAGCGAGACATTGCCATTTTCACCACCCCAGATGACCATCTGCGTCCCCGTCCACACCGCCGTATGTTGGTCGCGGGCACTGGGCGCGCCCGCGGTGGCAAGCGGAGACCACGAGTTATATGCAGGGAAATAGCGGGCACCTGTGTTTAGGTAAGTTCCATTATAGCCGCCCCAGACAATCATCTCGGTGCCGGTCCACACTGCCGAGTGACTCCTCCTTGCCGTGGGCGCACCGACAGTGGCAATGGTTGTCCAGGTATTCGTCGCCGGATCATAGCGGCCGCCGTCATTGAAGTAATTGCTGCTGCCGTTGAAAGACACTCCGCCCCAGACCAGCATTTCACTGCCGGTCCAGATCGCCGTGTGGGAATTGCGTCCGGCAGGAGCTTGGCCGCCATTGCCGCGCAGCGCCCACGTATCGGCCGTAGTCGTCGTGCCGAGCTGGATATAGCCAGCGCCCAGCAAGGCATTATTTTCACTCGCCGACAAGATCAGACCGCCGCTCGCCACGCCGGACTGCCCGCCCGCATTGAGATTCGCCGCGGCCGCGCCATACGCAAGCTGGCTCCCACCGATGGCTCCGTTGGCGATTTGCCCGGCATTGATGGCTCCCGCTGCGATTTGCGTCGTACCCACCGCACCGGCGGCGATCTTAGCGCTGGTGATGGAACCATCCGGCACATTGCCGGCCATCATCGCATACCCGACGGCGGCGATGCGTTGGTCCGGCGTAAGAAGTTGCGAACCATTGGTGCCGTCGTTGAACCAGACGCGGAGACGGACGTCGGTGTTGGTAAAAACGGTAGTGGGAATTGCGATCATGTTAGGGATCGTGGTGTCACCTAACAGAACAGAATACAGACCCTTCGCCACTGCCAGCGACACCGCGGTATCGGGCACACCGTCCGCAGGCGAGACATCGGGAGAGTTGCTCCAATAGGTCGTGGAGCCGGTGGCATTCACGAGGGAAAACTTGAACTGCCCACTGCCATTGAAATTCACCGTGCCGACCGCGACGCGGCCTTGATAGTTGATGAGCTGTGGCACCTGTGCGGGAGCGAGCAATGTGAGCACAAATACGCTGCCAAGGATCGCGATAAGACGGTTAGAATTCATTGGTGCGGGATTGGGCTAGATATAAGTTAGAGTCATGGACGCTGGTACAGATAAAGAACGCGCCCAGGGGTGTAGGCGGTGGTGTCGTTGAGAGGCGCGCTGTTGAAGCCGCCCCAGATAAGCATTTCGCTGCCGGTCCATACAGCGGTGTGATATTGTCGCGGCGCGGGATCGGCGACTTGGCTGGCCGCGGTCCAACTGTCGTTAGCGGCATTGTAGCGCCCGCCGTCGCCAAGATAACTTGGGCCAGCACCGCCCCAGACGATCATTTCGCTGCCCGTCCAGACGGCGGACTGGGTGAAGCGTGCGCTCGGTGCGCCGGTGGTGGCAAGGGCCGTCCAACTGTTACCCGCGGGATTGTAGCGGCCACCATCGTTGAAATTATTGGTTCCATTGCCGCCCCAGACGATCATTTCACTCCCCGTCCACACGCTGCTATGAAGACGCCGGGCAGCGGGTGCCCCGATGGTGCTCATAGCCGCCCATGAATTGTTAGCGGCTTGATAGCGGCCACCGGTGTTGAATGCGGAAACGGCACCACTTGTCCCACCCCATACAATCATTTCCGTGCCAGTCCACGTTGCGGTATGGAGTGAGCGGGCGGCCGGCGGGCTGGCATTTGAGACGACACTCCATGCATGGCTGGAAATGTTATAAAGGCGGCCGTCGTTAAAATAGGTTGAGCCATTGGAGCCGCCCCAGATGATCATGTCCGTGCCGGTGAAGACTGCGGTGTGATCGACGCGGGCGCTGGGCGCAGCCACCGTGGTGACAGTGGCCCAAGTATTAAGTGCGGCGTTATAGCGTCCGCCGTCGTTGAGATTTACCGCGCCATTCGAGCCGCCCCAGACGATCATTTCATGTCCCGTCCACACGGCGGTGTGCTTCCAGCGGACTGAAGGTGCGCCGGTGGAGGAGAGCGCGGTCCAGGTGTTAGCCGCAGGATCGTAGCGCCCGCCGTCGTTGAAATAAACATTCGTGTCGCCGCCACCCCAAACGATCATTTCAGCGCCTGTCCATACGGCAGTGTGCCATAAACGGGGCGCAGGAATCACCGTCGCAACAAGCGGCTTCCAACTATCCGTGACCGGTTCATAGCGGCCACCATCATTGAGATTCGTCGCGCCATTTCCGCCGCCCCAGATGATCATTTCACTCCCTGTCCAAACCGCGGTATGCTGGATGCGTGCGCTGGGGGCGGCGGCGGTGGTTACGCCTAACCATTGGTCGGTTGCCGGATTATACCTCCCACCATCTGAAAAAGATGCGCCTCCGCTCACGCCTCCCCACACGATCATTTCATTACCGGTCCAGATGGTGGAGTTGTAAATCCGCGGCGACGGCGGGGTTCCGGTAGTCACCCGTGCCGCCCATTTGTCAGTCGCGGGATTGTAGCGGCTGACATCATTGAAATAAATGCCACTGCTATTATTATAGCCGCCCCAAACTAACATTTCACTACCCGTCCACACCGCACTGTGAAAATACCGGGGGAACGGTGAAAGCAAGGTGGAGACGGCCACCCATGAATCGGTGGCTGGAGCGTATCGTGCGCCGGTGTTGAGGCTTCCAGAGCTACCACCTCCGCCCCAGACAATCATCTCCGCACCGGTCCACACGGCGGTATGTGCGTTCCGTGCGACGAGCGGGGCAACACTAACGGCGGACCAGGTGTCAGTCGCAGGACTGTAGCGACTGCCATCTCCCACATAGCCTGAACTATTATAACCACCCCAAACGATCATCTCGGTGCCAGTCCAGACAGTTGAATGAAAGCCACGACCCGCGAGCGCCGGGACAGCAGCCAGCGGCGACCATTGATTACTCGATGGATCATAGCGCCCGCCGTCATTCAAATAGGCTCCACCACTATAACCTCCCCAGACAAGCATTTCGCTGCCGGTCCAAACAGCGGTGTGGTGGTCACGGCCCATTGGAGAGCGGATGACCGATAGCGGCGTCCAATTGTTAGCCGCAGGGTTGAAGCGGGCGCCGTCGTTGTAAAATAGGGCTCCCACTCCGCCCCAGACGATCATTTCATTGCCCGTCCAAACGGCGGAGTGAAGAGCGCGTCCAGCGGGTGCCGCACTACTGACACGGGGTTGCCAGGCATCCGCCGTGGTAGTGGTGCCCAGCCGGATGTAGCCCGCGCTAACAAGGGCGGCATTTTCCGTAGCTGATAGAATGAGACCACCGCTCGCCACGCCAGTCTGCCCTGCGGATTTGAGGCCGGCCACCACTGCGCCCGCTCCAAGTTGTGCCGATCCAATAGCTCCTGTGGCGACATTTGCCGATTGCACGGCACCCGTCGCCAACTGAGTGGAACCCACCGCCCCCGCAGCAATCTTCGGTCCAGTGATAACACCATCCGGCACGTTCGCCGCCATCATTGCATAGCCGACTGCGGCAATGCGTTGGTCGGGCGTAAGAAGTTGCGAACCATTGGTGCCGTCGTTGAACCAGACGCGGAGACGGACATCGGTATTGTTGAAAACGGTAGTCGGAATTGCGATCATGTTAGGGATCGTGGCGTCGCCTAACAGAACAGAATACAAACCTTTCGTCACCGCCAGCGAAACTGCGGTATCGGGCACCCCGTCCGCGGGCGAGACATCGGGTGAGTTGCTCCAATACGTCGTGGTGCCCGTGGCATTCACGAGGGAAAATTTAAACTGTCCGCTGCCATTGAAATTCACCGTGCCGACCGCGACGCGGCCTTGATAGTTGATGAGCTGCGGCACCTGGGCGGAGATGGAAGAAGTCCCAGCGATGAACGACAAAAGCCCAAGAAAGAGGTTCACCGGGCGATAGAATTTTCTCATGGGCATAGGATGACTTTGAACCGTGAGAATATCAGAAGTCCGGTGCCTGCCAATAGAACCAAAGAGTTATTGGGCGAACTGCGATTTCATGATGGAATGAGGCGCTTTGAAAACGGTCGGATCAAATTCCCGCGGACCTTTGATTGCCGCGCTGCTGGTTTTTCTGGTGGCGCTCGCACCCTTGGGCTGGCTATTCACACGGCTGCGCCATGACGCGGCAGCCCGTGATTCGGAGAGGCTAACAGAATTGTCAAACGCCACCCGCAAAGCGCTTGCGACGGAGGGAATCCGGCACCAGCGGCTCATGCAGACATGGCGCAGCAGGTTGGTCGCCAATGGCACCCCACCGGATGCCACGGCTTGGGCGAATGTGTTTGAAGGCCCGGAAAGCCTGCGCCTGGGGCGTTTTCGGACCGTCGGATATGCACGCTGGGAAGATGGCGATCGCCTGATCGCGCGCTTCTGCAAAAGTTATCACGCAGAGGAGGAAATTCCCCCGGGCACTGATCTCAATGCCATTGCCTCGATCAGGGATTCGTTGAAAAAGGGAAATCCGGCATTGCCAGGCATGGTTCTTTTTGCCGGAGAAATTTCCTTTCCCAAGATTGGAAACCGCAGCGTCGCCCTTCTGAACATCCCGCCGCTCGGCGACGAACGCGGGGTGATTTTCACCAGCATCGTTACCGAAGATTTTCTAACGCCTCCTGCCACTTTATGGGTGAGGACCGAGAATCGGCCCGGGGCCGTGAATCGTTTCGTGCAGGACGACAGTTTGCCCGGCGTCGGCGAAGGCTTGGTGCGCATTGAAACACTCAGGCCCGATGAGCACGCGCAAGACTCGAACTTGCCGGAGATTCGCTGGGGCGGAAGCATGGGAGACCTGCATCTGTTGATCCATCCAGGGCCGAAATTTGCCCGCGATTCGCTTGCCGACGAGGCGTGGATCGTGTTGGGCGGCGGAAGTCTTGTCGCGTTGTTGCTCGCAGTCCTGGCCTGGACCCAAGCCCGCCAGCGCGGCCTCCTGCGCGACCAGGTGCGCAGCCAGACATCCGAGCTCCGCGAGGCGAACGCGACCCTCGGTAGCTACAAGGCGATACTCGAAACCACGAGCGATTTCGTGGGCTTGTGCGAACTCGATGGAACGCCGATTTTTATGAATCAATCCGGCCGCGCCATGCTTGGCATCGGGCCAGATGAGTCGTTGCTGGCATATCCGCTGGACCGCATCTACCCGACAGAAACCTTGGAATTGTTCGCCCGGGAAGGCATTCCCCATGCGATGGAGCACGGCTCGTGGGCTGCGGAAATCAACATGCTCCATCGAGACGACCATCAGATTCCGGCTTCTTTCGTCGGCGTAGTGATCCAATCGTCGGACGGCATGTCGCATAACCTTGGTTTCATCGCGCGCGACATCACTGCAAGCCGCGCGCTCGATTCCCAATTGCGCGATGCCTTGGAAAACCAGCGCGAACTGGTGCGTTTGAAATCGCAATTCGTCAACACCATCTCGCACGAGTTCCGCACGCCTCTCGGAGTCATCCTTTCCTCCACGGATATTCTCACCCATTACCTCGGGCGGCTTTCTCCCGAAAACCGCCGGCAACATCTGGATGATATTTTTAATTCGTGCAAACACATGTCCCGGATGCTCGAGCAGGTTCTCAATCTCGGCTGCATCGAAGCTGGCAATGAAATGTGCTCACCCCGGCCGCTGAATCTTGCATCATTCCTTTCCCGCATCGCCGATGAAAGCGCTTCCGCCAACCGTGGTGGGAAAATTCATCTAACTACTGAACGCAATGTTGGTAATGTCTGGGGAGATGAAGCGCTGTTGCGCCACATTTTCCTCAATCTCCTTTCTAACGCTCGTAAATATTCTCCTCCCGAAGCACTCGTCGAGTTCTCCGTCCGCCGGGAGGCAAATGACGCTATCTTCAATGTGCGCGATCAGGGGATTGGCATCCCGGCCGCCGATCTGCCCCATTTGTTCGAGACATTTTCCCGTGGCTCGAATGTCCAGGATGTCCCCGGCACCGGCCTCGGCCTCGCAATCGTTCTGCGATGCACGCAGCTTCACGGAGGCACCGTCCACTTTGAAAGTGTGGAAGGCCAAGGCACCTTGGTGACTGTCCGTTTGCCTTTATTTCAAGCTCCCACACCATGAAAAAAATCCTTGTTATCGAAGATCACGCACTCATGCGGCGCAATCTCGTCACCATTCTAACCATGGAAGGTTATGCCGCTCTTTCCGCCTCTAACGGCAGAGCGGGACTTGCCCTCGCTCGTAGCGAAACGCCGGATCTGATCCTCTGTGACGTGTTGATGCCGGAGCTCAATGGTCACGATGTGTTACGAGCCTTGCGTGCCGATCCCTCCACCGCCGCAGTGCCCTTCATTTTTCTAACCGCAAAAGGGGCAAAATCCGACCTTCGAGCGGGTATGAACCTGGGCGCTGACGACTACCTTGCCAAGCCGGTGAGCCGCGATGATTTGATAGCCGCCATGACTGCTAGATTCATGCGGAAAAACCAACAGCGCCCGAATTTCGATATTCTCGTATCTAACCCATCACCTCTGTTAGCGCTCGGGGTCAGTGAAAGGGAAGCCGAGGTTTTGCTTTGGTTGATGCAGGGGAAAACGAATGAGGATATCGGCAAGCTGCTAGATCTCAGCGTGCAAACCGTGAAGAAACACGTCAGCGCCATCCTCCTTGTCTTAGGGGTGGAAAACCGTAGCAGCGCCGCAGTGCGGGCTTTGGAAACTTTAGCTTCCGCGCGTTAAACCGGGCTGCGGTCTGCGCCGGAGACTACTGCGGATCGCGACAATTCCGAAACCCCCGCTGGACGCCTATGCCTGTTCCGCTATAAGTGGATTCTATGGAAAATGAACCTCACGCCGGGAAAAAAAACCATTTTCGTTTCCACGCTCCGCACGTCCACCTCGCGCCGGTTTTCGGAAATGACTGGTTTGCGCTCAAGGCCGAGGCCTTCGCACGGTTCTTCGGAACTCCCACATTTCTCGTCGGCCAGACAATCATCGTCGCCGTCTGGATCACCCTGAATGCTGTTGGATTTGTCCATTTCGACATCTATCCGTTCATTCTTTTAAACTTGGCGTTCAGCTTGCAGGCCGCCTACGCCGCGCCGCTGATTTTGCTTGCCCAGACCCGCCAGGCGGATCGCGACAAGGCTCATTCCGACGCCGACGCTCAACACCGCGAGGACTTGGCCAACGCTAGCGAGCAAAGGGCTTCCGTGGCCGCCGAGCAAACCAGCCACCTTCTCGAACTGGTGCGCCAAAACACTGAACTCACTGAAATTACCAAGAAGATGAGCGAGCGGATTCAACTCCTCACAGAGGAGGTCCACCGGCGCATGACTGGGAAAGATTGATGCCAAACGTTAATTGAAAACCGCGCTCGAAACATTACTTTCCTAACAATGAATTATGCCTGAACCAGTAATCTATCGGAATTTATGGGTCGCACTATTTCTATGCATGGCAGGTGCGGCCATGGCGAAGGATTTCTACATTTCACCCCAAGGCGCGGATGCGGATCCCGGCACGAAGGAACAGCCTTTCGCCACGATTCCACACGCCCAGGGCGCGGTGCGCGAGCTGATAGCCGGCGGCTTGCAGGAGGACGTGACGATTTACCTCCACGGCGGTGTTTACGGACTAACGGACACGCTGGCTTTCGGCCGGGCGGATTCCGGTGACGCCTCACATTCGATCACCTACGCCGCTATCGATGGCGAAAAAGTGATCGTCAGCGGCGGTAGCGTGATCACCGGATGGGAAAAAGGCCCTGATGATATTTGGCACGCAACGGTTCCCCCGTCATCGAGCTTCCGGCAGCTTTTCGTAAACGGCCACCGCGCCACTCGTGCCCGCACGCCGAACGCGGGCGACGCCCAACCTTGCGGACAATTGCAGGGTGCGACCTTGGAAAAGGACCGGTCAAAGTGGACCTATCAATTTGCTCCCGGACTGCTCAAGGATTGGAAAAATATCGGCGACGTGGAGTGCGTGGTATTTGGAAATTGGGAAATCACGCGCAAGCAGCTGCAAACTGTGGACAGCTCTAACGGCACTGCGATCATGGCCCCGCCGCATGTCTCCCCGCACGAAGCCATCGCTCCCGGAACGGGCAGATATTTCTATCTGGAAAACGCGCTGGAGTTTATCGACACACCCGGCGAATGGTACTTGGACCGCACATCCGGGGTGCTCAGCTACCGCCCGCTGCCCGGCGAAAAGATGGCGACCGCAACGGTGATCGCGCCCCACCTGCAGCATCTTGTGGACATAAAAGGCACTTCCGCCACACCGGTTCGCAATCTTCATTTCAAGGGAGTTTCTTTTGAACACAGCGATTGGGAACTCCCGCCCGCCGGGTATTGCGGCGTGCAAGCCTGCCATTTTGCTGCGGGAAAAACATGGAACGAATCCGGTTGGGGAATGATCGACGCCGCCATCCGCTGCGAAAACTCGGAGAATTGCAGCATCGAAAACGGCTCACTCACCCATCTCGGCGGCTGCGGGATCGAGCTCTCTAACCATTGCCATCATTGTAGTATCCGGGGCAATGTCATCTCCGACGTCAGCGGCAACGGCATCCAGATCGGCGGGCCGGATCCGTCGGCGGACGCGGTTCCCTCCGGCTGCCGCGTGGAAAACAATCATGTCCACGATTGCGGCCTCGATTACTCTGGCGCAGTCGGTATCTGGGTGGGCATCGCGGAGGGAACGGTCATTTCCCACAATCTTGTCCATGCGCTCCCCTACTCTGGCATCTCCGTAGGCTGGCAGTGGAACCCCGAGCCGACGGCCTGCAAAAACAATACCATCGAGTTCAACCACATCCATGACGTGATGAACCGGCTCGGCGACGGAGGTGGAATTTACACGCTCGGTTTCCAACCTGGAACCGTCATCCGCTCGAACCTCATTCACGATATTCACCGCAGTCAGTTCGCCCAAGCCGCACCTAACAATGGCATGTTCATCGACGAAGGCAGCAAGGGATTTCTGTTTGAAAACAACGTCATCTACAAGACCAGCGCGGAGCCGATCCGTTTCAACCAATGCCAGCGCGACTGGCATACGTGGAATGGCAACATCCTCGGCGAGGAAGCCCCCTGCCCCAAGGCTGGTTTGGAATGATCGCCACGGCCGCACTTTGAGTCTTCTACGCAATCTTCAGTTAGAAACCTGATGAATCCGCCACGACACGCACCCGAGCAGGCGAGCCAAGTAGGTGTGAAGGACTTCGAGAAAATCGCAAGAACCGGAGTTCCAGAAAGCGATATTCCAACTAGCTTGCAGACGTTCCCATGACTGCTGCTTCCAAAATCTCAAAACACGCTGCCGCCGTCACCGCTGCGTGCCAATCCATTGAAAACTCTGAGGAGACGCCGCTACTCGCCGGGCTTGCCGCCGCTGCTGGGATGAGTCCTTTCCATTTCCACCGGGTTTTCAAAAAAAGCATCGGGGTCACACCCAAGCAATTTGCCGTCGCCCGCCGGGCAGAGAGGGTCAGGGAATCACTAGGCAAACATGCCACCGTCACCGAGGCGATTTACGATGCGGGTTATCAATCCAACAGCCGCTTTTATGAAAAATCTTCAGAAATGTTAGGCATGGCCCCGCAGACCTTCCGCAGCGGTGGCAAGGGCGAAATCATCCGCTTCGCCATCGGAGAATGCTCGCTCGGCTCGATTTTGGTGGCTTCGTCGGAAATAGGAATTTGCTGCATCACGCTCGGCGATGATCCGGAATTTTTGTTAGCCGACCTGCAGAATCGTTTCCGAAAAGCCGAATTCATCGGTGGCGACCGCGACTTTGAGAAGCTAGTGGCAAAAGTCGTCGGATTCGTAGAAGCGCCTAAACTCGGCCTCGATCACCCGCTCGATGTGAGGGGAACCGCATTCCAGCAACGCGTCTGGCGAGCACTCCAGGAAATCCCCACTGGGACGACCTCCAGCTATTCCCGGATTGCCGAGAAAATTGGTAAACCCAAGTCCGTCCGCGCTGTCGCCGGGGCCTGCGGTGCGAATTCCATTGCCGTCGCCATCCCCTGCCACCGCGTTGTCCGCTCGGACGGCCATCTTTCCGGCTACCGTTGGGGGCTTGATCGCAAAAGCGCCTTACTTGCCCGCGAAGCTTGAAATTTTTGGCCCGCGTTTTCCGACAGTTAGCAGCTTACGGGTCTTTTTTCCTTGCCGCAGGTGCGTCTTCTGCTTTGGTCCACGCGAATTCGTTGATTTGGCAGGACAAAAACCCGTGTTTCGGCACGCAATCCGCTTCCGCCTGCAAAAACCCAATCCCCTGATACATGATTTTTCCTCAAGTGCCCGTTCCCATTGAACCCGAGACGATGAACCGCCGCCGCGTCATCGGCGGACTCGGCCTCGCCAGCCTCGGAGTGCTGGCTTCCACCTCATCGGCTGGTGCCTTCAGTCTTTTCAATAACGACACGCCGAAAGTGGTCATTCCGACACAAGGGAAGGACGCCGCGCCCGCCCCCAGCCAGCGAATCGACCTCACCGAACTGCCTGCAGACTGGGCACGCAATCAAGGTTCCTTGCTAACCGAATATACCCGCTATCTCTGGAGCTTGAGGTTGAAAAGCATTACTCCGGCTCAGGTGATCATGGCCCACGCCAAGTGCAAGGGCATGGTTTGGAATACCTTGCCGCCCAAGGCTTGGTGGACCCGCATGGGCTATACGCTCCGCGTGGCAGACCGGATCGCCTTGGAAATGAACGTCAAAGAGGTGGAAGTCGTTTCCGCCTATCGCTGCCCCGCCTACAACGCCCATTGCGACGGGGCAAAATCCGGCTCATGGCACCAGGCAAATGTGGCTGTGGACGTGAAATTCCCAGTGCGTGCGTCCCTTGTCACGGCCACCTCGCGGAATCTACGGGATCGCGGATTGTTCAAGGGCGGTGTCGGTGGTTACCCGGATTTCACCCACATCGATACCCGTGGGGAAAACATGAATTGGTAAAGCGCGGTCGAGCGCCCAAGCACCTGCCCGCTTGATTCCGGCGATGTCTCGTGCTCTCTCCTCCATGCCCGACCCCTACATCCTCATCCGCGGACTCACGCAGCGGTTCGGGGAAAATGAGGTTTTGCGCGGAATCGACATGGAAATTCTCCGTGGCGAAACTCTTGTTATTCTCGGGAGTTCCGGTGGTGGGAAATCCGTGTTGCTCAAGCATCTCCCAGGCTTGTTGCGCCCGACAGGCGGCAGCATTCAAGTGGACGGCGTGGAAATTTCAAAACTCGGAGATCGCGAATTGGGGCCGATCCGCCGACAAATGGGCGTGATGTTCCAAGGAGGCGCCTTGTTCGATTCCTTCACCGTCGCCGAAAACGTCGCATTTCCCCTGCGGGAGAGCGGGTTGAAAGACGAGGGCGAGATCTCATCACGAGTTGCCGAGGCGTTAGAAATCGTCCGGCTACCGGGGCAGGAGGAAAGACTTCCGTCCGAGCTTTCCGGCGGAATGAGGAAGCGGGTTGCGCTGGCTCGGGCCGTGGTCGGCAAGCCCGCCTGCGTGCTATTTGACGAACCGCACGCCGGACTCGACCCGGTGACGGCGGATTCCATCGACCACCTAATCAAGGATTTGCAACGCACCCAAGGCATGACAAACGTGGTCGTCACTCATGAAATGCGGAGCGTTTTTCGCATCGCTGATCGGATTATTTTCCTGGAAAAAGGCAAGGTTCATTGGACGGGAACTCCCTCAGAATTGCGCGAAACCACGGACCCGGAAATGCGGGCATTTGTGGACGGCGATTCCGGCGAGCCTTGGGAATGAGTCGGCAGTGCGTTTTTAACCATTTTGAATTTCCTGAACCGCTATTATCAATGGCGTATGCCGGTCGCAAAAAAACGCCCCGAACTGCTCGTGGGGGTGTTCCTATTCACCGGGCTGGTTTTGTTAGGCGGGCTGGTGATGCAGTTTGGAAAATTCAGTGACCGCTTGCGCGGACATTATCCGCTGACCATCGTGTTCGACGATGCATCTGGCGTAATCAAGGGCTCGGAAGTCCGCATGGGAGGTGCCAGGATCGGCGAGGTGGCGAGTCTGCCGGAACTCAATGACGCGGTGCAGGTGGAAGTCGTCCTGGCCATTAAAAAGACAATCCACATCCCGGCGGGGTCCACGTTTCAGATTAATTCTATCACTTTGTTAGGCGACAAACTCATCGTGGTTATCCCTCCAGACGACCGCAGCGGCGCATTTATCCAGCCGCAAAGCCGCATTGAGGGCGCGGGTCTGACCGGTCTGGACGCAATCCAGAACAACGCCGAAGCGGTCAGCAAGGATGTCCTGCGAATCGTCAAGGAGGCTGAGGCCACTCTCGCGAAACTCGACGGGGCTGCCGAGAACATTCGGGGTGCAAGCAAGCTGCTTGGAGAGTCCATGGTCAAGATCAACAGCTCGATTCTAGCAGATAGAAATTTATCCCGGGTGGACACAACATTGGATAACCTGGCGACTCTAACCGGGCAGTGGAAAACGACCAGCGAGAAGTTCGATCCCACGCTGGCGGAGGCCCGCGATGCCATCCAAGCGATTCGGACTGCGGCGGCCGGTGCGGAAAAAACGCTCAAAACCGCGAATGATACGATGGCCGAGGTGAAGCCCGCGCTCAGCCGGATTCCCAAAGCCGTGGATCAATTTTCCAGTACCGCAGCGAAGGCCGGAGAAGCCCTCGACCGGATGAAGCGAGGCGAGGGAATGTTAGGTGCACTGGCATCCGACAATGGGGTGGCATTGGACGCGAAAGCTTTCATGCACAATCTCCGCGAGTATGGAATTTTCCGATACAAGAACGCAGACCCGAAAGCGGAGGAAAAAGCAAAAGTTGATCCGGTGCCGCGTTTCGGTGGTAGAAACCGCTGACGGTATTTTCTATCAAATCGCAGGGTCGTTTCTGCCTGTTCGGCAACGATTACATGCACCCAGTTCCAAAGTCGCATTGATTGCTTCCGGACTTGAGAAGGTGTCTCCGCTGCCGATTATACTGGCGCGCATCACAATTTGTGGAAAGGGAGATAGGCTTCCAGCCTGTCTCTTCCCGCGCCTAACGTGGAATTTTCAGTCCGATCCTTTTTGAAAAATTACAAAACCTCATGCGCGGCAGTATCTCTCTGAATGGCAAATCCCTCTAGTGTCCCGTAACATTCACAATGACGGATGGCGAGGTTGCGAAGCATCGTTGGGGAGCACACGCGCCTCGCGTTCTGTCTTTGGCGCCCTCGCCGAAGACTGGCGTCGCAGGCCATTCCAAGCTGTTTTCGAAGAGGGCGTCGAAAACCACACGCGAGGGCGCGTGTGCTCCCCAAGATTTTGAACCTTCGCGGCATCCACCAATTACTACTTTACGAGACACTAGCAGCGCTTTCAGGCAGGGAAACCCGGGTCACTTGGAATCCTCCGCAGCCTCCTCCAGCGACTCTAACAAAGCATCGAAAACCTCCGGCTCCAGCGCCCGGTTCGGGGCGGCTTTCAGGCAACTGGTAAACCATTTCGATAGCACCGCCCGCCGCTCCGGGGGGAAGGCGCGGGTGAAACCGGTTTCCCCGCCATCTAGCAGCTCCACGTCCCTCCGGCCATGGGCGCGAGAGAGCATCCGCCGATAGCGGGTGAGCGCGCCATCTAACAACACCCACGGGAAATTGGGATTTCCGGGCGGTCCCACCACCAGCGATTTTCCTTCGCCAGTGCCGAGTTTGACGCCACCGGTTAGTGAGAGCCGGAGGTCGGGCAGACTGCCGCCCTTAAACCAAGCCGCGATGCCCCCGCCGAGTGCGCCGAAGATCGTTCCCGCGCCGTGACTCAGACCACCGGTCGCGACATCCACAGCCAAGCCCGCCGAGCCGCCGACAACTGCTGAGATTACGGCGAGTTGACCTCGGCCAAGGCCCCATTTGGTCCAGGTTTCCGCGCTTTCCAAGTCGATGCCTTGGAATGCTTCCGGGTTGTGATCCGCTTGGAGCAGATGATGACGGTGGATTTTGAGAAGCTCGCTGAAGCAGGCACGTTCGATTTCCGCAAGTTTTAGGAAATAGCGTTTCGAGAGTTCCTCCGCCTTTTTTTCGCGGCGTGATGGAACTAACAAATCTCGTTCTTCAAGTGTCGCGCTAACCCGAAGGCCCAGTGCGGATTCGAGGAAAGTGATCAACGTTTCCGCCGCCTCCTCACGCCGCCGGTGCCACTCGTCTTCCACCAGACGGATGGTGTCCTGCAACTGCGCGTGGTGTGTTTCCTCGATATCTAACAACGCTTTCAGCAGGCGGAGGCGTTCTTCATAGCGGGCGTGGTGAGCATCGAAAGTGCGGACCAAATTGAACGCGCCGCCGAGCCGGGTTTTCCAAGATTCCTCGTCGGGACCGATGGCATTTTCCCGGCGGTTGAGCAGTGCGAGGCGGGGTCTTCCGGTCCAACGCAGGATCTCCATTTCTGCAAGGAAATCGTCGCGGAGTGGTTTCGCTGGATCGACGACGTAGAGGATGCCCGCTCCGGCGAGGAGAGGCTCTAACAAATTCTTTTCATCGACGAAATCTCCATCTGCTTCAGCTACGAATTTCGCGAGCGTTTCCAAACCCGGAGTGCCTTCTCCGTGGATGGTTTGGATGGCACGCATCGCTTCAATAGGCCGGGAAAACCCTGGGGTATCGATAAAACGGACACATTCACGCTCACCGAAGACGACGCGGTGCGGGTGGCAGCGGGTGGTTTCTCCTGGAGTGGGGCTAACGCGGATCAGTTCGTTATCATCGATCTCTAACAAAGTCGCGATGACTGCGGACTTCCCCATGTTCACGCGCCCGACGACGGCGAAGGTCGGGACGGGAACGCTCATTTCACCTCCTCGATCGCCGCCCGGTTATCGAGGCGGATCACCGGGCGTTGGGAATTTCCGGCGGGCTCGACTTTCACATTCCCATGCAGTCGGATGGTTTTGCCTTTGAGCATCGCGAGTTGGTTTTCTGCGAGATCTGGCGGCGCGCCCTTGATCCGGATTGCGCCACGGGTTTCGGAATTCGGTGGCGAAGCAGAAAACTGAAGATACATGGTCGCACCGGATTTTGAAAACCCGATGTCTGCTAGCACTCCTTCGACAATCACTGGATTACCGTCTTGTGCAACAAGTTGATCGTAATCCGCAGGCGTTAGAATGCCATCGGGGGTTTTGGTCTCACCGTCTTTTTTTTTTGTCACCTTGGGCGCGGGAGCTGTGACTTTCGCTTGGGCGGCGGCACTGAATTCTGCGGCCTTCCGGTTCGCACGTTCTTCGGGAGATTCTCCGGCCACGGTCGGCTCTTCAGAAGTCGGCGGCGTGACGGCCACTTCGGCCTCCGCGTTCTTGCGACGACTTGGCGCGGGCTTCGGGACTTCAGGAACCACAGCCGCTGGCTTCTCCACGGCGAGGGGCGGGACGGGGTTGGTGGTGTTGTGCCATTGGACGAGTCCCCACCCCCCACCGGCGATGGCGATCAGGGCGACGACTGCGGCGATGATGAACGGCTTGTTAGAAGATTTTTTCTTGCGGACTAAAACCGGTCGCTTGGGTTGGCGCACCAGATTTTTCGTGGGCGTCGGGGCTTTGACGCCGATGGAGGAGGCTAACATTTCGCGTGCCTCGTGAAGGGTGGCGGTTTTCGCTGTGTCGCGGAGCCACTTCAACCAGCCACCCAAGCCACTACCGGCTTGGTCGCTGATGGTTTTTCCCGTCCAGCCCATCACTTCTTGGGTGAGGATGATGATGGATTCCAAGCCATGCTGGCCGTCATTTTTACCCAACCATTTCAACGGGGAGATCCAAAAGGTGAAGCCACGGTCGGTTCCTTCGGCTCCGACGACAATCGCTTGCAAATCAGTCTCCACCCACACGGCCTCTTCCGCGAGGACTTGGGAGAGTAGCTCACTGACTTCCAAGGCGAGGGTCAGCAAGTTTGCGGCTTCGGCTTGGGTGAGTGGCGCGTGATCGATGTAGGTTTTGAGTCGGTCGCCTGGAAGCCATTCGGTGGCAATGTAAGGTATCCCATCGACCGGGTCGCAACCGCCGCAGATCACGGCACGCAGTGCAGGATGGATGACTCCCGCCAGTCGCTCGACCGCAATGTTGTAGGCGATTTGTTCATCTTCCTGCAAGCCGCCACCGGTCGGGCCAAATGGGAAAAATCTCCGTAACGCGACGGGTTGGTTCGTTTCGGTATCCAAGGCCCGGAAAACGACTCCCGAATTGTCCTGGACCACGAGATCCTCGATTTGAAAACGTTGAATCACGGACGGGTTCCTACCATGGGTTCGTGACGGGGCCAAGCAGCGATCCGACATCCGCAGGAATTGATTGATGCGGTTGCAACGGTGCGAAATTCACCTTCGGAAAAAGTGCGGGCTGGTGAAAATCCGGCTCTCCGGTCCCCAGATTTGCGGCGCTGATGAATTTGGGGGACGGAGTTTCAAGAATCATGCTTACGTTCATACGAGTTTCCGGACCGAAATCAAGCCGCGCCCGCAGCAGGTCGAGCGGCAATGCCATGGCCGCCAGCCATGCACCGTCGGCAGACATTTCCGAGAATGTCGCCACTTCCGGCATCGCGATTTCCACTTCCTCCGCCCTGACTCGCGGGGCCGTGAATTCACAGCTCCACCAGGCGCCGTTAGGTGCGAGATTAAATTCAAAATACCTGACGCCGGACGCGTCTGCTAGAAACAACTCGGCCACGTCATAGCGCCAGAGCTCAGTCTGAAACGCCCCGGGCCGCCCTCGCGGATGCAGCCGTGCGGGGCTGCAGTGACTCGCGAGGAACCATAGGTAACGATTGTCCATGACGAGGGAAAATGCGGCCGACACTTTCAATGCCGAGCCATGAACCTCGTTTTCCAGCCCGAACATGGGAACGTCCATTTCACCCCAAACCAGTGGCCGAGGACTGGTGAAAATCGTCATGGGCGGGACTTTGGGCGATGGCGCGATTCCATGTCGAGAGCGGAGATTTCAATCGCCGCGGAAGAGTTAGTAGAACGGCCCTAAAATTCGTTCGCTATTTGGCAGCGAGTTTGCTTATTTCCGCCCGGAAACAAAAACTTCATGTCCCGTTCGCGCTCAGACTTTTACAACACCATCGAATACATCGGCCCCCGTCCCCAGAAGCCGAAGCGTAAAAATTTCTTTGGTGGCTGGGTGATCATCCTGATCGCCATTTGCGCGGGGGTCTGGTTCGGTCGGCCGTTGATTCCATTTCTGAAGGCGACCCAAGCGGGAGCGTCGCTGGAACAGGCCGATTTGCTGATCTCATCCCTCAAGGATTCAAAAGGCTTTGGCAATGGCCTCGCCGCTGCCGCACTCGGAAATTCCCACCAGTCGGTTACCTACGATCCCGCTTATTACAAGATCTCCTACCCGAATGGCGACGTGCCAGCAAACAAAGGCGTCGCCGCAGATGTGATCGTCCGTTCTTACCGCGGGATGGACCTGGATTTGCAGGTGCTAGTCCACGAAGACATGGCCGAGAATTTCAGGCTCTATCCGCAACTTTGGGGTTCCGCCGCGCCGGACCCGAATATCGACCACCGCCGGGTGGCGAATCTCCAACGCTTTTTTGAACGCAAAGGTGAAACGATCACTCCCTCCCGCAATGCAGCGGACTACCTTCCTGGCGACATTGTCGTTTGGGAACTCGGCGACGCGGAAAAGCACATCGGCATCATTGTTCCCAGCCCTGAAAACCACACCGGCGAAGCTTGGGTCGTTCATGATATGGGTGCCGGGGTGAAGTGGGAAAATGTGCTTTTCGACTACAAAATCCTGAGCCACTTCCGCTTTCCGACTGAAGTGGTGAAGTGAGAATTACAGGCAGGAATGCCTCATGAAAATCACCCCAGATTTTCGATTCGGAACACGACGGGTTTGCTGTTGATGCAGTCGAGGGATTCGATTTCCGCTAGCGCGGCCTGCAGTTTCCCAAACGGGCAGGTGTGGAGCAGGAACACCATATCTACGAATTCCGCGTCGGGATTGGCGGGGTTTACCGGCGAGTGAGTGCCGGAAATACCGATGCGGTGATCTGCTAGAACTCGCGCGATTTCCGCGACCACACCGGGGCGGTCCGTGACATCGAAGCGGACGTAGTAGGCAGTCGATGTTTCGCCGACAGGAAGGATTCGCCCGCTTTCGCGATAGGGTAGAAAGCCCCGATGGCCGGAAACTTGGCGGAGTCCGCGGGCGGCTTCTACCAAGTCCGCAACGACCGATGATGCGGTGGGATCCTGACCGGCACCGCGTCCGTAAAATAGAGATTCGCCTGCTGCGTCCCCATGGACGGCGACGGCATTAAAGACGCCATGAACGGAGGCGAGAATGTTAGATTGCGCGATAAACGACGGCTGAATACGCAACTCCACGGAGGAATCGGCATGTTCGCGGATGACGGCTAACAATTTAACAGAATAACCGAGATTTTTCGCGAAGCTGATATCAGTGGGCCGCACCTGCTCGATGCCGGAGACGTGGATCTGCGTGGGATTGATGGGGAACCCGTAAGCAAGTGTGGCCAGCAAAATCGCCTTGTGGGCTGCGTCCCAGCCATTGACGTCGAGTGCCGGATCGGCTTCCGCATAGCCGAGAGCCTGGGCTTCCACGAGGGCGGCTTCGAAAGTGAGTCCTGCATCAGTCATGCGACCAAGGATATAGTTGGAAGTGCCGTTGATGATGCCGGAAAACGAATGAATCCGGTTGCCGATGAACGAATCCTGGACCGTGCGGATGATCGGAATTCCTCCCGCGACGGCAGCTTCAAAATGGATCGGAGTATCCATTTCCCGGGAGATGGCGAACAACTCGACCCCACGCTCGGCAAGCAGAGCCTTGTTGCCGGTGACCACGGGCTTTTTCGCACGCAGGGCGGCAGCCACGATTTCGAACGCATCCGTCGTGCCGCCGATTAGTTCGACGACGATGTCCACCGCAGGATCGGCTACCAGCGCCCGCCAGTCGGTGGTGAAAATCTCCGTTGCCACCTCCTCGGTCGTCGCGCGAACCTTGGCAAGATCGCGGACAAGAATTTTCGCGATGTGCAGAGTCACGCCACCCCCGGTGCGGCCGGTGATGAGTTCGCCGTTGCGCTGGAGAGTATTCCAAACGCCGGACCCGACGGTTCCGAAGCCCGCCAAACCGATTCCCAAGGATGAGCAAGAGTTCACGCGGCAGACTGTGAAGCCGATTGATGCGCTCTCCAAGCCGGAAGCGTTGGAAAAATGAAACCAATCATTCCTCAGTGGACTGTTTTTCCGCTTCCAGCCAGTCGCCGTGGGAGTCCCCCGGCAGGCCTTGTTCCACGCGACGGCGGTAATTCAGATAGGCGGCACGGGCGATGGCGTCGAGGGATGGCTTCGCGGGAATCTTCTTTGCCGCCTTCTTGGCAGCGGTTGGAGCGGTCTTTTTGGTTACAGCTTTTTTGGCGGCTTTTTTCGCGACAGGCTTCGCTGCGGCTTCGCCTTCCGAGGGCGCGTTTCCGGTCGGCTTCTTTGCAGTTTTCTTGGCGGCCATGGTGTTTGGGAGTTGATTTTGAGAAATAGCAGGTGGGATACCAGACGGAGAATAAACAGTCTTTCCGGTGATTGCCAGCACATTAGATCGGCGTATAGTCACGCATGGCCGAGGGCTATTCATGGAGCACATCCCGAGACACGGGCGCCTATCGCCTACCCGGTCCTGACCACCTTGGCTGGTGGGCGGCCGTGGCGATGTTTCTATCGATTCTCCTCCACGTCATCGTCTTCTTCGCGTTGGATCGGATGAAAATCGCTTTCAATTTCGAGCAAGCCCGCGAACTTAGCACCCGCCCGGTTAATATCCAGCAGGCGGAAGTCCGGCCTTACGAACCAGAGCAATCCCAGCCGCCGGAAGACGTGGTCAAGCCACCAAAGGACACCGCCGCGCTTCTCGACGAGGTCGATCTACTCGATATTTTACCGAAAAATCAGGACATCGACATCAAGCCCGAAATCGTCGAGGCCGAATATGCCATACGCATGCAAACCCCCGCCAAGGAGGGAAAACCCGATGCCGTCGCCCTCGAGGTTTCCGCCGGTCTCGAGATCGACGCGGAACTTCCGGAACTCGGTCGCGAGCCGGACAATATCAAGCCCGCTGCGGTTGGACAAATCACCGTGGACCCCGGGGCTGTTCAAGCCGACGACCAGGAAATCGGTAAATTTACCGATGATTTGATCAAAAAAGGGGCCAATGGAAAAGTCGAGAATGGCACCCTTGATGGCATGACCTCGCTCGACAAATTGCTCGATCTCCCCGCGAATGTCCTCCTCAGCAAAAAAACCATGCTGCCCAGCGACCTGCTCTTCGAGTTTAACAAAGCCGAACTCCGCGAGAGCGCCAAAGTCGGACTCATGAAGCTCGGCCTGCTCATGGATCGCAACCCCAACCTCTACTGTTGGATCGAAGGCCACACCGACCTCGTCGGCGGAGACGATTTCAATCTCAACCTCTCCATCAAACGCGCCGAGGCTGTCAAAAAATACCTTGTCAGCGCCCTCCGCATGGATGCCTCCAAGATCATCACCCGCGGCTTTGGCCGCTACGAACCCGTCGTCATCACCGGAAATGCCGATGAACAATCCGTCAACCGGCGCGTGGAAATCCGCATGAGGCAGACGCCGCCCACTAAGGAGCAGATGAAAATTGTGCCGCAGAAAGCCTCAATCATTGAGGAAGCTCCTCCTCCCAAACCTTTGCTGATCAAGCCAAAGCGCGCTCTTCCTGTCGAGGAAACTCCACCGCCGCCTAAAGCTGCCCCTATTGAGGAAATCCGCCCGCTCCCGCCGATTCCGCGTGCCAATCTGGTTTCACCAGAAATTCCCAAGGCCGTTCCCCGAGCCCAAGCTGTGGAAGAGTGACGCCAGGTGACGCAGGCATTCCTGCCTGTTTTTTCCGACTCTACCCAAGGCTTTACACCGCCCCCGGCCCTCCGCCAACGTGGCTGCAGCGTCCCGCCGCTACGACTTTTCTATTTTTAACGCCCATGACCTCCGCCGAGATCCGCCAATCCTTCCTCGATTTCTTCCAAGAAAAACAGCACACCATCGTCCCCTCCGCCTCGCTACTCCCGCAGTCGCCGGGCCTGCTGTTCACGAACGCCGGGATGAACCCGTTCGTCCCTTATTTCCTCGGCGTTGAAAAAGCTCCTTATGATCCACCGCGCGCGGCGGACACCCAAAAATGCATCCGCGCCGGCGGCAAACACAACGACCTCGAAGATGTCGGCTACGACACCTATCACCACACGTTTTTCGAAATGTTAGGAAACTGGTCGTTCGGCAACTATTTCAAAAAAGAAGCCATCGCCTGGGCATGGGAACTCGTCGTCGAACGCTGGGGCCTCC
>JANYFB010000177.1 GCA_025362955.1 Akkermansiaceae bacterium
ACAGCGAGGGCATGTTTAACCAAAGCCCCGACAAGAGGCGACTGGGCACGCGACCTGAGACGATGCGTCAGAATATCATCGCGGTCTCCATGTTGCTGCGGGGAAAGACGGTTGTGACTTCTCATGATTTCCGCGACGTACTGGCGGCAGCGGAGCCTGAAGATGTTATTTACATGGATCCACCGTATCAGGGGACATCGGGAGAGAGGGATTCCCGCTATCTTGCTGGCTTGTCGTTCGATGATTTTGTGGTGGCTCTGGATGGACTGAATGCACGGGGGCTGCGCTATGCGATCAGCTACGACGGGAGGACGGGAGACAAATCTTATGGTGAGACTCTTCCTTCTTATTTGAGCCTCTCTCATATCGAGTTGGAGGCAGGACGTTCAACACAGTCGACGCTCCTCGGTCGCGAAGAGCACACTTTTGAGTCTCTTTATATTTCGCCCGCACTTGCCGCAGAAATCGGGACGATGCCCCAGAAGGCGAGTCGCAGACCAGTGACACAACCCGAACTCTTTTGAATTCTCCGCTATGCCAAGTAAGAAATATCCGAAGGCTTTTCTGGAACTTTGCCATTCGGTAACAGCTAAGCGTCCCAGAACTGTTATCACTCACATTTTGGAGCATGGGCAAATCACCACAGAGGAATTAAAAAACCTGTACGGATATAACCATCCGCCGAGAGCCGCTTGTGATGTGAAAGAACAAGGAATTCCTCTCCAACGTGTAACCGTGACCGGGGGAGACGGGAGAAAAATCGCTGCATATCGTTTTGGAGATCCCACGAAGGTGAATTTGCGTCGTTCCAGCGGACGTACAGGACTGTCTAAGAAGATTAAGGAAGCACTCATCAAAACGTACGGGTGCCGCTGTTTTATCTATTTGGAGGAGATGCCAGCGGCAGATTTGCAAATTGACCATCGCGTTCCGTTTGGGGTTGCCGGAGAGTCTGAGACGATGTCACCCGACGAATTCATGCTGCTGTGCGGCTCCGCAAATCGGGCGAAGAGTTGGTCGTGTGAGCATTGTGACAACTGGACAACGCTCAAGAAGCGCGAAGTGTGCTTGAGCTGCTATTGGGCATATCCTGAAAATCACTCGCACATCGCCATGCAGCAATTGCGGCGGGTTGACCTGCTCTGGCAGGGAGACGAAACGAAGCAATACGAGCGACTAAAAGCGGACGCTGCCGAGGCAGGGCTGGCGATTCCTGATTTTGTGAAAGAGGTGCTGCGCAAGGCGCTTGCTGGCGGAAGCTGATTTGAACATCACCACCTACAACCTCGCCCGCATGAACATGCTGCTGCACGGGGTGAGGGACACGGAGTTCGACATCTTCCACGGCGACACCCTACTCAACGAGTGGGACATGATGCGGGAGCCGAACCCGGCGAAGAAGCCGAGCTTCGACGCCATCGTCGCCAACCCGCCCTTCAGCTACCGCTGGGGACCCACCGACGCGCTGGCCGACGATGTGCGCTTCAAAAACCACGGCCTCGCTCCGAAATCCGCCGCCGACTTCGCCTTCCTCCTCCACGGTTTCCACTTCCTCAAAGACGAAGGCGTGATGGCCATCATTCTGCCGCATGGAGTGCTCTTCCGTGGCGGTGCGGAAGAACGCATCCAGACCAAGCTGCTCGACGACGGCCACATCGATACAGTCATCGGCCTGCCCGCGAACCTCTTCTACTCCACCGGCATCCCCGTTTGCATCCTCGTCCTCAAGTCCATTCGGGTCGGTCCTTGGATTTTAATATTTTTGATTCTTGATATTGATTTCCAAGGACTGCCCCATCCCTGACCATCCTCTGATCAAAAAAGGAACTAAGCCAAACAAGACACGTCATGACAACCTTACCAGCCGCTCTGTTTCGATGATTTTCCAAGACTACAACCCTAAACCCGTGATCGACGCTCGCTCTCGCTGGTAGGGGTGCATACGCTCGACGTTCTGCAGAAAATTATCAAACCATGCGAGGCTGCTCTTTTCACATACTTCTCGTCGTTACCTTGATTGGCATAGCGTGCTCTTGCCGGACATCAACACAACCGCTCGGAGTTGACCGCAGTAATAGACAGGCATCCTCGGAGAGATCGCTGGATCAATTTTGGAAGGATTTTCAGTCAGGCTTGGAGAGGAATGACGTTTCCGAGATCTCAAGATTAACGAGATTTCCACTCGATGTCGATTTAGCTGACCTCAATGGGTTTGAAGGCATTGGGAATCGCGATGAATTTTTGCGGCACTTTACGACACTCTTTCCAGCGCAAGCGATCCGGACGTTATTGCATGAGAAGCCCAGGTCGCGCTCCCCAGATCAATTGGAGAGCTGGAGTATTTGCCACAATGAGCCAAACAATGTCTCCGAAATGGAGTGGAGCATCATTTACTGCTTTTCTAGATCGGCCGATGGCGAGATTAGAATGACAGCAATCCACTTCGCCGGATGATTGCCAGTCAAGACCTTAGTTTTAAGTTTGAAGCGCGAAAACAGGTAATTGATAGTATATCTCGTTCGGAATCTCGAATCCAAGGCGTTTGCTTGGCCGATTGTTATGCTTAATGTCGGCGACAAGACGTACGCGATTTGAGCGCCTTAGGACGGTAGGGAATTTTTCCTTCAGTCGATATAGGTGCCTAACAGCCGAATGGCGGCGCGGATGGATGCGAGCGAGGCTGTCTCGCTGGCCGTGTGGTAGCCGGTGGTGGGAATCTGGAGAGTGGTGCCGTTGATTTGGCCACCGGTGGCGGCGACGAGGCGACCGAGCTCGGTGCGGCCAAGGGACATGGGCTTGGCGCGGGCGGCGTTTTGATTTTCGATCCAAGTGTCCTTGTAGGAATAGGGAATGTGGAGTGTCCGGCAGTGATCTTGGATTTCCACGGTGAAATCGGCGTCGAATTCCGCGGTGGCGTCCTTTTTCCGGAGGACGAGATCCTGCTCTGCGGCAGCTTCCGGGGTGGGATAGGGGCTGGTGTCGAGGACGAGAAGACGGCGGGTGACGATGGATTCGCGCTGGAGCCAAGCGAGGGCATAGCGCCAACTTCGGCCTGCTTCCTCTTGCGCGGTGAAGAGGGCGGTGCCGGAAAATCCGCTGCGGAAAAGGTGGATGATGATGGCGACGCTGAGAACGTTATCGAGCTGGGCGGATAGATGGGTGGGGGTGACGCGGAGTCGATCCAGGAAAGAAATGGGGGTGCCGGGCTGGAGGTAGTCGAGGCCGCTGATTTCAAAGATGAGGTTGTGCCGACGGGGGCAAAGGTAGCCGGAAGAAATGATGCCTTGACCGAGGTAGGTGCCAGTATAGGGGAGGTGGGCTTGGACGCGTTGGCCGGTGAAGCGGTCGGCGATGGAGGCCATCATCTGCTCGGACACCGAATCTCCGGTGAGCTCGCCACGATTGCCGGCGATGAATGCGGCGTATTGAAATTCGTTAGGGCCGGTGCAGAGCAAGCCGTGTCGGTCGATGTGGGCGGAGAGGACGATGCTCTCGGGATTCCGGCCACGGGCGACGAGGACCCCGAGGTGGCGCTCGACGGTGACATCCACTTCTTCTAACTCACGGCGCAGGACCAGGAAAAATGAGTCCTCGGTGCCGACGACGGAGGGTTCTCGGACAAGCTGATGGAGAATTTCAAAGAAGTCGGAGAGGTCGGTATGATCGGCGAGCGGCATCGGGATTTCCTAGGTAAAAGCAGGTGGAATGCCGGAATACGGGGGGATTGGAATTATGGCTTCTTGCATCCCAAGGTCCGCTGGATAAGTTCGGCCATGCGTCACCTCATTTTTCTCATGGCCCTGCCTCAGATGGTCTTGGCGGAACTGATCAATCACGAGGGCCGCATCCTCGGCCCCTTGCCAGCGGTCACGACGCCCCTACTTTTTAACACCCCGGAGGCGGATGCGGTGGTGTCCGCAATGCAGATCATGCCGCGGACCAGCGCATGGAACGAGGATATTTCGGAACGCCTCTTGATAGCGAACAGCGCGGCGATGGTCGCCCGGGTGAAGGCGGATCTGGCGGTGGAGGCAGGGCGGCAAAATCTCCGGCTATTCAGTGAAATGAACTATGCGCTGGTGCCTGACAACCAGCCGGTGATCCCTATCAAATTTTTTGAGTATCCCAAAGAGTCCGATCTCGACGGCGGCAAATTTCCTAACGGACTCTATCCGATTCCGCCGAACCAACCGGTGGAAGGCTGGCCTGCGGAAACGGGAAATCTCTCGAACGCGGAGTGGCAGCAGGACCTTCACGACGCTGGGGGAGATCGGCATTCCATCGTCGTGAAACCCGGTGCGGGATTTTTCTGGGAAACTTGGCAAGCCAAGCGTAGCGGTACCGCTTGGAAGGCGGCCAACGGCGCGAAATGGAATCTCGGTTCCAATGCCCTGCGCCAAGCGGGTTGGACCTCGGCGGATGCGGCCGGACTGGCGATGTTTCCCGCCTTGGTCCGCTATGACGAATGCCAGCGCGGGATGGTGGAGCACGCGCTCAGGCTGATTGTTAGGAACACCCGGACGGGTCCGATTTATCCCGCCACGCATCAAGCCTCCAACCCGCCGACGAACGATCCCAATGTGCCTGCCATGGGCCAGCGCTTTCGTCTCAAGGGCGACTTCGTGATTCCGAAAAATTGGAGCATTCAAGAAAAGGCCGTGCTGCGCGCGCTGAAAAAGTATGGCGCGATCGTCGCGGATAATGGCGGCTTTTTCTCCGTCTCGATCACCCCGGATGATCGCTATCCGAGGGACTGTTTTTCTCACATCCTCAACAACATTGACATCAACAATTTCGAGGTCATTCAAACGACCGATGCCAATGGCGGGCCACGTTCGCCAGGCTCCCCGACGGCAAGTGCCGGGGCCGATCTGTGGGCTACCGCAGGGGTGCCCGTGAATCTAGCTGGAAAATCCACTGCGCCGGGAGTGGTGACAGTGCAGTGGAAACTCTATTCCGGTCCGGCTCCGGTGGTGTTTGCAAATGCCGCCGCAGCCGCCACCACTGCCACCTTCAGCGCGCCCGGCAGCTACACGCTCATGTTGAGTGCGGCGGATGGTGTCCATGCTGTGGCTTATGATGCCACCGTCGTCACGGTGAATCGTTAGAAATGCGCCGACCCGGTAAACAACCTAACAAATTTCATGCGATTAATCAAGCTCCTGTTAGCCATCCTGCCCGTTGCGTTGAGCCATGCTGTCGAGCCGATTCCTGAGGGCGGTATCGATCTGGTGACCGCGCAAAGTAATCTAACTGCCGGAGCGGGCAATGGCGGAAGCGCCGTGAAAGTGCCGGTGAAGGACGAGTTATTTGCGGAGGCGATGCGGATTACAGTTCCTGTGGCGACTCCGGGTAAGCCGTGGAGCGCGCAGATGACCGCCCGTTTTGCCGCAGGCTCGGTGAAAATGGGCGACAAGCTGCTGGTGTCTTACATGGCCCGTTGCGTGGCCGGGGGCAAGGGACTTGCTGTGGCGAAAGTTCAACTAACCGCACCGAGTTATACCATGGTCGGGATGACCGAGGCCGCGAAATTCGGGGGCGTGTGGGAACGGGTAAACCAAGCATTCATAGCCCAGCTCGACGTGCCGGAGGGCCAGGGTGAAGTCACGATCTTTTTCGGAGAGCAGGTGCAAACGGTGGAAATCGCCAATGTCCGAGTGTTGAACTATGGAGCGGATTTTGACCTAACAAAGCTGCCGCGCCAGAAGCAGACCTACGAAGGCCGGCAGCCGGATGCGGCGTGGCGTGCGGCGGCGCTGGAGCGGATCGAGAAAATCCGCAAGGCGGACATGTCCGTGCAACTGCTAGGAGCCGACGGCAAACCACTTCCTAACACCACTGTGACGGTAGAGCTGGATCGCCATGCATTCGGCTTCGGCTCCTGCGTCACGCGTGGCATGTTGACCCAGGAGGGGACGGATGGAGACAAGTATCGCGACATCGCCCAACGGACGTTCAGCCGCGTGGTTTTTGAAAACGATCTCAAGCCCGACTCATTTCCCCACGATGGAATTGGCCGGGCGCAACTCGATCAAAGCATGGCATGGCTCCAAGCTAACGGGATTTCTATCCGTGGCCATTACTTGATGCAGGAGGCGGTGGATGGTTGGTCGCGAGCACGGATTTCCGATCCCGAGAAGCTCAAGTCGGATCTGCTAGATAGTATCCGCGAGCGAATCCGCTACGCCGGCGACCGGGTAGTCGAGTGGGACGTGATCAACCACCCCATCGCTTGGCAAGGTGCGGAAATGTTGGGGGCAAAAGGCCCGCCGCTCGACACGCTCGGAGTAGAGATTTTCCGCGAAGCCCGTAGTCTAACGAAACTACCGCTTTGCATCAACGAGGATCAAATTTTCCGCCCCGGACCGCAACAGGACAAGACCTTTCAACTTTTGGAAAAGCTGAAAAAGGACGGGGTCCGGGTGGACGGTCTTGGAAACCAGGCTCATTTCCACTCCAGTTTCCTGCCCTCGCCGGAGGACTTGCTGCGGGTGACCGACCGCTTCACCGCCGTCGTACCGAAGCAGGTTATCACGGAATTCGACATCGTGACCAATGGCGACGAAGCACTCGCTGCGGACTATTTGCGCGACAGCCTGATCGCCTGTTTCAGTCACCCTGCTTACGACGAATTTCTCATGTGGGGCTTCTGGGAGGGGAGTCATTGGATACCCGAGGCCGCGCTATGGAAGAAGGACTGGAGCCTGAAGGCAAACGCCATAGTCTGGGAATACTGGGTTGGGTATCGCTGGCACACGCGAGAAACCCTAACCAGCGATGGAGACGGGAAAGTCTATTGGCGCGGCTTCAAGGGAAGCTACCGACTCAACTCCGGCAACGCGAAATCCGCCCCATTTTTGCCAGGCACACCGGGTTCTCCCCTCGCGGTAAAAATTCCCTAAAACAATCGGCGCAAGTTGATGCGAGAACTTGCTATTTTAAAAAGTTTGCCTAGCGTCTCGCGGTGTGATCCGCACACCGCAGTTGAAACACTATCATTCCTGCACCTTGCTCATCGTTGCAGGATTGCTGGTTTCCTGTGACAGCCCTCAAAAGCAAGGGCTTCGGGAACTTTTAAAAGCCCACATTGAGCCTTCTGGAAACGCGCTGATGCAAGCTGTCGCCGCTCAAGATTCGCGGCGTGCCGGATGGCTTCTTGATGTCGGAGTTTACACCGAACAGCGCGATGACCGGGGAAGAACACCCTTGAGAGTTGCTATCGAAAATCACGACATTCCCACCGCTTTCAAACTGCTAGACGCCAAGGCAAACCTCAATCCCGAGGCTGCAGACCATGCGAGTCTTCTCGGCATCGCCGTGCAAGAGGGAGAAACGGCGATGGTGGACAAGATGTTGAGCTCCGGGGCCAAGACGGACGGCCTGATGCCGGACGGAGAAAAAATCCTACCTTGGGCAATCCGCAACGGCCGGATCACCTTTGTGCAGGCCATGATGAAATCCGGGGCGGATCCGCACCTCAAAGATCGTCTCGGCAATCCGCTCTTGCATGTGGCCATGGAGTCCGGGCGACGTGATCTTGTGGACTCGTTGATCGAGCTTGGCGCTGACCCTGGTGCCACTAATGCCGCAGGGGAAACCACGATCCAAATCGCGTTCCGGCGTGGCTGGCTGGATGCCGTGCCCAAGCTCGCTGCCGCAGGTGCTGATCCTAACGCTCCCGGTGTGGACGGACTCACACTGCTAGATCACGCCGTTACGGATGGAAAACCGGAGCAAATTTCCCTGCTGCTTAAAATCGGCGCGGACCCTAACGGTTCCCATTCTTCCGCCAAGTCCTCCAGTCCTCTCGAACGTGCCTTCACTTCACCTAACCGGGAAGTTTTCCAAGCGTTTCTTGATCACGGGGTAAAGCCCAAGGCGGGAAACTGGGACGCTTGGCTTTGGAAAGCGTATGACCAACGCAATAAGGAAGCCGCCCGCACCTTGCTAGCTCACGGCGCGCGAGCCACTACCCGTGGACGGCGCGGACTCTTGCTCGTGGAAGCGGCAGCACTGGCCCAGCAAGGCTCATTCGTGAAATTGCTAACAGATTATGGCAATCCCGCAGGCAACGCCCTTTATCTATCGAGCGCCTTCGGGCAGGTGGACATGGTGAGCTTGCTGCTTTCCTGCGGCGAGTCGGTAAATGTCACGCGCATTCCTTACCGCGATACGCCGTTAGGTTTGGCCATCCGCTATAAGCAGGACCGGGTGGCATCCTTGCTGATTCAGAACGGAGCGGACGTGAACCTCCGCCTCCCCGAAGGTCAGGCTCCGCTTCACCTCGCCATCGCGACCGGTTGCTACCGGACGGTGAAATACTTGCTAGACGCGGGAGCCAATCCTAATACTCCGTTTAATCTTCCGGTTTCTTCCGCCTTCCTTAAAAACGTCCGGCCTGGCATGATGCATACGATCATGCGCTTTGACCGGAATTTCACACCCTTGATGCTCGCGGTGGATTCCGGAGTGCTCCCGACCGCCCGATATATGTTGTTAGCTGGCGCGAAGAAAAATGTTTATACGCGGTCTTACAGCATGTGGCCGATCAATTTTGCTTCTAACCGGGGCGACGTGAAAATGATGCGACTTATTTTAGGCCGCGATCCGCTGCGAGAGGAACGCCACATCGAGATCCGCCTGTCCGAGCAGCGTGCCCGACTTTACGATGCCGATGGCAACGAACTCTTCAACACCCGCGTTTCCACGGGTCGCAAGGGCTTCTCCACCCCCACGGGCGATTTTGTAATC
>JANYFB010000254.1 GCA_025362955.1 Akkermansiaceae bacterium
GACGAATACACCCGCCGCTTGCAGGATGCCCGCGCCCTCGCTGGTTGGGCGGTTGGCGCGTGGCCAGAAAACACCCTGCGGAAAACCTTCATTTCCTGCCACTACGAGACGCACGGCTCTATTGACGAAACCGCCAAGCAAGCCGGGACTTCCGTTTCCATGATCCATGCCCACTACCGGAAATTGATCAAGAAGCGGGAGGCGGAAAAGCTGTGGAAAATCCTCTCAAGTGGCGGTCCTGAAAACGTGATTCCCATCGGCCCGTCCGAGGATGCGGAAGCCGGGGAAGCCGCCACCGCCCGGAAATCCGCCGTGGCATGGCCCGAGCCTGCGGCCTTGCAGGCGTTGCTGTGGGAAATGCCCGTTGTGGAGATCGCCCGCACCCTTGGCGTTTCCGATGTGGCGGTTGTGAAGCACGCCGCCAAGCATGGATTGACCAAGCCGCCGCGTGGCTACTGGTTGAAACCCTCAACCCAAAAAGCCCGATGAATACCGTCCTTTCACCTCTTGAAGTGCGGCCCGCACCGCCGATAGAACTTCCGCAAGTTGAAGTGGTTTTGCCAATGTCTCGCGCTTGGTTTGATGAGATCAACGCCCATGGAATCAACGCAGCCGGTGCGATTGCGTGCACTGTATCGGAGGGGGCTGAATACATATCCGGGCCGGGTCCACGCGAGGATTTTTCCGACGTTTGGGCGCGAACACTGAAAGCATTTTTCCCCAAAATCCCCCGCCGTGGGGAATCCGTGCGGGCATTGATTCCGATGCGGCAAGCGGTGTTTGAATGCCTCCAAAACGCCGCGCATTCCGTGGGGATTTCTGAAACAGAATTGGCTTTGGCCATCATCGCCCGACGGTTGTCCCTTGTAGAGCAAGAGCGGGAAATTCGCCGGGGAGTCTATCAAGCCCCGCCCGTGGCCATTCCCAAGGCAACCCCGCCGCCGCCCGAGGAAAACACCCTCATTTTTCACAAGTGCCGCCACTGTCCGCACCGTTGGAAGCCTTGGGTTTCCCCTCGCTCCGCATCGTGAACCAACTCCCTAACATGAAAAAGACACAACCAGAGGAAATGCGGATGAGAACCGTTTCCTTCAAAATCAAGGATGATGAATTTCGAGAATTGCAGGCTATTGCCTCCCGATTCTATAAAGGATGCTTTCACGGTCCAAGGCCCATGGATATTCGCGAGCTGGCGATGTATGCGCTTCTGGACAAAAGGAAAGATATGGCGTGGGTGCTGAAACCCGAGGTGAAGGCGCGTCCGCTGAACGTGGTTCCCGGCCCGTGGCAGCCTCGCCTGTGTAAGGCGAGGAAGACAGGGAGGGCAAAGGCGTGAAAACGATAACTTTCCAAGTCACCGAAGAGCTTGTCGCGCAGGTCTATCAACTCCCAACTGTCTTTCCATTTCCCGGAACGCCCGGACTAGCCCCTGTGCCATTGTCCCTTGCGCACTTGGCCGAAATGATCCGACTGCGGGCTGGTGGGATCGAAAATCCCACGGTGGAAGGGATGGCGGAGTTTCACGCCGCCCGGCTTGTCGTGTCGCTTGTGGATTGGCTCGCGGGAAGGTCTGCGGAGGGAAGCCGCGATGCCCAAGCATCCCTTGTGGAACTATCAGACAAGGCGGTTGAGCGTTATCTGTGGAGTCTCAGTGAAGGCCATGAAGTGACCAGAATGCGCGCTCGGATGACTCCCGACATTCCGGGCCGCATGAGCTTGAATCCCGAGGTTTCCGCGCATTGGCAAGAGTTCTTGAAAAGCATCCGGCAAGGGTCTGAAACGCTGGTTCCGATGAAACGCCCGCCGGGGGCGAAACAGAGCAAACGAGAAGTGACGAAAGCGCAAAATCGCCTTGTGGCGTTGCTGTATGACTTCATGGAAGGATACCGCCGCAATGGACATGCCCAGCTTTTGAAAATCCCGCCCGACCATGCGGCAATCCCCGAGCTAGGCCGGAAGATTCTCAAACTGCCGCCATTCGATAAAACGACTTTTCCGAAGTGGCACAGCGTCGGATTGAAGATCGTGAAGCATTACACGAAAGGGAATCCCCATACGCATGAAGCCTTCCAACGGCATCCGCTCCGGGAGTTGAACCCCTCCGGCCCTGTGAACCCATCCAAAGGCAAAGACCCCGGCAAAAGAAATGCCGTGCGGATACCCCAAGACCTGCGGAAAGGATGGGAAGCCTTGGCAATGGCGAAAAGTGCGCTTAACGCAGGGATATAAGCGCACCCCGCGAAAGTGACGGGGCGCAGTCTTGGGCAGATTCTTGCGCCATGGCTAAAGACCTCGCATCACTACCGCCGAAGCAAGAAAAGGAACTAACGGCACTCCTTTACAATCGCCCGGAAGCCGCCGCCAAGCTCGCAATATCGGTGCGAACGCTTGACGAGCAAATGGCCGCTGGGAATCTGAAATTCTGCCGGATTGGTCGATCCATTCGATTCCGCCCGGCCGCACTGGAGGATTTCATCACCGCGAATGAAACCCGCAATTGAACCCATGACCTTACCTTGAATCATGGACACCGACCTTTTTCCCGAGTGCCAAAATGGCCCGGACATTTCCACTTTACCACTTGAGGACTGGATGACGTTAGCTTTGAAAAGCTATCCAGATTCGGACGGCGAATGCCTCGCCCGCATTGCCAACCGTCAGGCCCGCGATGAGTGCTTCACCTGTCTGAAAGACTACCGGGACAGAGGCGGAGAAATAGTCCCTTTGATGCTGGAACGGGCACGCAAAGCGGTTTCGTTAGGGGAATCAGATATTGGCGGGATTCGGCTGATTGGCGCAATCTGGCTAGATGAAAGCAAAAGCAAAGTTCACAAGATGGCTAACGAAACCGCGTGTTTTTATGCCTATGTTCTCACGATGCTGCATGACGATCTTGCACCATACATCGCTTGCGAAGGTGCCATCGCTAAAACTCTGAAAAAGGCGGGTTGGCGTCCATGAGTGAAAACCTCGTCACCCGCCGCGCCATTGCCGAGAGTCTGCTTGGCCATGCGCTCGATGAACTCGGTTTTTCACCTTGTCCGGGCCTTCACTTGCACCACGGGGCCAGCGGGCGCAGGGATTTTCAAATCTTGCTAGAAGATCAAATTCCAACGGCGAGATGCTTTCACACGTCATGCGGTGCCGTGGTTGACGAGCTGAATTTCAAATTGCGGAGCATGATCGGCAAGGCGGAAG